>NZ_FUWU01000035.1 GCF_900167415.1 Fibrobacter intestinalis | reverse complement strand
CCTTCCATCCGCAAAGCAACGGGAAAGTGGAACGTTTTCACAAGACCCTCAAGGCGGAGGAAGTCCGTCGTGACGCTTACCAGGACTATTCCGATGCAAAGAGGAAAATGTCGGACTGGATCAATTACTACAACTCGGAACGGCTACATTCCGCAATCGGATTCCTGACTCCTGACGAGGTTTTCGCAGGAAAGATGGAGGAACGACTTGCAGAACGAAGAACAAAATTGTATAATGCGACAAGAGAACGTGAGGATTATTGGGCTAACCAACAGATCTGACAGACTCCCTTATTAGCTTTGCCAAAATTTTCCAAGTTCAACTTGGGCGGGACAGAAAAGGACGGACACCGTTTTGAAGTTTTCCGGGAATACACGGACTGCCTTTATTCGGCTTATGGAACAAAATGGAACGGAAATGCCGCAGCCTATAACGGTTCTCTTTTTGTTGTGCAGGACGACCGTCTTCGGAGGTTTACCCCGCTCGAATGCGAACGTCTAATGGGATTTCCGGACAATTATACGCTCGTTGATTCTGTCCGACCGACAAACCGCTATCAAGGTGTCGGAAATTCATGGGCAGTGCCGGTTGTAAAATGGATTGGTTCAAGAATTAAGAATTACCCGGTGGAACAATTCCTTATCAGCAAAGATGACTTTGGATTGTGGGCAAAGACGGCTTCTTTGGGCGATTCTGCGTTCTTGCTTGATTTGGGAAAAGAACCTGTAACGCTTCAAGACGGCGTTGTGTTGAACGGAACGGAAATCCCGGAAAATATAAAGCCTTCAAACATTGCCGAAATTGTAGAAGTAAACGCTGCCGAAAATCTATTCATTTCTCCGGTAGGTTGTGCAGGAATCTTGAGAAGAAAAAACGAGCGGAACCTTTGCATAAATGCCAGACTTGAAAAAGTGCTTTCTTCAATATCCTCCGAATGGTCGGAGGAAAAAATTCAAAGGATTTCCCTTGTTCAACCTCGGGGGGCTTACAGCAAGTGCGTTATTTAGAAAGCTTTTTTATGAGTTCTTTCCGCCACCGTTCAATATCATACCAGCCGCAGCCAATGCAGCCTTTTTCCGCTTCCTTGCCGGTCTTTGGAATCGACGGATTCCATTTTTCAGTCCCCTCATAAAAGAAAGGAATTCCATAAATAATCCCGCGCTCGCCTGTTTGAAAGCATTTTCTGCAAACCTCGCGCTTTTGCTGATTCCGTTGGTTCGAAATGAGCTGGAAGTCCCGCAGGATTTCCTCATCGGTCAGATTTTCAAGGCTTTCTCGCTTTGTGCTGTTGTCCCAACGAATTTCCGAAAATTTATGGTCGGGCAAAAGCCCTTCCTTTTTCGTCTGTTTCGCTTCGAACGCGTCGTA
The DNA here is from genome assembly GCF_900167415.1 of Fibrobacter intestinalis. Lineage (GTDB taxonomy): Bacteria > Fibrobacterota > Fibrobacteria > Fibrobacterales > Fibrobacteraceae > Hallerella > Hallerella intestinalis. The sequence continues at coordinate 33,060 of NZ_FUWU01000035.1, read as the reverse complement.
CCTTTTCAAAAGGTTGACAATTCTTGCACGAAGTTTCGGACTCCACGTTTCGTATCCTGTTATTCCTCCGCGCTTAAGCGGCACGAGTACCAAATGGGTTGTCGTTTTTTTGCATTTCGGACAAAATTCGGAAAGCTTTGTTGCGATTGTATAGCCACATTCTTTTAAGTCCTGAACCCTTCTCGCCCAGTTCGGATTTTGCGGGAGTTCACAGTTCACGCATTTGTATTTAAAATCTTCAGCGAGCTTGTCAAAAAACGGCTTTGTGACGTCGGCTTTTGTCCCTTTCCAAAATGCACCCTGTTCTTTTTTCCAATTTTTCCATTTTGCGGGATTTATTTCTTTGTAAACGTTCTCAAGATACTCATGCATTTTATTTGAATCGTTTTCTGGAATATCAAGCCCCGTTCTTCTGTATTGAATCGGAACAGAAGTTTTTACGCAAATACCGTTCGGATAGTGAAAAACGACATCGACATATTTTTCAGAAGCCTTTGAATGGCTACGTATTCCGCAAATCTTAATTTTGTCCATCAACCGTTTTCCCAAAACAATTCTTTCAACGTTATATGCAACGCTTTCGCTATTTTCAAAAGGGTCAAATAAGACGGATTGCGCACGCCCCGCTCCAGCCCCGACACGTATGTTCTATCCAATTGAGTCGCATCGGCAAAGTCTTCTTGCGACAAATTTCTTTCTTTCCGCAATTTTTTAATCGTTCTCCGAGTTTGCCGAGTTCGCTATATTCGCCATTTGTCATGCTTCTATTATAATTGATGTAGCCGATAAATCAACGGACGATTGTCTACAAAAAAAAACAAACCCCGAAGAAAATCTCCAGGGTTGCTTGGGCTTTGGAACGGCGGGTTTACTTTTCGTCGTTCCACCAGGAACCGTCATCTTCGTCAATCGGATTGCTTTTAACGAAAAATTCCCTGTTCCAGGTTTCGTATTCCCTGCCGAGCAGGCGTTTGTTTTCTTCTTTCATCTTTTTCCCTTGCCAAGGTTGTCTTCCCGGCGATTTCGTCTCTTAACTCAAGTAGACGGAAATAGTATACTTAAATAAGGGTGAAAAGAAAATGCCATTTTGTAAAAAGAGTGCGAAATTTTTGTAAACAATGCTAATTTTGAAGAGTATGAAAAAGTATCCCGTAAAATTTTCGCTTTTTCTCGCTCTGCTTTCTGCGGCGATAGTCCCGATTTGCGCGCTTTATTATGCGGGGCTTTATGCTCTGGATTTTTTGGGTATGCTTTCCATTTTCTCGACTTTGTTCACGGTGGCGGATGTCGTTTTGCCTCTGCTATTTTTGTTTTCGGTTTGGGGATTCGCCTATTTGTTCCGGGCGATTTTACGGAGCTTGCCGACAGAAACTCGGGAAAAGAAATTGCTGCAAAACACTTGGAATTTGTTCGTCTTTGGGGCGGTCGCTTTGACGGTCTTGTCGCCGCTTTATTCCATTGTTCAGGGAAGCGTCTCGCTTCGCGTCTTGTGGAATTTCTTTTTTGGCGCGGAATGGTTCGTGGGAATTTTGATGGGTGCGTGCCTTGCCCGGGCTGCTTTTCGGGGGCGTCGCTGGTTGCTGTTCTTTTTGGGAATTACAGCGTCGCTTTCTGTCGCTTCGGATTTCAACTGTTGCAAATACATCCAGCCGTTGTTTGACAAGCACACTCTTGCCGAAGAAGTCGGCGAAGACGTTTCGGGCGGGGACTTGCTTTTTTCGCTGTGGGGGATTTCCCCGGCGGAATTTGATGCGCTGGACGACGAATCCTTTGCTGACATTCAAGAGGTTTCCTTTTCGATGTTTGCGCTGGTCGCTGCGCTTTTTGCCGCCTGGATTGCTTTTCATTCTGCCATGGCGACAGCTTTTTTTGTTTTGTGCGCTCTTTATTTTGTCGGTAAAAATGATGAGCAAAATAGGCAGGATGGATGCTGCCTTGAGGATGCTTCACGAATATGTTGAAAGTCGCTTTGATTACGGCGGGCGTTTTGGTCTGCTCCAATTTGTTCATGACATTTGCCTGGTATGGGCATCTCAAGTTTCTCGATTCCAAACCGTGGTATATCGCCGCTGTGGTCAGTTGGGGAATTGCCCTTTTTGAATATATGCTTCAGGTGCCTGCCAATCGCTACGGCTATTCGGCGTTGAATGTCGTTCAGCTCAAGGTGATTCAGGAAGCGGTTGCGCTGACTGTTTTTGCGCCGTTTGCGGTGCTGGTTATGAATCAGCCGCTGAAATGGGATTATCTCTGGTCCGCGTTGTGCCTGATTGGAGCGGTGTATTTCGCTTTCCGTTAAATGGAGATTCATGCTGACGACTTTTCTCATCGTGCTCGGCGTTTTGACGCTTTTCGGTCTTGGCACAGCAAAAGACGCTTGCGCGATTACGCTCTTATTGAAAATTCTGCCGTTTCTCTTGTTCGTGGCGATTTTTCTGATGATCGCATTTTGTAGCAGATAGTCCTTTTGGGATTTATGCGATTCCCGTGGATGCTTGAGCCAAAAGCGCTTCGTATTGTTGCAGTTCCTTGCTGAAATCCCCCAACGCTTTGTAGCGTTTTAAAATGAGATTCATAAAATCCTTGTAGGAACCCATGAGCAAAAAGGGGTCGCTTTGGTAGCCCGAGTATTTTTGATAGAGTGCTTTTAGGTTTTTAATGCTTTGGCGCACCTGGTTGAGAATGTCGAAGAGTTGCTCGTGGGCGTTCTGCAATCCGATCTTGTTTTGTTCGATGATTTCCGGAACGTTGGTTTGCAAAATTTCGGAGGGGAGCTTGGCGTAATCTTCATAGACGGTGTTGGCGGAAGGATTCCCGACGATGAGGCTGGATGCCCGCATCCCGTTGCGCTTGGCTTTGGCGTCAATGGAAATTTTGCAGATGTCTCCGCCCATGAAATTGCACTTGGCTCGGGTTTCTTCGCGGTGCAGGGAATTCAATGGGAAGAAGTCTTCGTGTGTTCCTAGCCGGGAAAGGGGAGCGTAGAGTGCAATGGATTCATTGAAGACGGTGACATTGTAACGGATGTATTCTTCGCCATCGATGTTTTCCGTTTTATAACGGTTTCCGCTGGAATTTTTGAAATGTTCGGTCTGGTTCAAAAGATTTTGAAACGTTTTTTTCAAATCTTCCTGATTGGGGGCGTAGGTGTTTAAAAAATGTTCTATGCCATTGTCAAACCCTTTGCGAATCGCTTCGTTGGCGGCTCGCTTGCCCCACAAATCTTTGGAAAGGAAAAGAAAATCGGTAATGCTTGTCTCGGATCGGTTGGCGATAAGCGCTTGGAGTCTGGCGATTTTGGCAAGCCCTCGCCAGCGGCTCGCAGAAATGTAGATGTTGCCTTGCTCGCATTCCGTGGCAATCGCCTGTAGCAGGGAGAGCGAGTCTTGGGAAATAGCGACGTTTTCCAGTTCCTTTTCCCACGAACGCATTTCTTCTTTGGAAATTTTCAGCTCTTCGGTGACGGAAAAACGCTGCGGGTCTCCGGCTTTGGAAAGCAGCGTTTCCAGGGCGTTCGGCGAAACCGAGTCGGGAAAGGTGAGGACAAGATGGATGCTGTCCGCCAGTTTGGCTTCGGGAAGGGCGGCGTCGGGTCTTGCGCGCCCGGAAAGGATGAGCGAATGCGCAAGGTGTTCCCCGAGAAAAGAGTCGATGGCGCTTGTCATCTGCTGAAAGCCGCTGTCGAAATTGGTGAATATCGCCAAGTCTATGGGTGCTTGCGGCAAATCGAAATGGCGAAGCCCGTACGTCTGGACTTGCAAATTCGAAAATCCGGCAAGGAGATGGTTGATGATCGCCCGCTTTCCCGCTCCTGCGCGCCCATACAGATAGGTGGGCTGTCCTGTCAGAACGGCGAGAAATGCCAAACGAAAAATGTCTTCCCGTTCAATGAGGCCGCCATCCAGCTCTTCCAATAATTTATGCATTCGTTCTGCGAGAGTCATCAAATTTCCTTTTCCCTGAAGCGCATTTTCAAGAACCCCAAGGTCTGTAGTCATGTCGTTTTTAGAAAACCTGTAGAAAATATAGACGATTTTTCTAAAATAGGCGATATGTTCGATGCGATTCTTTTTGTACAGCTGGGTTCCCCGGAAGACGCTACGCCGAAAAGCGTAGAGAAATATCTGGTCGAATTTTTGGGCGACTGGCACACTTTGGGAAATCCGCCTTTTTTTTGGAACTGGCTTTTGAAACGCATCATCGCGCCGAAACGCTCGGTGAAAAGTGCCTGCAAATATCAAGAAATGGTGCAGAAGGCGGGGCTTGGGGAAATGCCGCTGGTCTATTACACCCGGCGATTTGCCGAAGGAATTGCTTCCGCCGTGGAGTCCCGCATTGCCGTCCGCTACGCTTTTGAATTTGGAACGAAGCCATCCATTTCGGACGCTCTGCAAGAGTTTGCCGATTTGGGGAAAAAGAAAATTCGTGTCGTTCCGCTTTTTCCGCAGCGTTCCTTGGTTACGACGGTCGCCGTCCGGGATATCGCCGCAGCCTGTTTTCAAAAATTTCCGCAGCTTTCCATGGATTTTGTCGATGGCTTTGCGCTCAATCCGGTCTGGCTGGAAGAAACTTTTCAAAATGTCTTGCGCCATTGGAACGGCATTTCACCAATCGTTTTTTCCTTTCATGGAACTCCTGTTGCCTGGGCGAAAAAGGGCGACCCGTATAGCCGGGATTGCGAAGCGGAATTCGACTGGTTCCGAAAAAAAATACGGGAAGTTTCGCCGAACGCCGAAGTCCTTCTTTCTTACCAGAGCCGCTTTGGGCATGGCAAGTGGCTGGGACCTTTCACAACGGATGTCGTTGCGCAAATCGCTCAAAAGCAAAAAGAAGTGCTGCTGGTCTGCCCGTCCTTTACCGCCGAGAATTTGGAGACCCTCCATGAAATCGATGTCGAATTGCGAAATTTATTTTTGGCCGCTGGAGGCCAGAGGTTTACACGAGTCTCTTGCCTGAACGACGACGCGAATTGGGTAAAGCGGTTTGCCGAAGAAATGATGCGGGAAAATTTAGGGAGTCCATGTGAAAAATAGATGGATGTATTTGGCGTTGCTGATTTTGGTCGCAATGGGAGTGGCTTTTGCCGAGAACTCGGGAACTTCATCCGAAGAAAGTTTCCAGCGGTTTGCCGCCTTGCCGGTTTTGGGCTATGCCGAAGAAACGGGGCTCAAATACGGTGCGATGGTCATTCTTTTTACCCGACCGGATGCACCGGGAGAAAATGCGACCGCCATCGATTTTGCGGTCATGGGAACCACCAAAGGCCAGCTGGAAGTGGATGTTTCGCCGGATTTGTATTTGTTCTCCGGCTTTTTGCACTCGGACATTTCGTTTATCTATTGGAATTGGCGTGCGAAGTATTACGGAATAGGGAACGACCCCGACAGGGATTTGTACACGCGTTACGACATGGATCTTTTCAAGCTGAGCGTTCCTTTTGAAATGCGCCTTTTTCCTTCGCCGTTATCCCAGGTTCTCCATGTGGGCCCTTATTTTTATTTGGAGCACAATCGCGCTTCGTTTTCTCATGGAGACTTGGACAAGCCGGAAAATGCGGGAGGCAAGCGGTTTGGCACCGGTTATCAGATTACGTTGGACTTTCGGGATAATGTGAATTGGCCGGTTTCAGGATTTTTCGGGCAGTTTCGTCAGGTGTTTTATTCCGGGTCGTTCGGCAGCGATTTTGATTTCTTCTCGCAGACGGTGGATTTGCGGGCGTATTCCTATTTGTTTTGGGGAACTTCTGTGGCGCTGGGCACTTTTTACGAAGTAAAAAAAGGCGACGTTCCTTTTGATATGCTGGCGACGTTGGACGGTATTAAACGCTTCCGCGGCGTGGAGCGGGGAATGTTTTTGGACAGGCAGGCTTTTTCGGCGCAGGTGGAATTGAGAAAAACTCTTTTTTGGCGTCTAGCGGGAACGATTTTTTTCGAAGCGGGAAAAGTGGGACCCTATTTTTCGCAGTTGGCCCGTAACCGCTGGCATTATGCGCCGGGATTTGGCGGACGCTTTTTGCTGAACAAAAGCGAAAAAACGTATGTGCGGGGCGACTTCTCCTTGGTGGACGGTAAGTATCTGGGAATGACCGTTTATATTCGCGAAGCGTTCTAGGGAATAGTGGACGGCAATTAGTTGGGAAGTTATCAGTTGTCAGAGGCTAGTGGTTAAAGTGCATGGGAGATGCTGCTGGCAGTCGATTTCCCTAATCAAAAAATAATCTCCGCTTTTGCCGCAACAAAAAAAAGGCTTCCTTTCAGAAGCCTTTTCCAAGGAGAAATGCAAAAGTCTTTAGTCGGACAGCTTGTTCCAGTCCAGAATTCCTTTTTTGTAAAGATAAAGGTAGCCGCTCTCCAGAATCAGCAGGAACGCCAGCAGCACAAAGAGCAGACTCCACGGGCTGGACAAAAAGACGACAGCCAGCGGGTAGAGAAATGCGACTTCGATATCAAAAACCAGGAACAGCATAGCGACCATGTAATACTTGATGGGATAACGCTCGTTGGCAGAACCGGCGACGTGCGCGAGGCCGCATTCATAGGCGGTACTCTTGATAAGCACCCGTTTGATTTTTCCGGGATGCAGAAACCAGTTGGCAAGGAGCAGGAGCAGGGGGACTGCAACGGCCAAAATGACGAGAATCGTCATGGCAAAAGTCGTATCAAAAATTTGAACGTTACTCATAATGCCTTTAAAATAGTTATTTTCCGATCCATTTTTGCGCTTCGGCGGCTAAAATATCCGTGGAATCCAGCTTGAGGACCTCTTTCATTTCCTCTTTGCCTTTTTCTTCGTCCAGATGCGCTCGCAGCCGGATGTCGCCCGCATAAAAAAGCCCGCGCCGACGGATTTTTTCGTCCTTTTCCACGGATGCGCCCTTTTCAAATAATTGGACGGCGAGTTCAAAAAGCCCTTTCTTTTCGGCTTCGGAACCCCAGGCGAACCACTCAATTCCCGGAATGGTAAAGAAGTAGCGGGGGTAAAGCAGAGCTTCGGCGGTTTTATGCAAAAATTCCGAATCCACGGGGTTTTCCCGGAACAGGGAAGCAAAATTTTTGGAAAAGATTTGGGACGCGTGCTCGTATTCCGCCTTGTTCGCCAGTTCGATGGCGTCTTCCAGCTTTTTCCGCAAAAGGACTTTGGGGTTTTCCTTGCTCATTTCGCCGCTTGGGGTGCTCTGCGATTTTTTCGTGCTCGAATTGCCGAACAGTTTGGGGACTTTCAAGCCGATAAACGCTCCCAGTCCGAAAAGGGGGATTTCCAGAATGGCGACCCAGCCGAACAAATTCGGATTGGCATTCCAGTTCAGCAAGACATCCGCGATGAAAAGGGCGATGGCGATAAACGGCACGGCTTTAGGGATTTCCCGCTTGGGACCGAAAGCCACCATTCCCAAAAGCAGAGCTAGAGCCAGGCTGCATCCCGTATATGGCGTGTCCGCATAGCGAACAAAATAAGAAGCGGAAAGAGTCCCGGCAAAGATAAATCCGGAAAGGAAAACTCCCGCGATAAAGAAAAGGAAGGGCTGTAAAAATCCCCAGCGTTTTTGGAGCATCCAGATGGCGAACAGGAACGCAACGGCGAAAAGCAAAAAAGAGGGAAGGCCGGGGAATAAAAACCAGCAGGTGAAAAGCGCGACCCAAGACGATGTTTCCGGGATAAAGGATAACCGATAGATGGCGACATTTTTCGTGTAGCCTTGGATGTAACGCTTCAGTTCGGACTGATACAGTTTTTCGTCGGGAGCGATTTCATTGACGGCGTAGGATTTTTTGCCCGTCTTTTCCCACCAGTCTCGGAATTCCTCTTTCATTTGGGCGATGCGTTTTTCGGGCACCCGCGACGGATTTTCTGCGTCAAAGCGTTTCAGGTAGTCGCCCAGCTCTTCCTGGTAAATTTTTTCGGTTGGTTCTACGCCGACTTTCCGGAATGTCTCGGCACCTTCGGTTTCCCAATATTTATCGAATGCGGCAACGGCCTTCCTATGTTTCGACCATTCTTCAAAAACCGGCCCGTATTGGACGTTCAAATGGACGGCTCCAATCAGCAGGACAAAAAGAACATAGAAAGCGAATGGCGATTTGCAAAAATGGAAAAAGCGCAGCATAACGACCTCGGATTGAAATTTATTGCCTGTTTTCGCCGCGGTATTCTCGCAGCTGGTTCCACAGGAAGTCGGTATTGACGTCGTGGTAGCCCAGGGCGTTCACCCGTTCCCGCAATTTATGGGCGATGTTGAAAAGGTTTTCGCTCTTCTGCATCCGTTCGATGCTGTCGAAAGTCGTCAGCTGGTCAATCCATTCGTGGATTTCGGGGAACAGGTCGCTTTCAAAGACGTTCTGCCGTCCGGTCCGCAGGTATTCCAGGTAGCGTTCCGTAATGCGGAAGTTGTCTTCTGCAAAAATTTTGATGGTCTCGGGGAAAGGGTTCTTGCCGGTCAGATATTCGTGCATGATGATGCCGAAGCTGAAATAATCGACGGAGCTGGAAAGATTTTCTCCCATGACTGCTTGTTCCGGAGCGCTGTAGGCCGGCGTCATTTGCCCGCCGTATTCCGTGATGCTTTCCCGCAGTTTCGCCTGCGCGTAACCGAAATCGCAGACCAGAATCTTGTGGTTGTTGATGTGGGACGGATCCTGGCACAGCAGAAGATTCTTGGGCTTTAAGTCCTTGTGCACAATCTGGTAGTAGTGCAGCTGGCTTATCGTGTTGGCTAGGTAGGCGATTTGCGCTACGCGGGGAATCAATTCTTCTTCGGAAAGTTCCGTTTTGAACATCTTGTCCAGGGAACAGCCCTTGATGAGTTCCATTTTCAGGTAGGGAAGCCGCCCCGCGATGCCGCCGCCCAGACTTTGCGCCACGCCTTCGATATTGGTCGCCCGAATCAGGTTGTTGATGCGGATTTCGTCTTCGAAGGAGCTGATGATCATATTTAGGCGATGCAGACGGTTCGCTCCGGGCGTCACATAGTATTTGCAGAATTTTACGACGATAAGTCGCTCTCCGTGCTTTCCGCTTTCGCCGGGGCGTTCAATCCAGTAGTTGGCGCGGAACAAGTCGTTCGTTCCGTCTTGAGTCAGGCGGTCTTGCAGGTGGATGCGTTCAACGGCTCCGCTATGCAGGTAAACCGGATTGTGGTCCAGCCACCATTGGTAATCGTCCATCGAGTAGTGCTCGCGGAGGGCGAGTTTTCGCGACCAGCGGTCAAAGAATTCGGCAAATCGATTTTTTATCACGGGGCGCAATTTAGCTATTTGCGGTTTCCGAAATGGTGCACTCCTGTGGCGGACGGCACTTTGCTGTGCTTTTCCAGAATGCGGGTCACGTAGGCGTAGGCGTCGCCGATGTCGCTCGTCAGGTGGAAGATGTTCAAATCCTCTTCGCTGATCATGCCCGTATCCACAAGGTATTCCCAGTTAATCAGATTGTTCCAGTAATCTTCTCCGAACAGGACGATGGGAATCTGTTCGTGCAATTTGTTGGTTTGAATCAAGGTCAGCGCTTCAAACAGTTCGTCCAGAGTGCCAAATCCTCCGGGGAACGCGATCAGGGCGCGGGCTTTGAACAGGAACCAGAATTTGCGGATGAAGAAATAGCGGAATTGCAAATTCAAATGCGAGTCGATATACGGGTTCGGGTGCTGCTCGAAAGGCAATTTGATATTGAATCCGATGGATGGGATTTTGGCTTCATGTGCGCCGCGATTGCCCGCTTCCATAATGCCGGGACCGCCGCCGGTACAAATTCCATAATGCCCGTCTTTGTGCTTGTTCGCCCAGGCTCCGAAAAGCTTTGCCAGATCTCTGGCCGCATCGTAATATTCCGCAACTTTGGCAAGGCGCTCCAGCCGTTTGATTTCTTTGGGCTGCGTCGCCGCTTTGAGTTGTTTTTTCACATCCCGTGTTCCCAGCGTTCGCGCGGAACCGAACATAACGATGGTGTTTTGGACGTTCGCTTGGTCCAGCACTTCGCCGGGAGCCCGAAATTCAGAGAGAATCCGCATTTGCCGTCCGGCATCGCTTTCTAGAAACTGCTGATTTTGATAGGCCAACACGGGTTCTTGTTTTTTCGTCGCCATAGAAACTCCTTTTTTTATTCAAAATCAAAATACAACAAAAAAAGAGGGATGGAGTTTTTTTCTTCCCTTTTCAAAGAAGAAAAATTTCTTATGCTCGCCTCTAAAAATGGCTTTGTCGAAGCACACTAACCGGCTGTCTCTAAGTTTATCGAAGGGCAGGGAGCAGTTAAGAGTTAGGAGTTGGGAGTTGGGAGTTATGAGTTGGAACTGAGAACTGACAACTAGTCACTCTAAAGCAACCGATTTTTTGAAAATGAATTTTTAGAGATGGCCTTATGGCCGCAGAAAGGTTATATTTAAGCCATGCTGGTAAAAATTTGGACAGACTCATTTATTATTACGGGTGAAATCGATACGATGCGCGACGAACGCTTGACCGACTACGTTCGCGAGAACAAGGAATTTATTGCGGTGACGCAGGTCAATGTAACGGATCGCGCCGGAAAAGACCTTTTTCGGACACATTTTTTAAATGTGAGCACGAATCATATCGAAATCATTTTGCCCGCGGAATAATTTTAAACTTTCTGCGAGAAGCAAAGAGGGGCGGTTTCCCGACCATCCATGGTTTTTAAGACGGGTTTTCGGAAGGAAAAAAGGTGTCGAGTACCGGCTGGGGCGCTTGACGGCAAGGCTTGTCATGGAAGGTGAAGATATGCGTCGTTTTTCCTGTCGTGCGAAGCTCGCCGCCAACGGTCACTTTATAAGTAAAGCAAAAACGCAGACGATCGATTTGACTTAATTGTAATTGGATATCGACGACTTCTCCGTAACGGCAGGGCTTTATGAATTGCGTTTCTATAGAAAGAAGGGGGCTGTGGTAGCCTTCGGCTTCAAATCGGCTGAAAGGAATTCCGTTTTCCCGGAAAATTTCCGTTCGGGCTTGCTCGAACCAGATGGCATAGACGGAATGGTGAACGATTCCCATGGCGTCGGTTTCGGCGTAGCGGACTTCAATGTGGGCCGTATATTCAACGGGGCTGATTTTGGGAGAAAACACATGCGAAGTGGCGGTGGCCATAACGCCTCCTTGAAAATGAAAAAGAGAGACCGCTGTCCGGCAAAATATACTCGAAATGGAAAAATAAAGCTATGAAAAGGGCTGCGTTTCGTCGGAATTTTTGCCAACCATGAAAATAAGGAAAGGAAGAAATGTCTTGCTCCGATTTTAGGATTTTAAAATTTATCCACATTATGAATGGGGATATTTACAATTTGTCCACAACAAAACGAAAAAAATGAAAAGAAAAAAGGGGAAAAAAGATTTTTTTTGCGGGAAATCGGCGAATTTTCCTTGACAAATGCGCAAGATTCATCTAGATTTGGCGTTACTCGTGCCAAAGTAGCTCAGCTGGTAGAGCAGCTGATTTGTAATCAGCCGGTCGTAGGTTCGATTCCTATCTTTGGCTTGACAAATGGGTCGTTGCCCGAGTGGTTAAAGGGGACGGACTGTAAATCCGTTGACTTACGTCTACCGTGGTTCGAAACCACGACGGCCCACGTTTCAAATCTCCCCTGCCGTGAATGCGGCAGGGGAGTAATGCCCAGGTAGCTCAGTGGTAGAGCACTTCCTTGGTAAGGAAGAGGTCTCGAGTTCAAATCCCGATCTGGGCTCTTAACAATTCGGAGGCTATGTTTTATGGCAAAAGAGAAGTTTGAAAGAACGAAGCCGCACTGCAACATCGGCACTATCGGCCACGTTGACCACGGCAAGACGACGCTGACGGCTGCAATCTGCACGACGCTGGCCGCGAAGGGTCTGGCAGCGGCGAAGAAGTTCGACGAGATCGACAACGCGCCCGAAGAGAAGGCCCGCGGCATCACGATCAACACGTCGCACGTGGAATACCAGACGGAGAACCGCCACTACGCGCACGTCGACTGCCCGGGGCACGCCGACTACGTGAAGAACATGGTCACCGGCGCCGCCCAGATGGACGGTGCAATCCTCGTCGTCGCGGCGACCGACGGCCCGATGCCGCAGACCCGCGAGCACATCCTCCTCGCGCACCAGGTCGGCGTCCCCAAGATCGTCGTGTTCCTGAACAAGTGCGACATGGTTGACGACCCGGAACTCCTCGAACTCGTCGAGGAGGAAGTCCGCGACCTGCTGAAGCAGTACGGCTACGACGGCGACAACACCCCGATCATCCGCGGATCCGCGCTGAAGGCCCTCGAAGGCGACGCGGAATACCAGGAGAAGATCATGGAACTTATGAACGCCGTCGACGAATACATTCCGCAGCCGCAGCGCGAAGTGGACAAGCCGTTCCTGATGCCGATCGAAGACGTTTTCACGATCACTGGCCGCGGCACCGTCGCGACTGGCCGTATCGAACGCGGCAAGATCAACCTGAACGACAAGGTCGAGCGCGTCGGCCTCGGCGACACGGTCGAATACGTCGTGACCGGCGTCGAGATGTTCCGCAAGCTGCTCGACGACGCCCAGGCTGGCGACAACGTTGGCCTTTTGCTCCGCGGCGCGGAGAAGAAGGACATCATCCGTGGCATGGTCCTCGCCGCCCCGAAGTCCGTCACCCCGCACGCCCATTTCAAGGGCCAGATCTACGTTCTGAAGAAGGAAGAGGGCGGCCGCCACACGCCGTTCATGAACGGGTACCGCCCGCAGTTCTACTTCCGCACGACGGACGTGACAGGCACGATCAAGCTCCCGGAAGGCGTCGAGATGGTGACCCCGGGCGACACCGTGACCATCGACGTGGAGCTCATCGCCCCTGTAGCGATGGAACAGCAGCTCCGCTTCGCCATCCGCGAAGGCGGCCGCACCGTCGGCGCCGGCTCCGTAACCGAAATCATCAAGTAAGGAATAACAATGGCTGGTGAACACATTCGTATTTCCTTGAAGTGCTTCGATCATCGTATGCTTGATCGTTCTGCTCAAGATATTGTAAATACGGCTAAGAATACGGGAGCCCGCATTGCGGGTCCTATCCCTCTCCCAACTAAGATTCAAAAGTACACGATTCTCCGTTCTCCACACGTCAATAAGACTTCTCGGGAACAGTTTGAATCCCGTACCCACAAACGCTTGATTGACATTCTGGACGCTACTCCGCAGACGGTCGATTCCCTGATGAAATTGGAATTGCCCGCAGGTGTTGATGTCGAAATTAAGGTGTAATACAATGAACGGTATTCTTGCAAAAAAGCTGGGAATGACCCAAGTATTCACGGATAACGGAGAATGCGTTCCTGTAACGGTTCTCGAAGCCGGTCCGTGCGTGGTCGTTTGCCACAAGACAGAAGAAAAAGACGGCTATACCGCCATTCAGGTCGGTTTTGGCTTAATCAAGGAATCGCGTGCCGACAAGGCGACCATTGGACATTTCAAAAAGGCTAACCTCGACGTTCGTGGTTACCTCGCTGAATTTGACGTGGAAAATCTTGAAGATTGGCCGATTGGCAAGGAATTCGGAGCTGCGGATTTCGCCGAAGTGAAAATGGTTGACGTCTCTGGTATTTCCAAGGGTCACGGTTTTTCCGGCACGATCAAGCGCTACAATTTCCACAGCGGTCCCCGTGGTCACGGCACTCACAATATGCGTGAACCGGGCGGTCTTTCTGCTCACTCCTATCCGGGTCGTGTTTTCCCGGGTAAGAAGATGGCAGGTCAGTATGGTAACAAGAAGGTCACCGTCAAGCATCTCCAGGTGGTTAAGGTGGACAGTGACCGCAATTTGATTTTTGTTCGCGGCGCTGTTCCTGGCCCGAAGAACGGAGTCATCGTGGTGAGGAAAGGCTAATGGCAAAGGCTAAGCTCTACGCCGCTAGCGGCGAATTCAAAAACGAAATAGATCTTCCTGCTGTGTTTGACACAGAAGTGAATAAGGTCTGCATTTATCTGCACATCAAGGCGATTCTCAACAACCTCCGTCAGGGAACTGCCCAGACCAAGACCCGTTCTCAAGTCAGCGGCGGTACGACAAAGCCCTGGAAGCAAAAGGGAACTGGTCGCGCTCGCGCTGGTCAGAATACTTCTGCCGTGTGGGTTCGTGGTAACAAGGCTCATGGTCCGAAATCCCATGACTACTTCGAAAAGGTGAACAAGAAGGTCAAGCGTCTCGCTTTCCATTCCGCTCTTTCCGATAAGGCCCAAGAAGGCAAGGTTCTCGTGTTCGAAAGCCTGTCCTTTGACGCACCGAAGACGAAGGATTTCCTCTCGGTGGTCAAGAAAGCTGGACTCGAACAGCGTAACGCCCTCTTCTTGGTCGGCTCGAACGATAAGAATCTCCGTCTCTCGTCGGCTAACGTTCCTTGGGTTCGTACAGCTCGCGTTCAGGACGTGAATACTTACGATCTTGTCCGCGCTAACAATATCGCGATTTCCCAGGATGCCCTGGGTGAACTCACTGGAGGCTCCAGATGAAAGAACTCCATGAAATTCTGAAAGAACCGCACATTACCGAAAGTTCTTCGAAGAATATGGTAAACCCGCGCACGGGTGTCCGCAAGTATGTATTCAAGGTCGGTCTTTCCGCTACCAAGCAGGAAATCAAGAACGCAATCGAATCCCGTTTCAATGTAAAGGTCGATTCGGTCAATACCTTGATCAACCGCGGCAAGATGAAACGAGTACGCACTGCTGTAGGCAAAAAGTCCAACTGGAAGAAAGCCTACATCACTTTGCAGGCCGGCAATAAAATTGCCGAGTTAGAAGGAGTGTAACCATGGGTCTGAAAAGTTATAGACCGCTTACCCCGACTCTGCGTTACAAGCAGTTGAACGATAAGAAGGAAATTACCGCTGACAAGCCGTATAAGCCTCTTACCGTCGGAAAAAAGCGTAGCTCTGGCCGCAGCAACGTAGGTGAAATCACCTCTCGTCGTCGTGGCGGTGGACACAAGAGATCCTACCGTATTATTGACTTCAAACGTAAACGCGCGGGCATTTCCTGCACCGTTGAAACGATTGAATACGATCCGAACCGTTCCGCATACATTGCCCTCGTCAAGTATATCGATGGCAAGCGTCAATATATCATTGCGCCTGCGGGAATCAAAGTCGGAGACGTCCTCAATTCTGGTGAAGGTGCCGAATACCGTCTTGGCAACGCCCTTCCGTTGAAGGACATTCCGCTGAACGCGACGATTCACAACATTGAAATGATTCCGGGCAAGGGCGCTCAGATCGCTCGTTCTGCCGGTGCCTGTGCGGAACTGGTTGCCAAGGATGGCAAGCTTTGCCAGGTCAAGCTTCCGAGTGGCGAAATCCGTCTGATTCCGGAAGATGCTTTGGCTACAGTCGGCCAGGTTTCCAATGTGGACCACATGAACGAGAATTCCGGTTCTGCTGGCCGTTCTCGCTGGCTCGGCATTCGTCCGTCTGTCCGTGGTGTCGTGATGAACCCGGTGGATCACCCGCTCGGTGGTGGTGAAGGTCGAACCTCCGGTGGCCGTCACCCCTGCTCTCCGTGGGGTAAGAACTCCAAGGGTAAGAAAACTCGTAACAACAAGCGTACCGACCATTATATTGTGCGTCGTCGCCAGAAGAAGAGGGCATAAGCTATGTCGAGATCCCTTAAGAAAGGTGCTTTCGTGGATTCCCACGTTTTGGTCAAGACCAAGGCTATGGCAAGCTCCGACAAGAAGCAGCCCATCAAGACCTGGTCCCGTCGTTCTACCATCATCCCCGATATGGTCGGTTTGACTTTTGCCGTGTACAATGGCAAGCAGTTCATTCCGGTTTATGTAACGGAAAACATGGTTGGCCATAAACTCGGTGAATTTTCTCCCACTCGTATCTTCCGCGGTCACCGCAAGGCTGAAGCCGCAGGAGGAAGCAAGTAATGAAAGCTACAGCAAAAGTAAAGAATATCCGTTATGGTGTTCGCAAGCTCCGTCTGGTTGCGGATCTGGTGCGCGGCAAGTCTGTTGATCAGGCTTTCGCCATGCTCTCCATTCTTCACAATAAGAAGAAGGGTGCTCCCATTGTTGAAAACGCTCTGAAGTCCGCCGTCGCGAATTTCAAGCAGAAGGCTTCGGGTGCCGTCGTTACGGAAGAACTCAGAATCGATATGATTGCCGCCGATGGAGCGACCATCATGAAGCGTATGCGTCCGCGTTCTCACGGAAGTGCCGACCGCATCGCAAAACCGTTGTCTCACTTGACCGTCGTTGTTGCTGACAACGCTGATAAGGAGTAAACTATGGGTCAGAAAACTCATCCGTATGGTCTTCGTCTCGGCGTCATCGATGATTGGCAGTCTAAGTGGTATGCCAAAGATGATAAGTTCGCCGATTTCCTCTATGAGGATATTGTTCTTCGTCGCTACCTGATGAAGCGTTTTGAACACGCCTCCCTGGCTAAGGTCGGCATCGAACGCACCGTCAAGAAAGTGAACGTAAATCTTTTCACCGCCCGTCCGGGTGTCGTGATTGGCAAAAAGGGCGAAGAATTGGATCGCTTGAAGAGCGAACTCCAATATCTCACCGGAAAAGAAATCTATATTAGCGTCCACGAAATCAAGCGTCCGGAAGCAGATGCGAAGTTGGTTGCAGAAAACATTGCTCGCCAGCTTGAAAAGCGTGTTTCTTTCCGCCGCGCGATGAAGCGTGCGATGCAGAGCGCTATGCGCATGGGCATCGAAGGCATCAAGATTCAATGCGGTGGCCGTCTCGGCGGTGCCGAAATCGCCCGCGTTGAAAAGTATGCGGAAGGTCGCGTTCCTCTGCACACCCTTCGTGCCGATATTGACTATGCCACAGCTACCGCAAAGACCGTTTACGGTTCTGTCGGAGTCAAGGTCTGGATCATGCACGGCGAAAAGATTGGCAAGGACGTCTTGTCGTCTGAACCTAAGAGAGAGAAGTAATTATGCTGAGTCCTAAAAGAACAAAGTTCCGCAAAGAACAGAAAGGCCGCATGAAGGGACGTGCGACCAGCGGCGACACTATCGCTTTTGGCGAATATGGTCTGCAGGCTCTCGAAAAGTGCTGGATTACAGCACGCCAGATTGAAGCTGCCCGTATTGCGATGTCTCGTACTATCAAGCGTGGCGGTCACATCTGGATCCGCATTTTCCCGAACAAGCCGGTAACCCGTCACCCTGCCGAAGCCCGTATGGGTAAAGGTAAAGGTGCCGTTGAATTCTGGGCTGCAGTGGTTCTCCCGGGTCGCATCATGTTCGAAATGGACGGTGTGGACCGTGACCTTGCCATTAAAGCGCTTCGCGAAGCATCGCAGAAGCTGCCGATTAAAGTTAAAATCGTGGAGGCTTCGGAGATCTGATGAAAGCACGCGAACTCAGAGAATTGAGCACAGAACAGCTCAAAGAAAAACTCGCCCAGTTTAATCTGGATTTGTTCAACAACCGGTTCTCTGCGAAAACCGGAAACAGCGCAGAAAAGCCTGTGACGGCTCGTTCGATCCGCAAGGATATCGCTCGGGTCAAGACGATTCTTACCGAAAGGGCCAAGGCTTAAGCCGGCAGGAGCAGAAAATGGAAAGAAACTCTCGCAAAGTGAGACAGGGTATCGTTTCGTCCAATGCGATGGACAAGACGATTACGGTTGTGGTCGAAGACCGCAAGCGTCACCCGATTTACAACAAGATCATGAAATCCACGGCTAAATTCAAGGCTCATGATGAAAAGAATGAAGCCGAAGTTGGCGATACCGTGGAAATTATGGAAACCCGTCCCCTTTCCGCGACAAAGCGTTGGCGCTTGGTTCGGATTGTGGCAAAGAAGAAGTAATCCTTCTGGAGTAAGGCGAAAACTATGATTCAAGAAGAAACAAGACTGGTCGTGGCCGACAACAGCGGCGCGAAAGAAGTCGCCTGCATCCGAGTTTTGGGTGGATCTAACCGGCGCTATGCAAGCATCGGGGATATCATCAAGGTAGCTGTCAAAGACGCTATCCCCCAGAGCAAGGTGAAGAAAGGCTCTGTCGCAGATGCTGTCGTGGTCCGCACCCGTAAAGAAATCGGTCGTAAGGACGGAACATTTATTCGTTTTTCCGACAACGCTGTCGTTCTCGTAACGAAAGATGGCGAACCCCGTGGAACCCGTATCTTTGGACCTGTTGCCCGTGAACTTCGTGAGCACAATTTCACAAAGATCATCTCTCTCGCACCCGAGGTGCTCTAATGTCTAACATTAAAAAGAATGATAACGTCAAGGTTATCTCCGGTGCTCACAAGGGCAAGACCGGTGTTGTGTTAAGCGTTGATCCGAAAAAAGGCCGCATCATCGTCGCCGGCGTGAACGTTCACAAGCGTCATGAAAAGCCGAGCCGTACCAATCAGGCGGGCGGTATCGTCGAAAAGGAACTTCCGATCGATATCTCCAACGCGATGCTCCTCGAAGGTTCCACTCCTGTTCGTACTCGTCGCGTTCGTGAAGCCGGTAAGAAGAGCGTTCGCGTAAGCGTCAAGTCCGGAAAGGCTCTGTGAGGTCGTAACTATGAGCACTATGAAGAAAGATGTTTACGAAAAGACCGTAGTTCCGGCTCTCAAGCAGAAATTCGGTTACAAGAACGTGATGCAGATTCCGCGTCTGCAGAAAATCGTTATCAATATGGGTGTTGGCGAAGCCGCTTCTAACCGTAAGGTTCTGGACGAAGCCCTCAGCACTCTCGCCGCGATTACCGGTCAGAAACCGGTTGTCACGAAAGCTCGCAAGGCGATTTCCAACTTCAAGCTCCGCGAAGGTCTTGGAATTGGTGCCAAGGTGACTTTGCACGGCGAAAATATGTGGGATTTCCTCTATCGTTTTATCAACATTTCCTTGCCGCGTGTGCGTGACTTCCGAGGTCTCCCGCGTCGCGGTTTTGACGGCTGCGGCAACTATACGCTCGGCATCAAGGAACAATCGATTTTTGTGGAAATCGACATCGACAAAATTACGCAGACTCTCGGTATGGACATTTCTTTCGTCACTTCCGCTGCAACGGATGAAGAAGGACGTGCTCTGCTCGAAGGTCTCGGTCTCCCCTTCAGGAAGTAAGGTATACCATGGCAAGCAGAAGAATGATCGAAAAGTGCAAACGCACCCCGAAATACACCGTTCGCGGTTATCATCGCTGCAAGCGGTGCGGTCGGCCGCACGCTTATATGCGTCGCTTTGGACTGTGCCGTATTTGCTTCCGCGAAATGGCACTCGCCGGTGAAATCCCGGGCATCACCAAATCTTCCTGGTAAGGAGCATTAAACAATGGCAACAGATACAATCGCCGATATGCTCACCCGCATCCGCAATGCCGTTTCGGCAAAGGCGCCTGTGGTGGACATCCCTGCCAGCAACGAGAAGCGCGAAATCGCCCGCGTTCTGCAGGAAAAAG
The DNA here is from genome assembly GCF_900167415.1 of Fibrobacter intestinalis. Lineage (GTDB taxonomy): Bacteria > Fibrobacterota > Fibrobacteria > Fibrobacterales > Fibrobacteraceae > Hallerella > Hallerella intestinalis. Next base: position 13,689 of record NZ_FUWU01000035.1, on the reverse strand, counting down.
GTTTTATTAAAAAGTTCGTCGTCGTTGAAGATGGCAAGCAGGGAATCCTCAAAATTCTCCTTCGCTACACAAACGGCGTTCCGGCTATCCAAGGCATCCAGCGCGTCAGCCGCTCGGGTCTCCGCATCTACAGCGATGTCGCGAAGCTCCCGCGCGTTCGTAACGGACTTGGCTATGCTATTATCTCCACATCCAAAGGTGTGATGACCGACCACGAAGCTCGCAAAGAAAACGTGGGCGGCGAAGTCATCGCAAAGGTCTGGTGAGGTAAAGATGTCTCGTATCGGAAAAGCAATTATTCATATCCCTGCCGACGTGAAAGTCGCAGTGGATGGTCAGAACATTCAGGTGGAAGGCAAGCTCGGCAAGCTTTTTACCAAGGTTCACGACCTCATCAAGATTAAATTGGATGGCAACCAGCTTTCGTTTGAACGTCCGGACGATTTGAAGTTCACCCGTTCGATTCACGGCACGACCCGTGCCTTGGTGGCGAACATGGTCGAAGGCGTTTCCAAAGGTTTTGAAAAGAACCTGGAAATTGTCGGTGTCGGTTATCGTGTGGAACAGAAGGGCAAGGACTTGAACCTCGTCCTCGGATTCTCCCACCCGGTCATCTACAAGGCTCCGGAAGGCATTGAATTGAAGGCTGTCGATCCTCTGAAGATTTCCATCAAGGGTATTGACAAGCAGAAAGTTGGTCAAGCTGCCGCAGAAATTCGCAAGTATCGTCGTCCTGAACCGTATAAGGGCAAGGGCGTCAAGTATGCTGGTGAAATCATCCGCCGTAAGCAGGGCAAGAAGACAGGTAAATAAGGTAACGTTATGACTGCTATTGCAAAGAAAAGACTCGAGTCCAGAATTGCGCGTCATGCGCGTGTTCGCAAGACCGTCAGCGGTACCCCCGAACGTCCGCGTCTCGCTGTTCGTCGTACGCTGTCTAATATGATCGCTCAGATCATCGACGATGTTTCTCACACCTCTTTGGTTCAGGTAACGACTTCGTCCAAGGACTTCCAGGCGAAGTTCGGTGAGCTTTCCAAGACCGAACAGAGCAAGAAACTCGGAAATCTCATTGCCGACGCTGCGAAGGCCAAGGGCATTTCTGCCGTTGTCTTCGACCGCGGTGGTTTCATTTATCATGGTCGCGTTCAGGCTCTCGCTGAGGGAGCTCGTGAAGGCGGACTCCAATTCTAAGAGGTACACTTTGGAACGCGAAACACAAGTTTCTGAATTTGAAGACAGAGTTGTGCACATCAATCGCTGTGCCAAGACTGTGAAGGGTGGCCGTCGGATGTCCTTCAGTGCTCTCGTTGTCGTTGGCAACAAGAAAGGCAAAATTGGTGTGGGGCTCGGCAAGGCTAAGGAAGTCTCCGAAGCTATCCGCAAGGGAACCGAGGCTGCTCAACGCAATCTTATCGAAGTGAATGTTCAAGACGGAACCATTCCGCACGATGTGGAAATCAAGTACGGCGCAACCCGCATCCGCTTGATCCCCGCCGCTCCCGGTACTGGCGTTATTGCCGGCGCTGCAGCCCGTGCTGTTTTGGAACTCGCCGGTGTCCACAACATTCTTACCAAGATCTATGGTTCTTCCAATCCGAGCACTGTGGTGCAAGCCTGCATCGAAGGTCTCACGACGCAGAAGAACAAAAATGACTACGCGGCTTTGCGCGGTCAGAACGCCTGAGGTCTAAAATGAAAAAAGTAAGAATTACCCAAGTCAAGGGGCTTATCCATTCTCTTCCGAAGCACCGGGCCAATATTGCGTCCTTGGGACTTCATGGAATTGGAACCTCTAATGAAATGACTTTGACTCCGGCTATTCAGGGCATCATCAATGCTGTCCGTCACATGATCAAGGTCGAGGAAATTTAATCATGCAACTCAATAGTATCAATCCTGCTAAGAGTGCTCTGACTAAGGGGCGCAAGCGCATTGGCCGCGGTCCGGGTTCCGGTTGGGGCACGACTGGCGGTCGTGGTCAGAAAGGTGCCGGTGCTCGTAAGAGCGCCAAGGCTGGTCGGGCTGCTTTTGAAGGCGGCCAGATGCCGATTCACCGTCGTATCCCGAAGCGCGGATTCAAGTCGCAGTTCCCGAAGGATACGCAGATTGTGAATCTCAAGGCCATTGAAAATTCCGGTGTTGTCGAATTTGACGCCAAGGTTCTTTTCGACCAGGGTCTTGTCCGCAGCGTGAAGAAGCCGATCAAGGTTTTGGGCTACGGCACGATTTCGAAGGCTGTCACTCTCAAAGTCAACGCTATCAGCGAAAAGGCCAAAGCGGCTGTTGAAGCTGCCGGCGGCAAAGTAGAGCTCGTCTAATAATGGAAGTTCTTAAGAAAGCTATTGACGGGTTCGTCAACGCCTTCAAAATGGAAGACCTGAGGAAAAGAATTCTCTTTACCTTGGGTATTCTCATTGTTTATCGCATCGGTTCGCACATCACCATTCCTGGTGTGGACGCTACGGTTTTGGCGGAGTATTTCCGAAACAGCAACAATATGTTCGGTTTGTACGACTCCTTTACCGGCGGTGCTTTCGCTAAGGCTACGGTTTTTGCCTTGGGCATTATGCCGTATATCAGCGCAAGCATTCTCATCCAGCTGATGGGTTCTGTGATTCCGGCGATCAAGATGCTTCAAAAAGAAGGCCAGGAAGGGCGTGCAAGGCTGAATCAGTACACGCGCTACTTTACGGTTCTCCTCGGCGCTCTTCAGGGCTGGGGTGTTGCCGTCTGGCTTTCGAGCTTAACAGTTTCCACCGCAACCGGTACGGGCATTTCTGTGCTTACGGACGGATTCCAGTCCGGGCTTGGCAATGTCGGATTCCGGTTACTTGCTACGCTTACCTTCACCACAGGAACCATCTTTGTCATGTATCTCGGCGAGAGAATTACGGCAAAGGGTGTTGGTAACGGAATCTCCCTGATAATCTTTGCCGGTATTGTCGGCGGACTTCCGAGGGCATTCCTTCGCGAAATCGAAATGTTTACCGAAGGCATTCAGCCGCTCGCCATCGAGATTTTCATCTTGGCGATTGTGGTTGCTATCGTCGGTTTCATCGTATTCGTGGAGCAGGCCACTCGTCGTATTCCGCTGGAAAGCCCGCGCAGGGTGGTCGGACGAAATCAGGTGGTTGGCGGTCAGGCCAGTTATTTGCCTTTCAAGGTGAATACAGCCGGCGTGATACCAGTCATTTTCGCTTCCTCCATTATGTTCGTGCCCGCGATTATCGCTTCGTGGATGCCCAACGTGAGCTGGATGCAGTCCTTTGCGGGTGCATTCGTTCCTGGACATATCACCTATAGCGTAATCTTCGCCGCGCTGATTATCTTTTTTACTTACTTCTATACGGCTATCCAATACAACCCAACGGACATTGCCGATAATCTCAAGAAGTCGGGCGGTTTCATTCCGGGCATTCGTCCGGGAAAAAAGACCGCTGAGTATATTGACCATATTTTGACCCGCATTTCACTTCCGGGATCCATTTTCCTGGCTGTAATCAGTGTCGGTCCGCTGCATTTGAAAGACGCTTTGAATATGTCTTTCTATATTGGCGGCACCTCGGTCTTGATCGTGGTCGGTGTGGCGCTGGACACGCTTCGTCAACTCGAAGCCCATCTCCATACCAATAACTACGCTGGTTTCCTCAAACATGGCCGCATTCGCGGCAGGATGGCATCCTAGTGGCTAAAGAAGAAGGCATTCAAGTAGAAGGCGTTGTGCTGGAAGCTCTTCCCAACGCATTCTTCCGTGTTGGCCTCGGAAATGGTCACGAAATTCTCGCTCATGTTTCTGGGAAAATGCGCCGGCATTTTATCCGCATTTTGCCGGATGACAAAGTGTTGGTCGAAATCTCTCCGTACGATTTATCGCGCGGAAGAATCACCTACCGTTACAAGTAATAGGGAAAAAGGTCTAACCTATGAAAATCAAAGCCTCCATCAAACCAAGATGTGAAAACTGCAAGATTGTCCGTCGCAAGGGCATTCTTCGCGTCATCTGTTCTAAGAACCCCCGTCACAAGCAGAGACAGGGTTAGGAGATTTTATGGCACGTATTGCTGGTGTCGATTTGCCGAAAAACAAGACTGTCGAGTACGGTCTGACGGCTATCTACGGAGTCGGGCTTTTCACCTCTCGTAAGATCTGCGCTCAATTGGGCATCGATCAGACGAAGAAGTGCGACGATCTGACTGAAGAAGAACAAGGTAAGATTCGTCACGTTCTTGAAGACGAATATTCTGTGGAAGGTCAGCTTCGCGCAGAAACGACGTTGAACATCAAACGCCTTCAAGATATCGGATGCTATCGCGGAAGCCGCCACATGAAGAAGTTGCCGGTCCGTGGTCAGCGCACCCGTACGAACGCTCGCACTCGCAAGGGCCCGAAGAAGACCGTTGCTAACAAGAAGAAGTAAGGAGACGATCCGTGGCAGACGAAGAAGTTAAAGAAACCGCCCCGGCCGCTGCAGAAGCTGCTGCTCCCGCCGAGGAAAAGGTTAAAAAAGGTAAGAAGCGTGTTGACGTGCAGGGAATTGCCTGCGTGAATGCTTCTTTCAACAATACGATTGTGTCGATCACCGATGCGCACGGTAACGTTGTCGCTTGGGGCTCTCCGGGAAATTCCGGATTCAAGGGTTCCCGCAAGAGCACTCCGTTCGCCGCCCAGCTTGCTGCTGAAGCCGCCGCCCACAAGGCCTACGACCTCGGCATTCGCAAGGTCGATGTCCGCGTGAAAGGTGCCGGTGGTGGACGTGAATCCGCTGTCCGTGCTATCAAGAACGTCGGTATCGAAGTGTTGACGATTCGTGATGTGACCGGTGTCCCGCACAACGGATGCCGTCCCAAGAAGAAGAGAAAAGTTTAATATCAACAGGGGAAAACGCCAATGATGTGGAAATCTCTCCAAATGCCGCGCAGTTTCCAGAAAGTGGAAACCGGTGAAAATGGGCGCTATGCGAAGTTCGTCGTAGAAGCCCTGGAACGCGGATGGGGTATTACTGTCGGTAACGCTCTACGCCGCACGCTGCTTTCCTCGCTGCAAGGCGCTGCGATCGTCTCCGTAAAAATTGCCGGAGTCGAAAAGGAATTTTCGTCCATTCCGGGAGTGAAGGAAGATGTTACGGACATTATCCTGAACTTGAAGAGCATTCGTGTAAAGCTGCTCTCCGATCATGACGAAACGCTTCGCTTGGATATGTCGGGCGATGGTGAAATCACCGCTGCGAACATCGAGGAGAATCCCAACGTGGTGATCCTTACCCCGGACGTTCATATCGCAACGCTGTCTGGAAACGCTTCTTTGAGCATGGAGCTCAAGGTCTCTTCCGGTCGCGGATATGTGGTTGCCGACGAATTGAAGGATCCGGACGCCCCTATCGGTGAAATCGCCATGGACGCCAACTTCAACCCGGTTTTGAAAGTGGCGATGCACGTGAGCGACACCCGCGTGGGACAGAAAACGGATTACAACCGTCTGGAACTGGAAGTGACGACCGACGGATCCATTGACCCCGAAGACGCTCTTGCTTATGCGGCAAAGCTTTTGGTGGATCATTTGGAAGCCTTCATCAATTTTGAAGGAGAGCTCGAATCTCCGGAAGAAACGGTGCAGGATGAAGAACGTCAGCGTATTGCCAGCCGCCTCCGTTTGCGAGTGGACGAACTTGAACTTTCCGTTCGTTCCAGCAACTGCCTCCGTATGGCGAACATCCATACGATTGCAGAACTTGTCCGCAATAAGGAAGGGGATATGCTGAAATACAAGAACTTCGGTCGGAAGTCCTTGGTTGAACTTAACGAGGTATTGACGTCGATGGGTCTTACTTTTGGCATGAACGTCGATGAATACTTGAAGGATTAAGAAAAATGAGACACGGTGTAAAAAACAAGAAACTCGGTGTGAATGCGCAGCATAAGCGCGCCATCCTCCGTAGCCTCGCGACATCCATCCTTGCCAAAGGCCTGGAAGAGGAACAGATCAATCGCTCTGTGCGCACGACTCTCCTCAAGGCTCGCCTTGTCCGCAGTGTTGTGGATCGCTTGGTCACTTATGCGAAGAAGGGCGATCTTTCCGCTCGTCGCGAAGCCGCCCGTATTGTTCGTGACCCGAAGGTCCTGCAAGGACTTTTCAATGTGATTGGCCCGCGTTATAAGAACCGCAACGGTGGTTATACTCGCGTGCTGAAGCTCGGTCCGAACCGCCCCGGTGATGCTGCTGAAATGGCTTTGGTTTCGCTTGTCGAAGACGAAATCAAGGCGAAAGAAGCTCCAAAAACGGACGCTCCCGCAGCTGAAACGAAGCCCGTTGACATGGTCAAGGGTGCTTCCAAGGAAGCGGAAAACTAATTCGCTTGGATTCTAAAGGAAAACCCGGCTCGGTCGAGCCGGGTTTTTCTGTATGTAAAAAACAATCGGATGGAATATTCGTTTGGTAGTGAAAAATTTGACACAAATTTTCAAATAATTTAGCTTTAGGGCATGCTTGTTTATCACGGTTCAGAAAAGTGAATCGAACATCCCGTTTTGAAATTTGAAAACCGGCACAACGACTTTGGATGGGGTTTCTATTGCACAGAAGCGGGAGCTGGCAATGGAATGGGCCTGTCAAAAAAATACAGACGGTTTTGCCAACGCCTATGAATTGGATTTGCGAAAATTGAAGGTGCTCGATTTGTCGGCGGAATGCTTTAGCATTCTCCACTGGCTCACCATCTTGATGCAGAACAGGTTTTTTGCGCCCAAGTCGCCCCTTGGCTGAACAAATCTGGAGTTCCTGACGGAAAAATTTCAAGTGCCTTATCTGGATTATGACGTTATAGAGGGCTATCGCGCCAATGATTCGTATTTCTCCTTCGCGAGCGAGATGGCGCCGCCCGAAGAAATTACTTGGAAGGCCTGCGGAAAGTCCGTCCGAGCGAAGGCGTTTACTTCATCGATATCGTTCGAAATCCGAGGTTGCTCGATGAAATCCGCCTATAGTGAAATGTACCTGAGCGATGCCCAGAAGAATCTCGGATTCTTTTTTCAGGCGGTGCTCTACAATTTGAATTTGTCTGTAGATGAAGTGCAAAAAGTTTTTCTCGCTTCTGAATTCCGACGCAAATTGAATACGCCAACCCGAATTTTCTGTGCGGCAAATCCGGTTACGAATTGGCAATTCTCGCATTCCCGCAATACGAGAAGAAATTGTTGGAATCTGTTTACGAACCGTTCTACCCGCAAGCGGAATACTGGTGCGGTCATGTCCTTGCCTATTACCAGTGGCACTCCGCAAAAAAGTTTGCTGAAATTTTAGACAAGTATCCTTTGGAACGAATCCTCTCCGATTACCGCCTGATGCACGAAGCCGACATCACCAAGATGGCGCAGACGATGGATGCGGTGGTGCTTGGGGAATGAAATTTCGTTTGTGATGAATGATGGGGTGATGGGGATACCCCCCTCGTTTTGGGACGATTCCTTAAAACTCTATAATACATCATTTTGCTTGCACCAATAACGTGCCTTTGCTTGTCTTGACATTCTAAAAAACTATATTTCCTGATGACATAGACCAAATCGTCATTTTTCTTTGACATCTGGTCGGCGATTATTTTGAATTTAACTCTTGTTCTCTCTTTTCGAAATCTGGTAAATTTCACAACTAGCGAGAATAAGACGAATGCTTACGCACACTATTTGGGCGTGGGTCGTTTGTGCTTATGCTAGTTGCAGGTTTACCAGAGCCTCGAAAGGAGTAAGTTCACACAGACCCCACGCCTTTTTCTTTTCCAAAAGAATAAGGCTTTCTCCGTAGGAATGACGACCTACGGGGATGTCTTTGTTTGTCGTCATTTTGGAGGGACTCCATGTCAGTAAAATTGAAAAAAGACAAGCGCCTAGATGTATTTCAAGCGTATCTTGTCAAAGGTGCGGAATTTCGCGGAGAATATGAAATTCCTTTAGTCGGAAATACCGAGGTTATACCCGATTTGATGGTGCCGTTTTCTATCGCCATCTCAAAAAAATTTACGTCAAAGCATCCTGAAAGATATTTTGTTCACTTCTTTGAAAACGATTACAAGTTTATCGCATTTACACGAAACCCCAAACGGTATCTGAAGCGACTCAAGCGATTTGCCGGTTTGGTTGCGCCTGATTTAAGCATCTATTACGATATGCCGCGGGCATTGAAATTGTCGCAGGTTTATTTTGCAAGAGCGTTAACATTCTTTTGTCAGCAAAATGGGTTGATCGTTATTCCACTGGTGCGTTTTGATAAGGATGAATATAGTTACAACTTTTTGTTTTGCGGAATTGAAAATCCAGACTGTGTATTCGTCAGTCCCTACGGTTGCCAAGGTGAACAAGATTCCCGAGAAGTATTTTACAAAGGATTAAAGAAAATGATAGACCAAATTCGACCAAAAACAACACTGTTCTTTGGTATAATGCCCAATGACATGAAAGCATATTGCCAAATGAAAGGAGTTGATGTCGTTGAGTACAATGTTGAAAAGCGTGGCTATAAAATTTCCACACGAATCTCCATTAAAAAGGATGCAACAGACCTGCCTCTTTTTGCAAAGTAACATCGAGTGATAAAAATGCAGACAAATGATGAGATTATATTGAATTCACTCAGGAATTCAGTGTCCCAGATATTGTCTGATACGCAAAATATTATCCTCTGCTCCACCGATTCCGCTTCTGAAAGCATCCAGAAATTCATTGTTGCTAGAGGCTATGGGGAAAAGGTCAAGGCGTTGAGTTTATCAACAGGAATACCAGAATCTACTTTTTCAAAGATTAAGTACAACAAAGACTATAAATTTGAGCATAGAACCTTAATAGCACTCTTAATTGATCTGAATGTTGACTTTTCTACGTCTATGTCTATACTTCAGAAAGCTGGATTAAGCCTTGGCAACTCAAAGGAACATATTGTATATAAAGTATTGCTGGAAAAACACGATTCCGTCGACATTCCGACCGCAAACATGCTGCTAAAGGAAAACCACTTGAAGGAATTAGCTGGACATACAAGGGATAAACCAAACAAAAAACGACAAAATATTTCTCGTTGAGAAATTACAATTGCTTTTTTTTTGTCAAAAAAATAAAGGGAATCAAACATAGAATGTTGAAATTTGTCTAGAATCGTTATTTTTTAGTTTCTCATCAAGAAATGCAGATTTTTGAACCCATTGTTAAATTCCACAAAAGTTTAATCGAGGACTTCAAATGGGTCAAGATGCAAGTGGTTTGTTCAGTGGAACTAGAGGATCGGCGAACAGCCCTTATCATCGTGATGCAAAGGTCATGCAATCGCGAGTAAAAGAATGGGCTATAGGCGAAAAAGAACGTTTAGGAAAAAAATCAGAACGTCAAAAGGATCAATTTAATACAGCGACCATAGTTTATGACAACGAATCTGGCAGGTATTTCTATGGAAGAAATGGAGGGGTTTTTCAAGAGAACGACCTTCGAAATCCCCAAATCTTTGGAGAAAATGGTGTATTACCGCCAAAATCTCTCAACAAATATGACTTGGGCAATTGTGCCGAAGTTCATGCTATAAACAAGGCTTTGAATTCTGGAGCAAAAATGGAGAATCTTTATATATTTACCATACACACAACACCTAAAAGCTTTGGCCAACCAAAGCCAGCTTGTCAAAATTGCACACACGCGTTCAAAGGACGAATCCAAAAGAATCACACTGGTTGGACAGAATAAGGAGAATACGAGATGAAATCGGACGCATTGAAAAACATTTCTCTTCTTGGGCGAATCGCTTACGGAATCCTTTGTGCAGAAAAACTTGCCACAGAAAAATACCCTCAAAGGGACTGGTCGCTAGTTTTTAAAATATTTTGGAAATTTGGGAATTGCGAAGCACTTGACAGGTGGTCCTGGGAAATTATGGAATACATCCCAAAATACTTGTTTGAGTTTGAATCTTTCGAAGCGTCTAATTTTGAATACATAGATAAAGAAACCTACACAAATCTTAAAAAATTGTACAAGAATGTTGACGATTCTTTGAACAAGATTTTACTTGCCATTCGAAACATAGAAGAAGAATACGCCTATTCCAGTATTCCTGGATACGGAACGGCAAGTCTCGAATATATTGATGAAATTCTAGCGATTCTTAAAAACAACAAAATTCAACCACCCGATCCTCAGCTGGTCGCGTTTTCCAAATTTTCTGAGGAAGACGGCTGGGGCAAGGCTTTCGATGGAACGAAGCTGTCGATGGTATTGAAGGGGTAAGGAAAGATTTTGTTTAACCGCCCTCAATTACTTTGATTTCGGCGGGGGCAGATTGTTATTTGTCAAGTTTTTCAAAAACCGTTTGCTCGCATTTACTCCAAGCTTTATTCAATAATTTATTTTCCCTTGCCCTTAAGGGGCGTATCAAGGAAAATCACACCGGCTGGGAAAGCCTAGGAGAATAAAATGAAAATGGATATTTTCAACGAAGTGTCTTTGCGAGGGCGGGTCGCATACGCAATTCTGTGCGCCGAAAAATACTTCACTGTGGTTTACCCCGATAGGGATTGGAAAATCATTTTTGAAATATGTTGGCGTTTTACGGATGATTCCATGTATCTGGATGCATGGGCCGACAGCATGTGCGATATTTTACCGGAATGCCTGCTTGAATTCGATGGCTACAATCGCCCAGATGGGCCTTATGAGTACATAACGGAGGAACAGTACACTACTATTAAAAATCTGTATGCAGGAATAAAAGATGATGTTAATGTGATTTTGAAGGCCATCCGTGACATGGAAGAAGAATATGCCTATACCGTTATTGAGGAATATGGAAAAGGCAGCATTGAGACGCTTTCTTCAATCGTTAAAATGCTTGAAGAGAAGAATATCGCATTACCCGATCCTCAGCTGGTCGCGTTTTCCAAATTTTCTGAGGAAGACGGCTGGGGCAAGGCTTTCGATGGAACGAAGCTGTCGATGGTATTGAAGGGGTAAGGAAAGATTTCGTTTAACCGTCCTCAATTACTTTGATTTCGGCGGGTGGGGGGGGGAAGCTACTCGTTTTACGAGGAGACTTACAATTATCACCAAAATGTTGCATGCGATGGATGCGGTGGTGTTTGGGGAAATGTGATTTTTACGTCTGTTTATGGTTAAGATTTCTGTTTTTCATTAAATCTTCTTCGATGTTCTTTCAAAAAATTCTGAACTTCCGCTTGGTCTTGTTTTTTTAGCTTTTCGTATTTAACCATCATTTCTGGGGTGATACCAATTCTTTTACATTCTGATTCCAAATGTGGAGCAATTTTTATTTTCCAATCTTCGTCAAAAGTAATGAGAAATTTGTCGAAAAGAGCGTCTAAATGTGCGGCAAGCAATAAACCATTACGGGCATTTATCTTTTCTGCAGGCTTGCAATCGCGCCATGGTTTTGCATGGCTAGCTACAAGAGATTCTTTTATAGTGCATCCCGTAACTGAACAGGCTTTATCCCATAAATTCAGCATATCATCACGATATTTACCTTGACCTACACGAGCCAACACCTGCTGTATCCGCTGTGTCGCTAATTCTTCACCTGGGTCGCTGAAGGTGATTTTTTTATTTTTGATAATTTTATTTATTTTTTCATTTTCAAAGAATCTTTGTAGAGAACCTAATTCGTCATCAGGATCAATATAGACTCCTGCAAAATAATGGTTATCTGCATCTTTCTGAAAAAACAGGTCATTGAAATCAGGACGGCTTTCTATTTCAAAAAAATCTTTATGACATTCTTTGTAATGTTCCCATTCAGGAAAGTGCTCTTTAAAAAGCTTCTCGTTGCTGTATTCAAGACAAATCGAAAATACCTTTCCTTTCTTCTCCTTGGTCCAATCTTCATACCACAATTCAACAAAAATATCATCCTCACTAGATGTTGCCATTTTTATATAAAAACCATCATTGTTTCCCTTTTCGATTTTTAGTGGTTCATTGCCAAAAAAACGATAAAAAAAATCTGCAAAATCGGCTCAACTTCTTTTTTTATCATAATTTAATCTCCTTTTTTTTCAAATGCCTTCTTTAAATCTATACTCATTTCCTCCCATAATCAACGACGAAACCGCAAAATCTTTCGTGAAAATAGCGAGTGAGAATGACTTGGTAATCAACACCTAATTCTTTGCTTTGTTGAGCAACCTTTATCGGATGGAAAAGGCATTGTTCCTCATACTGACAAGCCCATTGCCATGTACATTTCAAGAATCTTGGCAACACGCAGAACCCGGGCATATTTCATCAGCTTGGAGATGTTCCTGTCGCCATATTTAAGATAGTTCCTGATGATTTCGATGCAAACATCCATGCCGATTTTGTTGCGGAACTTTATTGCATCGCATACGCATTTTTCAATGTCAAAAATTTTGACTTTGAATCCGGAAATAGTTGCCGTAGAAACACCAAGATTCAGCGAATTTTCGGATAGGTTGTGAAGCCTGATTTTAGGATATTCGAGAAGAACGACTTTGCGCCCCCTTTTTATGGCAATGTCGAATTGCTGCGGAATTTGCGTCGTAAGTTCGGAATGTTCCTATGCAGAAAATAAACAAAGAATTTCGTCGGGAGCGATTGCCTCGACATCTATCATTGTATCGTTCAGGTCGATTTCTTTAGCATAGACACCCCGCTTTATGCGAACCAATTCTCCCTTTTTTGCCTTTTGGAGAGTGGCGTAATACTGCGCGCGTCCCTGTTTGCAAACCGTTTTTGCCGTTATGAACGTTTTCTTATACATTGTATTAACCTGCTACAAGTATGCATAATTGTAGTAGATTTGTATTGTAAAATTTTTCCCCTTGCCCAAAAGTTTTTCAACCAAATCTTCCGTAGCTCTACATTCAAAGCACCCTGATGATTTCTTCGAGATTCTTGCCCGAGAGTTGCTTTTCGAAGCGGACTTTGACTCCCTCGGATTCCATATTCTTGAAAAACATCTTGGCGGATTCTATTTTCAGTTTTTCGCTACCTCGCAAATCCTTGTCGGCGTCTTCGACATCCTTGCATTCCACAATCAGATTCAGTTCATTCTTGCCCTTTCGGCGAATGATGTACATAAAATCCGGGCTGTAGGTTTCGCCGAGAATTGTCGGGATGCGAATGGTGCTCTTTGGAATTTTTCCATAAACTTCAACGCCTTCAATGCCGTTCAGAATGTCGGATTTTTCTAGCGGAGAATCGTAAGCAATGCTGTTATAAAGATACTTATCAGGCACTTTACTTGCGTCCCCGAATTTGCCCACGAGTCCCTGCGATATGAACTTTTCCGCATTTCCTTTTTCGTCGTTGAGCCAAGTCTTTTTAATTCGGGTGCGGCTCACTTTCTGGTAGCAGAACCGTCCCTTCAAATGTTCGATTTTCCAGTTGTGAATTTTCTGGCATACGTTAAGAAGCGTACGTTCGTTGAACATCACCTTCCCGCCCTTGTTCGCAAAATCGCACAGGGCCTTGTGCATCAGCGTTACGGGCACGGATTCCTTGGACTGGACGCGTTGCAGGAATTTTCCGTAAGCAATCGGGCGTTCCACTTCGTAATTGTCGCCACAGGCGTCCTGCACACTCGCTACGCCATTTTCAAATGAAACGACATCGCGAATACTTTTTGAAATCGTCTTTTGAAAAAGCGACTGTTCAATCAAACCCGGCAAAGCCTGTTCCA
>NZ_FUWU01000017.1:15991-57409 GCF_900167415.1 Fibrobacter intestinalis | reverse complement strand
AAAAAATGCAAGGTTTTCAATCATATTTTAGAAATCCTTGCAATATTTTCACAGGGTAGAAATCAATTTTCCCCAATAGTTATGCGGGCTGGGCGGGATTTAAGGGACGACTACATATATTCCTTCCAATATTATAACGCATGTTCTCGGCCATCCAAATATGGCCGCCTAGTTGAATGGTCTTGTATTCCTGGCCGTCGCGCGTATCTTTGAAAGTGTCGATTTCAAAATCTGTGCCACAGGCGGTCATGACGGCAAGGATTGCTACAAGCCCTGCGCTCGTAAAGTTTAGTATTCTCATTTTTTACTCCTAAAGCTTATTTTGGTGAAAATGGACGATGGAAATAGATTAAAGAAGTTTTTTTTCGCAAATTGTTTCAAAACCGAATGGAATTGATTTGCCTATCTATATCCCTCATGGCCTTGTCGTAATCTTTCGTGGCCTTATCGTATAGTTGGTCGGCTTCTTTCATCATTTTGTCCGTATCCGAAGCGACCATGCCCAATATAACCACATCAAAAATAAAACCAAGAACAAATATGGAAATGATACCAATAACAATCCATTTGACTATGGAAGTGTTGGCTGTATTTCTCGAATTTGATAAATTCGGGGGATTTACTGGATTTTGCTGAAAATTTGGGAGCTCTTCTGCCACAGAAGCTCCGCATTTGCTGCAAAATTTTGTGTTTTCCGAGATTTGACCACCGCAATGTTTGCAGAACATAAGTTGATTCCTTTTTTGGTTGTATTGTTTGCGAATGTAAAAAAAACAAACATTGTCAAGGCTTTTATGAAAAAAAACGCTTATCAAGAAGAAATTTTTACAGAGTCGGGGTCAAAGTATCGAGTGCGTAACAGAACGGCAATCGTTTCACCGAGCGGGGCGTGGATTGATGTCTCCTTCAGCGCAAGCGAAAAATTTTTTTTCGCGAGTGTGATTTGCTGTCTCTCTGTCGCCTGCGATGAGCGTAATTCAATGCGAATGTCGTAACCTTGTTCAGAACTTAGAACTCAGTTCTCAACTCTCATTTAACCGATGCCATCTAGGATTTCGAAGCGTTCGTAGGCGGCTTCGAGCTGTTTTTCCTTTTCTGCCAGGTCGCTTTGGATTTCGACGAGTCGGTTCGCATTGGTGTAAACTTCCTCCGTGCCGAGGGCTGTTTGCAATGCCGTGATTTCTTTTTCCAGCACTTCAATTTTTTCGGGAAGTTCCTGATATTCGCGCTCTTCCTTGTAGCTGCGTTTTTTCTTTTCTCGCATTCGTTTTTCGGTCGGCGTTGAATCTTTTTTGACAACGGCCTCGTTTTCTTTTTCCCGAAGTTTTTTGTTGGCGGCGTAATCGGAATAGCCCCCCACGCTTTCGTGGATGTAGCCATTTTCTTCAAAGCCTAGAATTTCGGTGGTGACGTTGTCCAAAAAATCGCGGTCGTGGCTAACGGTGATGACTGTGCCGTTGTATTCGGCGAGCAAATCGGTAAGCAAATCGAGGGTCTCCATGTCCAAATCGTTGGTGGGTTCGTCGAGAATAAGAACGTTGGACGGGTGCGAAAATAGGCACGCTAAAAGCAATCGGTTGCGTTCTCCGCCGGAGAGTGCCGAAATGGGCCCGCGGGCGCGCGATGCAGTGAACAGGAAATCTTGCAGGTAGCTTAAAACGTGGCGTTTCTGGCCGTTGATGACGACGTATTCTTGGCCGTCGCCGATATTTTCAACGAGCGATTTGTCTTCACGAAGCCTGGTTCGCATCTGGTCGAAGTAGGCGATTTGCAGATTGGTGCCCAGTCGGACGGAACCCGTTTGCGGCGTTAGTTCTCCGAGAAGAATTTTGAGCAGTGTCGTTTTTCCGCAGCCGTTTGCCCCGACGATGCCGATGCGGTCGCCGCGGGAAATTTCGGTGGAGAAATTTTGAAATAGAGACTGATTTTCGTAGGCGTAAGAAATGCCTTCGGCTTGAATGACGAACCTTCCGGAACGTTCGGCTTCGGTTATTTGCATTTTGACATTGCCGGTTCGATTTCTGCGCTCGGCGCGTTCTTTGCGCATTTTTATCAAAGCGCGCACGCGACCTTCGTTTCGTGTTCGCCTCGCCTGAATGCCTTTCCGAATCCAGATTTCTTCTTCGGCAAGTCGCTTGTCAAAGAGTCTGTTTGCCTTTTCCTCTTCGGCAAAGGCTTCATTCCGATGGCGTACAAATTCATCGTAGGGAAAACTCCAGGAGCGGATGCGACCCCTGTCCAGTTCCAAAATTCTGGTGGCGATCCTGCGGACAAAAGCCCTGTCGTGGCTGATGAAAAGGATGGAACATGGCAAACGGGCGAGAATGTTTTCTAACCATTGAACGCTGGGAATGTCCAAATGGTTTGTCGGCTCGTCAAGCAAAAGCAAATCGGGTTCTTGCGCGAGGGCTCTGGCGAAAAGCACACGCCGTTTTTGCCCGCCAGAAAGGGAGTCGTAAAGCGCTTCGGGATCAATGCCGGTTTTCCCAAGAATATCTTCGCCAACGGAATGACGCTCTGCCGTTTTGCCGATGACGATGTCGCGGACAGTCCCTTCGATATGCGCGGGAATTTCTTGAATCAGCCGAGCCGTGCGCAAACCGTTTTTACGGATGATTTCTCCGGAATTGGCATCCATTTCTTCGGCGAGGATTTTGAGCAGGGTACTTTTCCCTTCGCCGTTGCGCCCGACCAGACAAACACATTCGCCCTCATTGATGTCGAACGAGATGCGGTCAAGGAGCGGTGGGTCGCTGAATCGCAGTGTGAGATCTTTGACGGATAGAATTGCCATGCGGCAAAGTTAGAAAATTGAAAAATCGTATTTCTGGAGGAATGCGTAATCGAAACTCTTGTTCCGGAATTTCCAATTGTGCTCACTCCCGCCAAGAACAAGCCGATCAAAAAGGCGCAATCCAAAAATTCGAGCCGCATTGAAAATCCGCCGAGTTGCGCTGATGTCCGCGGTGATCGGGGTCGTTTCCGCCAGGGTGATTGTGCATAACGGAAAATGCCGTTGCAAACACATGTCTTTAATTTGTTTGATTTGTTGAAATTTAGAATCGATGTGGATTTGTCTGTTTTTATAGTAAAGTTTTTTACAAACGATTTTTTGGAAGTTTATTTTGGTTATTTTATATTTGAGTTTGAGAGAAATTATTTTATCCTAGGAGTAGGACGTGCATAGGGTTTGTTTAGCGGTTTTCCTGATTCTAGCGAGTTTATCGAGTGCTATCACGGTTCGCACTTTGGATGAGCAGTTTTCCCAGAGTAATCAAACCGTTCTTCGCTTTAGGATTGAAAATACATCGAATCATGTAGAATATGTTTTCAACTCCAATTCCGAATTGAGTTTTAATTCAACGGGCCATCGCTTGGCCGGATCCCTCGTTTTTCAGAGAGATGCGAAATTGAATGCGCCGACGAATGGCAGTATTGCATTCCATGTGGGGAATGACTTTTAGTGGAATGGGACAATTGTCGCGGATGATATGGTCGAAGCGGCTCGGCACATATCGATTTTTTACTACGGGACCAATCATGTATTTATCCAAAGTAATTTTGCAGGGACAATCGTTGCGCCCAATGCGGAAGTAGTCATTGGACAATCGGGCAAGCGGTTCTATGGTGCCATCTATGCCAAGAGCATCGTGGTTTATCAGAATACAAAGGTGACTTGGGTGCCGTTTGTAGAGGAATCGATGGGTACAACTATTGTGATGAGAAATACCGAAATTGGAAAAAGTCTTTATGTCGCTGATTTGGGAAAGCTTTAATCATGAAGCAATTTCTTTTTTGTAGTAGCCTAATTTCTATTTGCCTTTTTGTTGGGTGTAAGCTCCCTTTTATTGATGAGCCTGACTACTCTGTTTGTTATGATTCAAACGAATTCTTGGATATAAGTGTGATATCGTTAAAAGAAATGGATAGCGTCAATTTCTTTGTTGATGATAGACAATTTTGTGCCGGAATGCAAAAAAAAACTTATTGCAGACAAAAACTAGACATAAACAACGAATATTATATTGGCCTGATGGGAGACAAATTGCTGAATGGCTGTTTGCTTGAGGAAGATAAACGAATATGGACTGTTTCTAGTTGCTTTTTGAGAGGACCGATTGATGATATTTCTATGAATTCAGAAAAATTGAAATTGAAGATTTTTATTGGCGAAGAAACGCTAATACTGGAAACGAACCCGACGAGTTGGTGGGGTGGTTACTTGAATATTATTGCAGAGGAGGATACAACAGACTGGTTTTCTTTTGATGAAAATCCTTTTCGACCATGGTGCCCTGAGTATAATCATCCCGCAAAATCAATTCGAGGGGAGTGTGTCAATGGATTTTGTTTTGCATACATAAAATATGACCTCACAAAATTTTGTTATGAGTAATACTTGCTTGTTTCTGCTATGGAACCAACTGCGAGTTCATTCAAAGCTATTTCGTGGGAACAATTGTTGTGCCCAATGCGGAAGTTGTCATTGGACAATCGGGCTAGCGGTTCTATGGTGCTATCTATGCCAAGAGCGTCGAGGTTCATCAGAATACAAAGGTGACTTGGGTGCCGTTTGTAGAAAAATTTTATGAAAATGAAGAAGACGGATGGGGTAAGATATTTATCGCGATTACAGGTGACGTGATGGTCGGCGTATCGATCCTTTTGCTTGTCGCTATCCTTGTTCTACTGCAAAAAAGCTGTTACTGCAACGTACACAAAAATCATGCGATTGAACGGGATGAATGCCGGGTGGTGCCGAAATGATGCAAAAAACGGAAACAAGACAAACAGGATTTCGTACAAATTTCATTTGTTCCGCCCGACAATTTAACAAACGTTTCTGGCCGTCTAATTTTGTTGGTGGGATTTTGGCGACCTGGCCTTCTATTCCTCGACGTGTCCGTTGTGCAGGCGATCGAGGAAGTCTCGGTGTTTCTTGGCGCGATTCCGCTTAGGAGAATCGGCGTGGTCAGGGTTGGAAAGGCCATCTGCCCGTTGAAAATGTCCGCATTGAGGATCTTTTGCGTTTTGAATTTGCTAATGGGGCCTAGGAAAATTTGATTTTTTGCTGGAAAACTTTAAAATGAAATAGGAAGGATAAATTTGACTGGATAAGCAAAGAAGTTTTTTTTCAACACTTTTATTTGGGTGCTTTGTGAAGCTTGTTCGTAACTTTATGTGTTGTTTCGGTTTATGGGGACTGGCTGGCGTGGATATCTATTATGATTTGATTGCCGAAAAAAGTGTGGATGTAGAATATTTATAAAGTATGCGAACAGAAAAAAAATAAACGACAATTCAATTTTTTTTTGATAAAACTCGCTTGACAACTGGGTAAAAAAAGACTACTTTTGGATAACTTTTTTGTAAGAGAGGAAAATCGTGAAATTTGGAACGCTATTTGCTTGTTCGGTAGGAGTTGTTGCGGCAATAGCCGCAGATTCCTTTGGTGGGATTGGACTTGTATTGCTAGAAAATCGAAATGGAATTGTTGTCAAAAATATTGTGCCCGGCACTCCGGCGGCAAATGCCGATTTGAATGTAGGAGACCGGATAATTTCCGTTGATGGCGAGTTTTTGCAGCAAAAGAGTTTAGAAAATATCCTGCCGTTGTTTCGCGGTGCGGATAACAAACCTATAGAATTGATTTATGTGAGAGACGGGGATACTCTTCAGACAACTCTACGTCGAACGATTCTTACAACGCGGGATGTTCCGGTGCTCGGCGATTCGGCTTATAAATTGGAAGGAAAAAAACAGGTGTTCGCTTACGTAATGGAAAATGAAAACTATAAGCTAATCTTTATTGAAGACTCTTCAAAATCGGAAATCTCCAATGAAAATGGGGTAAATGTAAAAAAGGGAGGTTTTCGGGTGCTTGACATTCGAGAAAATTTCATTCGAGTTGAAAAGAAATTCAGCGGAAGGGTATTCTTTTCGGATTTGAATGGCAGAATGAATTCGAAGAACTTTGGGAAATAGGGAAATCTATGTTGAAAGTTTTTATTTTAGCAATGGCAGTCTGCGCTTACGCTTCTGTGGATGTAACCTCATTCGAAAGCGGATCGTCGAACCTGTCGATTCCGAATATCCGCATAAAAAATAATGGAAGTCCGATTGCGGACTTTTCCGTCTATTATTACTTCTCCGCTGCCGATTCGAAGAATGTTGTGGTGGAACCGTATTTCTTGAATGGTGGCGAGATCTCAATCGAGAAACTTTCCGCAAACCAGTATCGAGCAAAAGTCGAATTTAAGGATATTCATATCGATAGTTTAGAGGAATTTCCGGCTGCCGGCTATTTGCAGATCGGCCTGCATTACGCGGATTGGAGCTCCTGGAAAACCGGAGATGATTTTTCGGGTTCGGAAAGAACTGCCTCTCTGAATGAGAATATTGTCGTCATCTCCTCGTCGGGAGTGATTCTAGCAGGAGATTTCCCGACCGAACAGGATCTGTCCTTAAATCCCAATAGGGTCGCAGTCTATTCGTTGTCTGAAGGTACATCCAATTATGGCAGATACCGTCTTTATGCCAAAAATGAGGGCAATGTCCCGGTGACCGGCTTCCGCTTTGATGTGGAAATAACGGCCGATCATAATCAGACGCCGGTCGTTGAGGTCTGGAATCTTCCGAACGCCACGCACTCTCTTGAAAATCTGGGGGATGACGTGTGGGCTCTGCATTTCGATGTGGAAAATGTGAATCTAGATCCCGGAGCCATCTACCCGAACGAGGCGGGCTTTGCTTTTGGAATTCATTATGCAGACTGGAGCGAATTAGACCTCTCCAACGACTATTCTCTTGCCGATATTTCGTCGGAATATGCTTTCAATGAAAAGATTGCGGTTTATGTCGATGGAAAGTTGGTCTCCGGAAATCCGAAGATTCATGGCGTGGGTGATATTCGGAAGGTTCTTGCGGACGAGAACGGATATTCCTTGGAACAAATGGTTCGGTCAACGGATTCCCTGCTTGATGGATTCTCGATTCCAGAAGTCACTTGGAACGAGATGGATTCGCTGGCGGAGGAATGGTTTGTGGGGATTCCCAATTTTGATTCGACCGCGATCGCTTTCTTTGAAATTCTCGCGAAGTTTCCCGGTCTAGATACGTTGTTTTTGGCGAGCAATTATCGCGATGTTAGGGAGGTGTATGCGCAGGTTGTGCGTTTGAGGATGGTGGATTATTTTAATAGCAGAACTGTTAAGTATTTGAAAAGAGTTCCCCTCAAAAGTATGTATTCGGAATATGATGTAGGTAGTTTGACTTTAACTAGCGGAGAATTGTGGCTGTTGCTGGAAAATCCCATGAAAGGACCCGGTTCCGTCCGAGCCTACAACCGGGCAAAAGAGTGGTCGAAATCTTATGCTGCTTTGAAGTGCCGCGGAAACGAAGGGGATACTCGTGCCGACGCGTTTAGGCATTCTGTCTGGAACGCTTTACTGTGCAGGGAGACAGGGACTCAGTTTGACGACATTTCGGAATGCTTGGGATGGTCTAAGGATTTTACCGATGCACACGAGGAAAATTCCAAGGCGGGGTTTGCAAGATCCATGGACTTTCATAACAATACAATTGGAAGATATCGGTATAGTCCTAAATTGAGAGTTGCCTGCGAATGGAATTGGTTTGGCATTTGTGTCAATCACGAAGTGGTTGGCCCTTCTCGTGAGAAGACAAAGCAAATGTATTCGGATTTGGCGGACGAGGCCTTGGCCTTTAATGATACAAATCAGCTGGAAAGAAGACCTTGGCTACTAAACTTGGTGTATTTTAGGGATAGCGTAGGCAAGCGTTTTTGTTTGCCAGGGGAAACAAGAGATTGCTCTGCTTTTGAAGAACCTCAAATCAGTGCTTCAAAAATCGCTGTTCTAAAAGGAGAAGGAAGTAGTTGCAAAGATAGTCTGCGAATTTATCTCGACCTGGAGGATTCCAATAATGGGAACAAGATTATTAGCGGCGACCCGAATCCGCTGGGCATATCGGTGGGCAATGGCGGAGTGACGTTTAGTTTCTGTACTCTGGATTTGGGTGACGAGTCTATTCCCCGGGTTCCATACGATTATGTCGTCTTAAGAATGGACAAGGATTGCCCGGAAGGCACATACGCTTTTAGGAGGCATCATGATGCAGAAGATGACGACAATGGCAATTCCTATTCTGGAGAACTTGGCCCCAACGTGGTGACCAAGAATGTGTCGCTGGAATTCTGCTTTGTCCCTGCGGATTTAAATTCGACATTGGATTATCCGTTCTCGAAGGAATATGGAGTTTTTGCCAATTTTTCGACCGCAAATATCGTGCATTCCGAAATTCGCTTGGACGATGAGGATAGTCATAATGCCAATTCCTGGAATTGGTATGATACCCCCAGTGACATACAAAGTAGAATTACAAACATCATCAACGGAAAGGTCAACACCATTTACAATGCGGTGAAGTGGATTGAGCTGGTGCTTTCTAAAATATTGGTATGGCTAGAGGCATAGGATGAAAAAATTGCTATTTGCCTTTAGTTTGCTATCTGTTCTTTGGGGGTGTGATGATTTTTTATTTGAAGGCTGTGAAGATGTTGGAGTCACAGGTAATTATAAACATGAAATCCCGTTTGGAACATATTATTCCTATCCTTCTTTGTACATGGGCGGGTATGCCAAAAGAATATTGACGTTGAACGAGGATTCCTCCTATGTTTCCTTTTGGTTGGATCTTCTGGCAGATACAATTGGAATTGCGGAAGGGAGTTACAGCATCCATAAACCCCCAAAGGATAGTAAGAGAATAGACAACACCGCTTATAGCTTCACCCTGTCCCAAAAAACGGGAAGGACCAAATTGGCATGGGAAAACGATCATGTTGTTCGTCTTGAAGATTTTATTGAAAGTGACACGATTTATGAAAGTGATACTATTTTGCTTGACGTCCAAGTTGCAGATTCGTGCTTTACATTGACATCTCTGTTTTTGGATGACTGGTATTGTCGTAAGTATTATTATTCAGGCGAAAGCGTTTTTTGTGCAAACGCTGCTTGCCGCGATTCGGTGCTTTCGGTTTCTGTGCCAAAAGATTCTTTGGAATAGAAAAAGTTGGGTTCGCCTGTCCATGCAATTTACAATGCGGTGAAGTGGATTGAGCTAGTGCTCTCTAAAAGATTGACATGGCTAGAGGCATAGGATGAAAAAATTGCTATTTGCCCTTAGTTTGGTGTCTGTTCTTTTTTTGGGGTGATTTTTTTTGGATGGTCGTGTGAAGCTCTTAATGCTAAGGGAAATCATGCTACAAATATTTCTTTTGGAACGTATTATAATTTGGACATCTACCGAAACAAAAAACACGCCCAAAGGATACTAGTGTCGAGAGAAGATTCTTCCTATGTTTCAATTTGGCTTGACTCGTTGGCGGATACGATTGGAATTGCCAAGGGAACTTACAGCATATTTATGCCCAAGGGAGGGAAAAGAGTTGACAGGGAGGCTTATAATTTTTTACTAAGTCCGCAAAAAGAAAGAACGAAAGTTGTTTGGGAAGATTCGCATTGGACACGTCTTGATGAATTTGTGGATGCAAAAAAATTTCATTGGGAAATGGATTCTGTTCTGCTGGACGTTCAGGTTGAGGATTCGTGTTTTACGCTAACGTCAATTGAATTGGATGACGGGTATTGTAGAGACTATTATTATTCTTCAGGCGTAAATATCTTTTGCGCAAACGCAGCCTATCGGGATTCGGTGCTGTCTGTGCCGTCGCCGGTTCCAGAGGATTCCTTGGAATAGGCTCTTTTGGGCAAGGCATTCGGGAGTCGAAAGCCAAAATTTGTAATTTTAATCCGAATTACAAAGAGGAATTCTATGTCCGTTTTAATGCGTTCTGTTTCTGGGATTCGAGGCGTTGTCGGCGATACGCTGACGCCTACGGTTTTAACGAATCATGTAAAAGCTTTTTTGGAAGTGACCGGTGCGCGCAAAGTCGTGATTGGCCGGGACAGCCGCCCGACGGGAGATGCCATTATTTCGTATGTTTCGGGGCTTTGCCGCCTTGCCGGAGCCGATGTGATTGATGTGGGGCTTGCGACGACTCCCAGTGTGGAACTTTTTGTAACCCGCCTTTATGCGGATGCCGGAATCATTATCACGGCGAGCCACAATCCGCTGGAATGGAACGCGCTGAAGTTTTTGGACGAACGCGGCATTTTCCTTTCGCCGGAACAGGTCAAGGATCTTTTCGCGATTGCGGATTCGGGCAAGTTTATTTATCCGGATTATCGGCAGATGGGTGTGGCGAATGTTTTAAAAGACGCGGACGCTTTTCACATTGATGAAACGCTGGCGATTCCCTTTGTGGATGTCGAGGCGATTCGGCGGAAGCATTTCAAGGTGGCTGTCGATGCGGTGAACGGAGCCGGATCGTATATCGTTCCGCGGCTTTTGGAGGCCCTTGGCTGCGAAGTCGTGCGGGTTCACTGTGAACCGGATGGCACTTTTCCGCGTGGGCCCGAACCGATTCCTGCGAATCTGAAGGACTTGGGGAAAGCGGTTCGAGAAAATCATTGTGCGGTGGGCTTTGCCGTGGATCCGGACGCTGACCGCTGTGCGCTTGTCGATGGAAACGGAGAAGCGATTGGCGAAGAATATACGCTTGCCATTGCGACCGAAGCGGTTCTTGCAAAAAAGAAAGGAGATGTTTGTGTAAACCTTTCGACTTCCCGGATGTGTGCCGATGTTGCCGAAAAATTCGGAGTCGGATTCTCTCGGGCGAAAGTCGGCGAGGTGAATGTCAGCATCCAGATGATGCAAAACAATTGCGTGGTCGGCGGCGAAGGAAACGGCGGCGTGATTTTGCCCGCTTTGCACTATGGCAGGGACTCTCTTGTTGCGGCGGCGCTGGTGCTTTCTTGGATGGCTGAAAATCACGGCGGCCCCGAAAAATTCAAAGCGGAACATCCCAGCTATGCAATGCCCAAAAAGAAATTCCCGCTGGGCGGCAAACCGGTCAAAACCATTTTTGAAGAAGTGCAGAAAGATTTTGCGGGCTGGTCTGCCGATACGCGCGACGGTCTTTGGCTCGGCAAGGACAAAAGTTTTGTCCATGTGCGCGCATCCAATACGGAACCGGTGATTCGGGTGATTGCTGAAGCGCCGACGGAAAATCAGGCCGAAGAACTTTGCGCCAGAGTGGAAGCGAAAATACAAGGGTAATGTGAAATAAAAGCGATAAGGAAAAGGATATGTGCGGAATCGTTGGATACATTGGGCTGCGGGATGCGACAAGCGTTTTGTTGAATGGACTCAAACGCTTGGAATATCGGGGCTACGATTCTTCGGGAATAGCTGTTGCGCATGAAAATCACACCTTGGAAATGGAAAAGGCAACGGGAAAAATCGCGAATCTGGCTTGTAAACTTTCCCAGAAGCCCATGCCGGCGACAATCGGAATTGCCCATACCCGTTGGGCGACGCACGGCGCCCCTTCAGAAAACAATGCACATCCGCAGGTTAGCTATGATGGAAAAATTATGGTGGTGCATAACGGCATCATCGAAAACTATTCCCAGATAAAAGCGACCCTGCAATCGGAAGGAATCCGGTTCCAGTCGGAAACCGATACGGAAGTCGTCGCCCATTTGATTGCAAAATTGTATAAGGGCGATTTCAAATCGGCGGTTCTGGCGGCTTTGAATAAATTGGAAGGAACTTTCGGTTTGGCTATTCTTTGTGCCGATGAACCCGATGTGCTAATCGGTGCTCGGCGAGGCAGCCCTCTGGTTTTGGGCTTGGGCGAACAGGACGAATTCTTTTTGGCAAGCGATGTGTCGGCGATAGTGGACTATACGCAAAAGGTCGTGTATCTGGACGACAATGATGTGGTGATAGCGGATCGCAATGGATACAAGATTGTAACCGTTTCTAGCCGGGCGGTAAACCGCTGCGTTGAAGAAGTGAGCTTTGATGCGGATGCGGCGAGCAAGGGCGGTTTTGAACATTACATGCTGAAAGAAATTTTTGAACAGCCGGAAACCCTTCGCAACACGATGCGCGGGCGATTGCTGCTTTCAGAGGGTTCTGCGAAATTGGCGGGTCTGGATTCAAACCGAATCGAATTGCGCAACCTGAATCGCATCATCATCACGGCTTGCGGAACTAGCTATTATGCAGGAATGGTCGGCGAATATCTGATAGAAGATTTGGCGGGCGTTCCTGTCGAAGTGGAATACGCTTCGGAATTTCGTTATCGGAATCCGATTATCAAACCGGGAACTCTTGTTTTGGTGATTTCTCAATCCGGTGAAACGGCGGACACTCTTGCTGCTTTACGGGAAGCGAAAACCAAGGGCGCTACGGTTTTGGGAATATGCAATGCGGTCGGTTCTACGATTGCGCGAGAAAGCGACGGCGGCGTTTATTTGCACGCCGGTCCCGAAATCGGAGTGGCGAGTACGAAGGCTTTTACTTCGCAGGTTGCGGTTCTTGCGATGATCGCCCTTTTGCTCGGACGGGAACGCCGCGTGTCTGCGGAACAGGGAATCGAATTCGCTCGGGCGATTTCCAGCATCCCGCAGCAGATAGAAGAAACTCTGAAACTTTCCGACCAGATTCGCATAATCGCCAAAAAGTATGTCGATGCGAAAAATTTCCTTTATCTGGGACGCCATTACAATTACCCAGTCGCCATGGAGGGCGCATTAAAGCTCAAGGAAATCAGCTACATCCACGCAGAAGGTTATCCTGCGGCAGAAATGAAGCACGGTCCCATCGCCCTTATCGATGAAAAAATGCCCGTTGTTGTGATTGCTCCTAAAGACAGCCTTTTTGACAAGGTTCTTTCCAATGTCCGGGAAATCAAAGCGCGCGGTGGCCGCATTATTGTCGTAACGACCACGGACTGTTCAGAAATTTCCGAATTTGCTGACGATGTGATTTTTGTTCCCAAGGTGGAAAAGTCTTTAATGCCTCTCATCACTTGCGTTCCGTTGCAGCTTTTAGCGTATCACATTGCCGTTCTTCGGGGAAACGATGTGGATCAGCCTCGCAATCTGGCGAAAAGCGTGACGGTGGAATAATTCATGCCGGAAATTCCCGAATCCTACGAAGTTCATATCGGCGCTTTTGATGGCCCGATGGATCTTTTGCTGTATTTAGTGCAGCAGAGCGAAGTCAAGCCCGCGGACATTTCCATTTCGGAAATCACGGACCAGTATCTGGAATGGATGAAGGACGTTTCGCAGGCGGATCTTTCCCAAGCCGGCGATTTTTTGCTGATGGCGAGCCGCCTCATGGCGATGAAAGTTCGGGAATTGTTGCCCAAAGACCAGCGGACGGAAGAAGAGATTGAAGAATTCGATTTCTCCCGGGACGAATTGTTTCGGAATATGCGGGAATACCAGTTCCACAAGCAGAATGTCAAAAATTTCCAGCAGATGGAATCCCAAAATTTTGGCACTTGCTATCGTGGGCGCATGGAAAAAACGGAATCCGACGACACTCTCGCAGACGCAAATATCTGGCAGCTTTTTCGCGCCTATCAGAAAATGCTCAAAACGCATCGCAGTGAAAACGTCCATCACATTGAACTGGATGACGTGAAGATTGAAGACCGCCAGCAATATATTTCCAATACTTTGCGCAGGGAAGGGCGCGTACTTTTTGAAGATTTGCTCGGGCGTGCACCAATGCCCATCGTCACGGTCGTTACATTTATGGCTTTGATGGAAATGATTAAAACGGATGAAGTCGTCTTTCGTCAAAGTGAACTTTTTGGTGCCATTTGGATTTATCGAAAAAAAGACAACAGCGAATTTGCCGAAGAGATGGCGAATGAAACCCGGATTTTTGAACCGGAACATGAATACAAGTCGGGAATCTTGGAAAAACTTCGCGAACGGGAATTGGTCCGCCACAACAACCAGAAGGCGACTCTCGATCAGGTCATGCGAACCGCTTCGCTTTTGGCAACTCGTGGGCGTGCCGTGAACGATAACGACATTGCCGCCATGTTGAATGGAGAAATGGATTTGTCCGCTTTGGAAGCGGAATTTTCGAGTGCTGCGGAAAATGAAAGTCCGCAAGCGGATGATGAAAAAAAGGATGCCGCGGAATCCGTTTTTGAAGAAGAGGCCAAAGCTCAAGAGGAATCGGCGTTGCAAGTGGAGAATGCGGAAATTTCCGAAATACTTGCCCCCAACGAAGAGCCGCCAGCTCTTGATCCTTCCGAGCCCTCGCAGATGCCGGAAGACGCCGAGGCTCCCATGCCTTTAGAAACCGCAGAAAAAAAATCTTCCGAAGAAACGCCTTCAGAAGATTTGCCGGATTAGCGAAATTTAATCCCACTGGATTGTCGGAGGCGGTTTGTTTGCCAGATCGGGATTATTTTTTGCCGCCTGAAATTTCTTTTCGATTTCTGAAAGGCGATTTTTTTCCCGTTCCCGGGCTTCGGCAAATTTTTTATCTAAATCCGCTGTTCGCGTTTTTTCTTTTTCCAAAAAATCTTCCAGCGATTGCTTTTCTTTTTTGAATTCCTTGTGTTCCAGGATTTTTCCGGTTTCTTTATCGACGACCAGAATACCGTGGCACATCGGACATTCGATTTCCAAGTGGGTTCCCATTAGTCGTCTCTCCGTCCTAAAAGTCCTGCCCGAAGAGCCCAGTACAGGAGTTGCATAATGGAAGAGATGGCTGCGGCGACGTAAGTCAGTCCGGCGGCGAGCAGAACTCCAGCGACAATCCGTTGCTCGCGTCCCGGAGCGAGAATGTTCAATCTTGCCAGGCACTTTTTCGCGCGGGAAGAGGCGTCAAATTCCACGGGAACGGTCACCAAAGTAAAAAGGGTGGCGATGCCGAATAAAAGAACGCCGACAATAGCGACGTTTTGGCCTAAGGCGGCCTTGCCGGCGGAAGCGAGAATGATTCCCAAGATGACTAGCCATGGTCCAAAATTGGAACCGATATTCGCAGCGGGGACGATGAACGAGCGCAGCCACATGGGAAAATAGTTCTGGGCGTGTTGAATGGCGTGTCCGACTTCGTGAGCGGCAACTCCGGCGGAACTCGCGCTGCGTCCGTGATAAACGTCGTGGGAAAGGTTCAGCGTCTTGTCCATCGGGTTATAGTAATCGGACAGGAATCCGCCGGTTTCTTGGATGCGCACATCAAAGATGCCTGCATCGGCGAGAATGGCGGAAGCGACTTCTGCGCCGGAAAGTCCGCTTTGAATTTGGACTTTTTGCCCCGCTTTGAAACGGGAATTGACCACGGCGGAAACAATGCCGGACAGAACAAGTGTCACAAGCAGAATGCCCATGTAGAGAGGGTCGAACATCATAGAGTTATGAATCTCCTTTTTCTTTCAAATTACACAAAATTAGACGAAAAAAAGGAGTGTTTGTGAAAAATCGGCTATTTTACCGACCAAATGGGTTTGTTTTCTGCCGCTTTGAGCTTTATTTGTTTGGCGGCTACCTGTTCTTTCAGGGCTTTGTCCATGGCTTCGCCGAATTCGGTCCAGCTTTTCCCGATTCCGTTCAGAATGGTGTTGATTTTCGGTAAAGTCGTGGATTCTTTGCAATTTTCCAACCGGCTGATGTGCGTCCGCGATGTGGCGCAGAGGTCCGCCATTTTAAATTGGCTTATGTGTAATTCGGCTCGCCATCGCATTATCACCTCACGGAACGCTAACCGAATAATTGCAGAATCTTCCATTGACATTAAATGGTATCAAAAAGTAACGCAAAATCCCGCAACCAATTAGTGTCAGATTTTTTCCGATTTTAAAGGAATTATATACAATCTTCCTCCAAATTCCCTCAAATAATTTTTTTCAAAGCATGGATTTATTTTTCTCAAGGGAAATTTCTTCTCGCAGACTGCGAGGTGCTCGCTTACCCATGAGCCTTGGGAACTTGTTCCCTTAGGCGAATTGTCCCTTCCAGGGATACTTCAACTACGGAATCGGAGATTCCTAGTTTCAGGGATGCAGCGCCCCATGAGCCTTGCACGCTTTTGCAAAGGCTCCCTTCCAGGGACAATTCGTCTAAAAGAGTAAAACTCTTAAGACTCATGGGCAGCCCCTTTTCCCTTCACCCTATCCCCCGCCACGCTTTGTGGTTGGAAGTTTTGGTTTTGTGGGGTGGAATTGGATTTTGCGCCATAGCGAGAAGGGGGAGCTCGGTTATCAGTTATCAGTTCCGACTTCCAACTTCCAACTTCCAACTAATCACTGATTACTAGTCGCTAACCCCTAATCCCTAACCATGGTTCGACTAGTTCGACAAGCTCACTAACCGACGGTCCCTGAGTTTATCGAAGGGCACCAACCAAGCAAATCGGGTGGAGTTTTGTATATAAGTCCCCATTTTAAAGAAGAAAGAAACGCCGTCCGAGTTCTTTTTTTTGCAAAATTTTTATTTTATAGACATTCTTCATCATTTTTGTAAAGGACTTTGTAATGAAAAAAACGATGATTCTCGGACTTTCCGCTCTGCTTTTCCTCGGCTGCAATGAACCGGGCAAAACTTCTCTGGTGACGGAAAAAGACAATTACAGTTATGCGCTCGGAGCGAATTTTGGTTCGCAGGCGCATTACCAGCTTGTCTCCAGGGATTCCATTGATTTGGATTTGAACGCTTTCTATCAGGGATTTAAGGATCGCTATAATCAGGACAGTGCGCATTGGATGATGTCGGACTCCATGGTTTTTGCTGTGCTGAACGAATTTTCGCAGAACCTGCAAAAGAAAAAGATGGAAAAGGACAGCATTCTCGCTGCAAAGAATGTCGCGGAACAGGACGCTTTCTTGGCCAAGAACAAAACGGCTGAAGGCGTGATTACGACCGAAAGCGGACTCCAGTATAAGGTGATTGCCGAAGGAACTGGCGAAACGCCCACGGATTCGTCGATTGTCTCGGTGCATTATGCGGGCACTCTTTTGGACGGTTCCGAATTTGACAGCTCCATCAAGCGCGGGCAGCCTGCGGAATTTCCGGTGACGGCTGTGATTCCGGGATGGACGGAACTTCTCAAGACGATGAAGGTCGGCGGAAAGGTACAGGCCTGGATTCCGAGCAATCTCGCTTATGGACCGAGCGGACGCCAACCGATGATTCCGCCAAACAGCCTTCTGGTTTTTGAAGTGGAACTGTTGGGAATTCAGGCTCCAGCAGCTTCGGCGAAGAAATAAATTTTTAAACCCGCCCTTTTTCGGGCGGGCTTTTTTGTAAAGCGGTATGCAAATTCGACTATTGTGTTGTTTGGGACTTTCGATTCTTTTTTCTGCCTGTTTTGAATCGGGAAAAATCGAAAAGCTGGATGCGCAGATTCAGGAAGCTGAACGGCAGCTCTCGGCGGCGCAAAAGGAATTGGCTTCTTATGCAAGCAGTCGCCCGCAGACTCTTGAAATTTCCAGCGATTCGGTTTGTGCTGGCGAAGGCCTTTATCAGGTTTTGGAACGCTTGCAGGTGAATTTCCAGGACAGGCGCTCTGTTGTGCTAGCTATTCAAGACAGCGTGGAACTTTCGAATTTGCGTGTCGGAGAAACTTTCCATGTTGCCAAGGATTCTGCGGGAAATGTACAGGCGTTTCGCTATGCGCCCAATCTGGCGACGGTGCATTTGCTGTTAAAAAAATTGCAGAGCGGCTCTTTTGAATACCGATTGGCGGCGAAACCGTTGGAAATTAAACAATCCGTTTTTGAAGGAACGATTGCTGCTGGCGGAACGTTGCACCAGACCCTGTTGTCGGTCGGCATTCCGGCGCGAATGGTGGGGGTTGTTGCTGGAGTCTTGCAGTGCAAAATCCCGTTTTCAAGCGTTCAACCCGGAGACCGATTTCGCATTATGCTCGAAGAATCTTTTTTTCAAGACAGCGTGTGGATTTCAGGAAAGGTTCTTTATGCGGAATTTGAAGGGCGCGTTGTCGGGCATCACGAAGCTTTTTTGTATGCGGATCCCGACCCGAAAAGCACTTATAACGCCCACTATACGGAATCGGGCGAGGCTCTTATTTTCGACGGCTTGCGCTACCCGTTAGATCGCTTGCATATTACGAGTCCGTTCGGTTCTAGGATTCACCCGATTACGGGACAGCGCAAAATGCACAGCGGAATCGATTACGGAAGTCCGCGGGGGGCTCCTGTCTATGCGGTGGCCAAAGGGAAAGTGGTCGTGTCGGGCTTTGACAATCTCAGCGGCAACAAAATTGCCATTAGGCACGCCGATAATTCTACGAGCTATTATATGCACTTGCAATCGCGAGGTGTAGGAGTGGGACAGCAGGTGACCGGCGGACAAGTGATAGGACGTGTCGGCAGTACGGGGCGCAGTACGGGACCGCACTTGCATCTCGGATTTAAAAATGCCCAAGGCCAATGGATAAATCCGAAGTCCAAAACGATGATAGCGACACCCAAGCTTCAAGGCGAACGGTTGGCTCGTTTGCAAAAACAGGTCGTCGCCATTCGGGAAGATATTCAAAAAACGGAATCCGAAATTCCGCGGGAAATCGATGGAACTTCGGTAAAAGTCAAGCAGCGAAAGATTTAGGTGACTTTTAACAATAGCCAGACTATCAAATGCCGCCAATTTTTGGAGATTTTAATGGGCGTCTAGGTAATCTAGTTTTTTGAGGGCCATCCCTCGAAGCAAGAGTTTTAAACTTTCTTCAGGAGTGCGGGGAATGGCCTTATACTTCGAAGATGTCCAGTAGGTCTGCACTTCGGGATTGTAGCCCGCCTGCCTTTTGAATGTAGCGGCTTTTGCCAGTTCAACGGCTTTGACTAAAGCAGAAACGCTGTCGGGAATGTCGAAATCCGGAACAAAACCATAGGAATGGAAAGATTCGCCGTTCTTGTCTAGAATCTGGATGGCGGTGATGACGCCAAAACCGTTTTCGGGAGTTTGAATATAATACTGCCCAATGCCCTTGCCAAAGGAATTCGTGCCGACGATCGGCGCTTTGATGTTGGCTGTTAAAGCGGCGGCAAACATTTCGGCGCAGCTGGCGCTGTTGCTATCTAGCATCAGTACAACGTAGCGGTCTTTTGCCATGCCGTCTTTTTCATTGACGGTGTATAGGGTTGAGAATGTTTTTTCGGGAGATTCTCTTTTCCAATTCTTTTCGACGATAATCGTGTCGCCTTTAGAAAGGAGTTCGCCGGCCATTTGAGTGCACAGGCTTATGGAGCCTCCGGGATTTCCCCGCAAATCCAATACGGTAGATTTGGCTCCATCTGTCTGGTTTAAAACATCTTGAAATTCCGCATAGCTGCCATCTTCACCAAACCCGTTTGTGATATTTGAAAATTCCGTAATCCGAATAACGGGGACGCTGTCGATGGAATCCAGATAGACGGTCGGCGTCAGCAGGCTTTCGCGAGTCAGCGAAAAATCCCGCGCTTCGCCATTTTGCAAAACGGTCAGCAGAAAGTTGTCTTCCGTTTTTTGCTCTAGAATGGAGTTGTATTTGTCGAATGCGCTAGTAGAGTCGTCGTTTAAAGGAATGCTGTCGAGAGCGATGACTTGATCTCCCCGATGCACTCCCGCCGTAGCCGCCGGGCCGACCCTATAAACGTATTTGACTTGCAGAGAAGAATCCACTTCCATGCCGAACGATTTGTCGTTTGTCTTGGATTCCGTAATCGAGGATTGGATGGCATCAAAGTATTGGCTCGGATAATAGAATGTAAACAAGTCCGACATTCCTAGATACATCGCTACGACTTCGGCAACATCGGCGTATTTGGGATTCACCAGAATCGTGTCCGGATTGTTCAAGTAGTATTCGGGAGAGCGGAGCTCTTCTTCGGCTTTATAATAATAGTAATGGAGAATGTTGTAGTTGAATTTGAATTCTTCGTTTCCCTCTTTGGCTATGGAAGGAATGGAAATGGTATCGGTAGAACATCCCGCCATCCAAAAAATGGCGGAGCTGAAAAAGAGGATGAATTTTTTCATAGGGTTGCTTTCGCTTAAACGTCTATCCGCAGATTTTCTTTTTCGGCAAGAACCGCAGGCAGCGTTCCAGAAAGCGGGTTGTTTACGACGGAGAGCGACTTGAGCGCTTTGCAGTCTGCCAGATTTTCGGGAAGCGCGTCCAGGGAATTTTCGTCGAGAACCAGTTCGACAAGTTTCTGCAAATCGCCGATGGATTTAGGCAAAGACGCCAGCTTGTTGCCGGAAACCATCAGAATTTCCAACTCTTGCAGATTGCCGATGCTTTCGGGAAGCACTTGCAACTCGTTATTGTCCAGATAGAGCTTTTCCAGCTTTGCCATATTGCCGATGGAATCCGGAATTTTAGACAGCATATTGTCGTGCAGGGAGAATTTTTCCACTTGCGTCCAGTTGCCGATGGAATCCGGGAGTTCCAAAAGCTGGTTCCTGGCGATATTCACTTTTTTCAGATTTTTAAGCATCCCGAGAGATTCAGGAATTTCGGAAAGGCTGTTGTAGCCGAGATACAGGTTTTCCAAAAGGGAAAGCTCGGCAATGGACTCGGGAATTTCCATCAGATCGTTCTCGCTGACGGAAAGGCTTTTCAAATTTTTGAGCCTACCGATACTTTCCGGAAGTTCCACAAGAAGATTTTGGTCCAGAACCAGCTCTTCCAGATCTTCCAGGGCAAACAGCTCTTGCGGAAGTAAGCGCAAGTGCAGGTCTGAAAGATCCAATTTTTTTGCTTTTTCGGCCTTTGCTTTTGCAATTACGTCAAGAATGTTCATAATCCGGCTCCATTTTTGGAATGACAGCTTTTGTAAAATGATAGCATTTTTGTGCAGATTGTTGGGGGAAAATCGCAAAAAGAAAGGATAAGATGTTTTTCTATCGTTCCAAATCGGAATAGTCGAATAGCTTGTGAATTTCACCGAGAGCCGGCACGACGAAGCTGGAATCAGGAACGTCCATTTCTTTTTTGGCTCTTTTTAAATCCTTTGGCGGATCGTCCATACGTTCATAGACCATGCTAAACGTGCCCCAGTGCATGGCGAAACTTTTTTGCGACCGAACAAGAAGGTGCAACTGGACGGCTTGCCTAGGACTGATGTGAACCCGGGTGTAACGAGAGGGCTTGTAGCTGCCGATGGGTAAAAAAGAAACGTCTATCGGGGCAAATTTTTGGGCGATTTCCTTGTAATAAGAGCC
Organism: Fibrobacter intestinalis; assembly: GCF_900167415.1. Taxonomy (GTDB): domain Bacteria; phylum Fibrobacterota; class Fibrobacteria; order Fibrobacterales; family Fibrobacteraceae; genus Hallerella; species Hallerella intestinalis. Next base: position 36,275 of record NZ_FUWU01000017.1, on the reverse strand, counting down.
GTCGCCCATGGCGATGTCTCCAGCAAACCAGATTTTGCGGCTCCGAAATTCGACAATCCAGCCGCCCCAAAGAGTCGAATTTCTGCTTGAAGAAAAAGCGCTTCTTCGGCTGGTGTGGTGCGCAGGAACGCACGTCAGGCGTAATGCGTTCCCTTTGGCATGAAGCTCTTGGGATTCCCACCAGTCCAATTCTATGATTTGCGCCCGGGGAATTCCCCAGCCTTCCAGAATTTCCGCAATTTTGAGAGGAACGGCGTAAAGGCAATGCGGCCATTTTTTGTGGATGTTTCGGATGCTGGTGTAATCGAGATGGTCGTAATGGTCGTGCGAAATCAGAACCAGGTCCACGCCGGGGAGCGAATCCAGACTTCTTCCGGGCGGCGAGCCGCGTTTGGGTCCAAAGAAAAGCTGCACTGGGGACGCTCTTTCGCTAAAGATGGGGTCGCATAAAATGCCGAAGTTTCGCAGCCGAATGTAATAAGTGCTGTGCCCGATCCAGGTGGCGGAAGCGGCGGAGGAATCCGCCCAGATTTCCTCTTTGCCGCGAACGATGGGCAAGGGGTGCAGAACGGTTCTGTGCGTCGGAACCAGCGAATCGATTTCCATCGTGTCTCGAATGGGTTCTGTCAGGGTGTCCGTGTTGCGAAAATGCCCGTCGGGAAGGTGATGCAAAGGCCGTTGCGAAATTTGCTCGGAAGCGTCCGGAATGTTGTGGGAGCAGGCGATGCAAATCCAGACGGCAATGCTCCAAAAAGCGGTATAGATGCGTATTCTGGCGGGCATTTTTTGAAAATACAAATTTTGGGTACGGATGCGCAAAATTCCTCCTGATTTGCTCGTAATCGTTTCGCCTTTCTAGTGATTAGAGTTCATTGGAGAAATGGCGGCCTGTCGTTTTGCTTTTCAAGGCGGCGGGCTGCCGCTTCCCTTGTGTTCAAGCTAAAATGCAATTTCCCAAGATTTGTGTGTGGCAAACGAGCATCTCGCTGTCTGCGAGAAAAATTTACGGTATGAAGAAACATTGAAGAGTTCAGCTTGGGAAAGAAAGTTCACACTTTGAAAAAGGATTCGCCCTTGAGAAAGAAAAAGCCCCGTTTGAAGAAGGGTTCAGCTTGGGAAAAAGATGTTCGCCCTTTGAAAAAATTTTAATTGTGATATTGTGGTGGAGGATTGGATATAGTTCCCAGTGGGTGTCTTTTGCGGAAATTTTTGTCAAACGGCTTGCTTTGGAAAATCGATGCGTCTGTTGTTTTTTTTTGTGTAAGCAAAAAGTAATTTTTGAAAATGTCAGAACTTATCGGGTGCGGGCGATGGCAAAATGCAAGTAGGAATTCAGAAAAATTTGGCGAAGAGCAAAAGAAAACCTATATTATAACGCAAAGGCTAAAAATCGGAAAAATCGTGTCCCCGTTTGAATGTAAAAATAATGAAACATGATTTTTTTGGTTGGGAGTCCTCTAAAAAAGTAATATTTAATTACTATGTATATGAATTTCAAAAACTCTAGTGTTTTGGAGTTTTTAGAGGAATAAAATGGATTTAACGAAAGCACAAGAACGCAGACTTTCCTTTGTAGCGAGTTTGCTCAGCTTGAACCCTAACGACCCGACGGATCGCATCAAGGCTTTAAGGCATTTGAATTTGGATGAAGAAGGATGCTTTCACGGCTTCCAGTATTCCCAGGGTTTTCTCGAAATTTTCATTTTTATCGATGAAACGACCCCATTAGAAAAGGTGATGCACAACCTTTCCTACGATCTGAAACAATTGCAGATTGCTGTATTCCGCACTAGCGACCCGGACAATCCGTTCTTTATGTCGCTCCGTGAAGAAGCGGATCCGTGGGATGTGCTGAAAATGGATGCGGCGGATGCGGACGATGGCAACGACCAGCCGGCCAGCAGACCTTACATGGAAACCTTGGAAATTACGGTTTTGCGGACTCTTTCTAGCCGCTATGTGACGGATGCCGAAATGGAGCGCACTTTGAAAGATATGCGCCGCAAGCTCAGCATTTGGAAATCCGATATCCGCGCGAAACTGGAAATTCGTGCGGAACACGATGATTTGGCCAAGGATTTCCGCAATAACGACGACAAGCTCGACATTGTGATGCAAGACGATCCTTTGCACATGACCAGCAAGAGCGGTGAACTTTTCGTGGGATTCTGCCCGATTCGCACGATTTTTGATTACCACCAGTCTTTGGGCAAACGCTTGAAGACAAAGCACAACATGGCGATTGTTTCGAGTAACATCCGAACTTATTTGGGTAAATTGACCCACACCAATGCGGCTCTTATCGAAGCATTCCAGGAAATGGAAAAGGCGAACGATGCCAGCGATTTCCCGTTTTTGCACAACGGCATGACTTTGACCGGCGACGATTTGCGTTTAAAAGATCGCGATGGCAAAAAAGTTTTGCAGATTGAACGCCCGAAAATCATCAACGGTGCGCAGTCTCTGTTCACTTATGAAAGCTATTTCAAAACCAGCAAGAATCCGGTAAATCCATTCGTTCTGGTGAAAGTTGTCGTCCCTTATCCCGATGCGGAGTCTTTCTTGCGTCAGGTGACGATGGCGAATAACCGCCAGAATCCGGTGTTCAGCTACCATCTGCGCGCTGCGGACGATTTGCAGTTCTTTATTTGGCAGCGTTATCAGGAAGAAGGTTTTACTTATGTCTATAAGGACGGCGTGCGTTTAAAAGCGCGGACCCGCAAACTGGAAGTCCGGATGCGGCCAGAACTCGCCAAGACGCTTTTTATGATGGACGGAAAAATTTCGGAAAGCCGTTCCAGCGATTGCATCTTTGACAAGGAAGGCCTGTACCAGCACTGCTTTGGTGCATTCCTGCGAGTGGCTCCCGATAAGGAAAGGGATTTTGTCCGCAAGACAATCGCCTTTACAAAGGCGTGGCAACTTTTGACCCGCTTGCCGATTAAAATTCGCAACGTCGTTCCGGGCAAGGGCGTTTCAATTGAAGCGAATGACGGAAACCCGCTGACCAAAATCACATGGAATGGTCGTCTGGAAGACAAGTTCCTCTTCCGCAGCGCTGTTCGCGACGTTGTTGTGGCCATCGCCCTTCGGCATTGGCTGGTTTACGGCAATCCGATTCAGGATTTCGAATATCTGGTCAATAATGAATTGGATTTCAACGAATCGCTTCTCAAATATGCTTCTCGTATTTACAGCGACTATCTGAAATCGATTCTGGTCAATGAATTCAAAGACAACAAGGACTATTACGATACGATTACCACAATCGACAAAGATTCGGGTGAAAACGTGGAACGTCGCTTGTGGAAAGGCTTTGGAACGACTGCCACCTATGAAAAGATTATGCAAATGCTTGTTGCCAAAGACAAGGCGTGGGAAAAATGCCTTGGCGATATCGACATATTCTTGAAGTAGGATTTCTTCGGTTCTAGGATAAACGAGTCTGGATACTTTCAGGCTCGTTTTTTTTTGTGTCGGGGAGAAAAAGAATGGAAAACGTGAGCGCTAATCACTTCTCCCTTGCCCTTCGACAAGCTCAGGGATCGATTGTCGAAGCATGGTTGTTGAGCCCGTCGAAGCATACTAACCAAAACTCAGGGATCGGTTGGTGCGCTTAAAGAACCGAAATTTCCAAGACGGCAAAGATTTCAAATGAAAAAATTGTTAATTTCTATCGACTTTTTGTGGGCAGTGGCGTATTGATTCTGTATTTTTAGTGCGTTTATTCTGCATAGCAAAGGATGTTCTGAATCTGGTCTAGAATGGAAAAATTTTTGACCGTATTGGCTTTTTTGGTTGCTCTTTCGTTTGCTGAAGAGTCGGCGGATTCCGCTGTGTCTTCTGCTGCGTCGGGTTCCGCTAAAAGCGCTGTGCAGTATATGCCGCTTCCTCCAAATGCGACGCCGCTTTCGGATTTGGCGCCCAAGAGCGGGATTGCCCAAAAATCGCAGTTGATGAAACCTCCTCGAAATGAGCAATACGAACACGACATCGATTTTGAAAATCGCGAAATGGAGGTGACAAAGAAGTATGTGAATCCGCTCAGTCGGGACACGATGGAAATGTGGTCTTCGACTTATCCGGAAATTGCCGCTTACGTCTCGGATATGTACGACGTCGGCTTCAATCGTCTGTGGCTGAATTCTTTTGCGGGGCAAAGCAGCGGGGGATATTCTAAACCGGAGAGTGGAACACTTTACGATATCGACATTCCCATCAATATGCCGTCGTGGATGAAGGATTTTGGATTTGATAAGCCAAAGCTGATGCTTCAAGGAACGATGGATATTCGGCTTTCCGGTCGAGGCGAAAAGGACGACGCACCTGGCAGCACCAAGGACAACCTTTTCCCGAGCCCGACGTTGCATTACGACCCGAGCTTCATGGTGAAAGGAAAAATCGGACCTTACATTACCGTGGAAGTCAATAACGTCGAGAGCGGGTTGGGGGCGAAAAACCAGATCCGGGTGGTTTACGAGGAATCTTATAAAGGCGAATTTGAAGACTACATTTTACAGCGCATTGAAGCGGGAACGACTTCTTTGGCGCTTCCGGGAACGGAACTGACCGGATATTCCGAAAACCACAAAGGACTTTTTGGCATTAAAGCGGAATGGAAACTGGGAGACTGGTGGCTGACGACGATTGCGTCTCAGGATGGAGGGAGCCAGGAAAAATACACGATTAACGCCAGCTCCAGTACGACGGAGTTCCAGATTCAAGACAAGCAGTTTATCGCGTACCGCTACTACTTTATCAATCAGGAAGCCCGGAGCAATTATATTAGCGCGGGACTCGCTGGGCGCAGCACGGCTCCGTATGCGGCGACGAATTTGAAACTTTACCGGCGAGCGCCGACGAATACGACGACCAATGTGGTGGAAAATATCACGGCGGTTTATATTACGCCGACGGGTGCCCGAATAGAAAAGACCATCGACCGTTTGGTGCCGATGTCCATTAACGATTATTCCTATGACAGCAAAACGGGTATCGTCAAAGTTCTTGGAGCAAACAAGAATACGCTGATTGCGGCCAGCTGGTCGGATGATGGCACGGGCAGGTCGGGGACGACGGTCAATGATGGATCGCGCGTGGCGTTGATTCAATGGGATGCGACCCTTTCGGAATTGACGGACATCGACAAGCTGATGCTTCGCAACGTTTATTCCGTCGGCATTTCGGATGAAAGCGCCTCCAGTTTCGTGTTGCGCCTTAAAAATAAGGCGGGAGTTTCGAGTTCGTATTTGAAAACGCTCGGGCTTGTGGATTCGACGACGAATGTGATTTTAACGGGCGATGCGACGATTTTCAAGAAGGACGCTTCGGGCTCTTATACCGGCGAAATGTGGTTGCCTTGTCGCCCGCTTTCTTGGTATAGCGGAGCGAATTCTTCGGCACGGGCTCGGGAGAATTGCTTGGAGCCGCTTCGGAACATCGACTCTTCGGCGACGATGGCAAAGCTATATACGCTGCCGGTTTCCAATCTGGGTACGAAGTACACGAACCGTTTTTATTTTGAAAGCGTCGGGAAAAAACGCAATTCCGTGATCAGCGTGCGGGATCCGAGTTCCAGCTATTCGGTAAGTTCTGGAACGTGTATGGATATTTCAGAAGGCTCCGAAAAATTGAAAGCGGGCTCGACGGTTTTGACTCGCGGCGTGGACTACGATGTGAATTATGAATTGGGGCAGATTGAACTTTTAAGCGAAACGGCGTTGGATCCGAACAAAGAAATCTCGGTGGAATTTGAATGCGAACCGCTTTTTGAAATCGACAACAAGGTTTTGCTGGGAGCCAGAGCGGAGTTGCCGCTGACGCGTTACGGCTTTGGTGAAGGCTCGCTCTTTGGCATCACCGCATTGTATAAAAGCCAGAGCACGACGGCCAGTACGCCGACTTTGGGAAGCGAACCGTATTCCAGTTTCCTTTGGGGCATGAATTTGCGCTTGCAAGACACGACGAAGTGGATGACGGATCTGGTGAACATGATTCCGGGCATCAACACGTCGGCGACTTCCAATTGGAAGTTTGAAACGGAATTTGCCAGCAGCTATCACGATGCGAACACGAGCAGCGGAAAAACGGCCTTGCTGGAAGATTTTGAAAGCAGCGAGTCGGGACTGGTTTACCCGTTGTCGCGTCTTTCCTGGTATTTTGCGTCTCCTCCTGGCGGCGTGGATACGGATCCGGGAACCTACATTGAAAATCAGGATTACAAGCACAAAGGTGAATTTATTTGGCATAGCAACAATACGGTCCTGTATAAGCATATCTATCCCACGGTTGGGAACAGCGATGTGGATAACCAGCGCTTGACGGTGCTCAAGTTTACGTTGCGCCCGAACGACAATCTGGCGGGGAACAGCTGGGGCGGCGTGATGCGTCCGAATTCCAGCTACTATCAGGACTTGAGCGATATGAAATATATTGAAGTCGTCGCTCGAGGAAATGTGGGCAGCCTTTATTTGGATTTGGGGCTTATCAGCGAAGACTTGTCGATTAATGGTGACGCGCCGAACGGACAATATGACGGCGAAAATGATTTGGGGACGACGACCGCTTTGCACGACAAAGGTTTGGACGGGCTTTCCGGTTCGGAAGAAGTTCGAATCGTGTGGGATTGCCGCATGAATGGCTGTGTGAGTACCTTAAAAACGAGTGCCAATTCGGACGCGACCAATACGGACATTGCCCGCGATAACTTTGACGACGATTTGGATGATGAAAGCGACCCGCCCGTGGCGATTAACGGCACAGAAGGCAATAATGGCGAACGAGCGTATGATACGGAAGACATCAATAGGAATGGCTCGCTGGATACGGATATCAGCTTTGTCCGCTATCGCATTGATTTGTCCTCTAATGACGATACGCAATACGAGGTTTTAAAAAACGGCTGGCGTCGCTGGAAAATTCCGGTCGATCAGTTTGATACGCTGGTGACTTCCAGCGGGGAAAGTTATTCGGTCATCCTTTCGCAGGCGCAGTTCTCCCGTCTTTGGCTGGGAAAACTCAACAACGGCGTTGCCGAAGCGAAGGTGCAGATCGTCAAATTGGGAGTGATGGGAAATTCTTGGGAATCCTCGGATGTTTCCAGCAAGTATGTGACGTCTTCTACGGGAAATTCCCAGACGGCGATAGTCGATGGCAGCGAAGTGGACATTTCTTCCGATGCGTCGTCCAGTGCGGATTCGTCGCAGTTGAGCGTTTCGACTATCAATAACCGGGAAAATTCGGGAACGTATTACAAAAGCCCGAACACCAAAACGGAACGCGATTCGGAATCGAATGCCGCTTTGAAAGAGACCGCGCTGGTCCTTACTTACAAGAACTTGTCTCCGGGGCAGTCGGTCGGAGCGACTCGGGCTTTTGAATCCAACGAAAAAGATTTGACCAAGTATAAAACGCTGAAAATGGAAATCCATTACGAAACGGATGCGACGCGGACGCCTGTGCGCTTTGCCTTGCAATTTGGCGAAGGTTCTTTGGACGGTTCGACGGATTATTACGAATGGAGCTTCAGGCCGGTCAAAATCACTTGTTCCTCGGCGGAACGCGCGGCGGATTGCCACGAACGGAACTGGCTTGCCAATGCTTTTTCGGAAAAGCTTTCGGCGTTCTCGAATTTGAAAAAAGGACGGAAACCGCCGTATTTGAATGCCGTCGTGGATTCGATTGGCGGCGAACGTGAAGAGGTCCTGAAACTGGTCGGAAATCCTTCGACGACTTCTGTCGATTGGATTCGCTTTGTGATTATTGCCGACGAGGACGCTTCGCCTGCGGATCTTTCCGGCGAATTCTGGATTGACGACTTGCGGCTTTCGGACATGGATTCGGATTGGGGCTACGCTTTCCGCACGTCTGGGCAGGCGAATTTCAGCGACTTCCTTTCGGTTTCGGCTTCCGCCCGTTATCAAGATGGAAATTTTGCAACGCTTTCCACCAGTGGCACGTCTCCGAAACCCGCCCTTTCCGAAGCGGCTTCTCAATTGGATGTTGCCGCAGACGCAAGCCTGAACCTCAATAAATTTTTGCCCGATGACGAAGGCTTCCACATGCCGATGAATTTCGGTTACAGCAGCACGACGGAACGCCCTTATTTGAAACCGACGGACGATTTGGAATTGTCCCGCGACAATCTGGGCGATTTTATTCAAGACGCCTGGGATGGAAAATTGACTGTTGAAAATGCCGATGAAGAAGAAAAATTGCGTGAAAATGCGGAATCCCGCGGATACGAATCTTTTAGTCGGACGCGGCGGTTCAGCTTTAGCTACAGCAAAGATTATAAAATGCAGAGCAGCCCCGTCAAAGAAATTCTTTCGCAGATTTTCTTGGAACGCCCGGCGTGGAGTTACAGCTACACCGAAACGGAATCCCGATCGACGACTTCGGCGGATTCGACTTATTCCTATCACACGATTATCGAATACAGCCTGGGAACCTTCAACCGCTTTAACTATAAGCCTTTCAGCTTTCTCAAGGATTCCAAATGGGCAAAAAGTTTTTCGGACGCGAGCTTTGAACCGTGGCCGCAGACCATCGATTTGACCTTGTTCGACTTGAGCTATGTCCGCTATGTCAATCAGGAGCGGGATCCGGACTTCTCGGAACCGCAGGTCGATAAGAATGTCACTTATACGGTGGATTTGTCGCACAAGGCGAATATCCGCTGGAATATCTTCCCCTTCCTTTCGACAAATTACAGCCTGAACATTTCGCGCGATATGTATGGCGGCGGAGACCAGGAGGATTTTGCCAAAGAGAATTTCTGGTCGCCGGATCATGGCGGGCTCTTTGCTTCGGATGATATTTTTGACTTTGACCACACGGATCGCAAGATTTACATCTCTCCCGACAGCATCGTGGTGATTCCCTATGATACCGTGGCCGTGGTGAACGCCAACGGCGACACCGCTTTGATCGATATGGACAACCCGAATACCTATAAAATTTTGTATGACAGCACGGTCTATTACAAGGTGGATAGTGTGGGAAGTCGCGAATACGGGCGTTCTTACGGCATTCTGAAAAACGAACGCAGCCGCAGCCAGCAATTCAAAACGACATTTAATCCGCTGATCATTCCTTTCTTGCCGATGTCCTTTGCCTTCTCGTCTTCGTTCAAGCAGCAGAAAACGATTCCGGATGAATACGATTTATACGACCCGACGATGGTGGAAAAAAATTACTGGACGATTTCACAGACGAACCGCTTTGAATTTTCTCCGTCTTTCAAGCTAATCGAATTTTTGAAATTGTTCGGCGAAAAAAATGCCGCCGCGGGATTTTTTGAAAAGCTCCGCTGGCGCGACCTCAAGGCGGGCTGGACCGTGGACCTTTCGACGGTGGGCGAAAACTTTACTCTGGCGCAGCTATACGAAGAACAGGGCGTGACGCCATTCCAGTATTATCTTTACGGTTTGGGAATTGGAAACGGTTACAGGAATCGCGGCATCTGGAATATCGTTTCTGGCGATATGGGGCTGGATCATCGCGACGATTACACGCGATTTGCGCAGTATCGCAACGGCCATGTGGACACTCTCGTTTATCAAGGAAATTTTACGCACAGCGTCAGTCGAACTTTGAATCTTTCGACGGGATTTACGTTGCCGTTCTGGAGTATTGGCGTGGTGACGGATATGCAATGGAAACAGGATTTCAGCCAGTCCCGCGAATACCCGATGTACACGGATTCGACAATTGTTTGGCCAAAGTGGGGCGTAGGCGTGACGGTTCCGAATTTCTCGCAGCGGATAGGCTTTTTGAACGGATTCCGCAGCGTCAGCACAACGCACCGCGTCGATTATACGCACACGCGTTCTGTCAAGCCTTTCCAGAGTGCCGAGGACAGCTGGACGACAACGTGGAATTTCAACCCGCTTATTCGGGTCAGCATTCTTACGCAGCAGAATATACGGATTGAAGACAATACTTTCTTGAAGTTGGAATTTACGGATCGCCGCCCGAAATCCGAAGTCATTTCGCAGACGAATTGGCCGAATCCGGTAGAAGACATCTCGGACACCAGCAAATATTATTACACTCCCTGGATTCCGACGGCGCTATATAAGGACTTCGGTTACAATGTGGGCAACGATTTGACGATTTCGTATCCGCTGAAGACGAAACGCGGTTTCCAGTTCTGGAAATGGTATTTCAAATTGAAGAACGACATCGATTTGCGCTTGACGGCAGGTTATGAATACACCAAAACGGTTCGAGAATCTTATGAACCGAGTGCCGATTATGATCCGTGGGAGAAGGAAAGCGGGACGGACGGCGTTTATAAAAAGTGGTCGATAGAAGGAAAGGACTATACGGTGTATTTCCCCAAGCTGACCAAAACGGAACGCCGCGTGCCTTCCCGGATTCACGAATGGTATGTGCGCCCGAGTGCGGGTTACCAGTTTAATAAAATGGCAAGTATGAGTGCCTATGTGGAATACCGGCAAATTCATGAAAAATTGGACGACGAAACGGCGCATACGGAACAGATTCTGTCGTTTGAAATTGCGCTCCTGTTGAGATTTAATTGATGACGAATAATGTGATTCTGAACGGTTTTTTCACGTTTTTTAAAATCGGGCTTTTTACGTTTGGCGGCGGCTATGCGATGATTCCGCTAATCGAAGCGGAAATCGTGGATAAGAAAAAATGGATTTCCAAAGAAGATTTTTGGGATTTGCTGGCTGTGGCGCAAAGTTGTCCCGGCGTTTTTGCCATCAACATCAGCGTATTTGTCGGCTATCGTTTGCGCGGCTTGGCAGGCGGGATCCTCTGCGCATTGGGAACAGCTCTGCCTTCGTTCTTGATTATTCTTTTGATTGCGATGTTCTTTCGGCATTTCAAGGAAAATCCTTATGTCGCTGCCATGTTCCGCGGGATTCGCCCGGCTGTGGTCGCGTTGATAGCGGTTCCGACTTTCAATTTGGCGAAGAAAGCGAATTTGAATCGCCGCACGATTTGGATTCCGGTGGCAAGCGCACTTTTGATCTGGCTTTTGGGCGTGTCGCCGATTCTCATCATTTTAGTGGCGGGGCTTTCCGGCTTTTTAGTCGGGAGAAAAAATGACGTTCTTCTGGTTGTTTGTCACGTTTTTTCAAATCGGTTTGTTCGGTTTTGGCGGCGGCTATGGAATGCTTTCCTTGATTCAGCACGAAGTGGTTTCTTCTAGGCATTGGATGTCCGCAGGCGAATTTACGGATATTGTCGCGATTAGCCAGATGACGCCCGGTCCGATTGGCATCAACACGGCGACCTATGCGGGCTACACGGCTTTGCAAAATGAGGGCGCGAGCCCGTTCCTGTGCGTTCTGGGAAGCTGCACGGCGACTTTTGCCCTGGTTTTTCCCACGCTGGTTTTAATGCTCATCATTAGCCGCTACCTGATGAAATACAAGGACAATGCGTCGGTGCAGTTGGTGCTGTCGAGTTTGCGCCCGGCGGTTGTTGGTCTTTTGGCTGCGGCGACTCTTTTACTGATGACCAAGGAAAATTTTGGATCGTTCTCGGAAGATGCTTTTGGATTTGTCGTTTCGGTCGGTCTTTTTGTTTTCACTTTTGTGGGAACGAAATTTTTAAAAATCAGTCCGATTAAAATGATTGTGGTTTCCGCTTTGTTGGGACTGCTTCTTTTTTAATCTGTGATTGCAAAAAATTGGTTGGGTGAAGAAAAATGGCGCAAGACGGAATGAAGGCTGAAAGGAAAAGTCGGCATCCTAAATGCCGACTCCAATCGAAAGCGATTTTTTATTTGCGCATCAAGATGTGCCGTGAAGTTTTGCCGTTCCCCAATCGGATGATGTAGGCTCCTGGCCGCAAACTCGGCTTGACCTTTTCCCAGAGATCACCAACATTTTCCGCTTGCAAGTGCGCCGATTTTATCCATTGTCCGTGGATATCGAAAATCTGGCACTGGATTGGGGCTGCGTTAAAATTCCATTGAAATGAGGAAACGATGCCGTCCGTTTCACAGGAAGCGCATTCAAAGCGAATCCAGTCGATGTTTACATAGCTGCTGTCGATGTTTAAACGCAGGGTCTGCTCTCCGGCAGTCAGTGCGAGGGTGCCGGCGTCCACGGTGGCGTAGGAATTCCAGTTGCCTAAAGTCGGAATTTGGATGGAAAGCTTTTCGCTTCCGACGGAAAGAGTGACGCTTGCTGCGGTGGAATTGCCGGTTGCGCCGCGGATGGTTACGTTATATGTGCCCAAAGATTTCACGTTCAACGAGTATTCAAAATAGTCCCCGCTGTTTGTATAGCCCAAGGCGTAGCCGTTTTCTGTTGGAACGATGCCTGCGTCGTCTTCCCGGTAGCCCGTGGATTCGTTTTGTCCATCGGCATCGTAAAAAGCATTGATGTCATAATTTTCCGCTTCGACGGTTCCCGGAATGAGAATGCTTCCCGCAAAGGGCTGGGCCGAAGAACTGGAAATCATGGAACTGGAAGAGGGCGGAGCGATTTCGCCGGAACCGTTAGAAAGAACGATGTCTCCGCCATTTGGAACGGCATCAAAATAAATGTAGCCGTCTTGGATTTTTGCATTGACGCTTTTTCCTTTTTGGGTCGCTTTCACCGACGTCCAATTATTGGTGTTTTGAAGGCGAATGGATAGCGGGTAGTCGAAAGGGGAAAGGGACGTGCTAAGATTGTGAGTCAGGGAATAAGTTTCGCTTTGCGCATCACCGCTGAGTTTAGTGATTTTTGAAGCGTCTCGCTCTTTGGAATACATGATGGCATTGCGAAAGGTCGTCACCCAGATTTTGGAATCGTTCTCCTTTGCCCAACTCAAAGCCCCGTCTATCGCCGAAGATGCCGTGGGGGAGTAGCCGCTGCCCTCATCGACTTCGTGAATCAGAAAAGTCACCCAGCCTTTTTTGTTTATCGCTTCTTGCATTTTTTGCTGGAAGGCTTGAGCGGAATTCACATTGCCCGTGTTGCCGCAGATGATGGAACTGATGCGGTTGTAGTTTTGCGGCGTTTTGCCATCGATTTGTCCGCTGCAAATGCGACCGCCGATGTAATTCTGGGAAAGCAGGGTCTCGTCCGGAACATTGCAGTTCGGGTAGGTAATCGTGTTGCACTGCTGGTTGGGGATTTTGCTTTCGATAGTTGCTTTGGAACTGGCGATTTCATTGTTGGGCATGGTTTGCGCATGGCTGTCGGAATGGCTGCCGACTTCGTGACCTTGGGAAACGAGTTCTTTAAACTTTGCATAATTGGGATTCCAATTGTTCACGATGTAAAAACTCGCTTTGTAACCGTATTTGTCAAAGATGGGAACGGCGATGGAAAGCTGGTTGGCAAGATTGTCGTCAAATGTAAATGTGGCGACGGCATTTCGGAAACCCGCCCAATCGGCGATTTCCTGTGCGGTAAGAGAATGCGCGGCGAAGAAGATGGAGGCGGTAAACGCGAAAATTTTTTTCATGATATTCCCCGAAAGTTGAATCGGACTAGGTTAGAAATACTTTTGTTTGGAAATTCGGGAAATAAACGAGGAGATTTTGTGTTGTATAAAAAACAACGCCACCGAAGATTCGGGCTGTTGGATGGGGACGTTTTAAAAATCAAATAGAGCCCATCTTTTGACGGACTCTATTGAAGTACCCCCAACGGGATTCGAACCCATGTTCTGGGAATGAAAATCCCATGTCCTAGGCCTCTAGACGATAGGGGCATCGTTTAGATGATGCCAAATATAGGAAAGCTTTTGGAGTTGTCAAGGGGTAAAATGCAAAAATTCTAAATTGCCGGCATGATTCTTTCCCATTGGCTCAAAAAGACGGCCCAAAAGGTTCTTCTTCGGCTTTTTCCCCTTGTTTTGCTCGCCAGCCTGGCGGATGCCGCCCTTTTGTTTGTCGTTCGGCTTTTTATGCGGATTGTCGGTGGAAAAGTGGATGTACCAATGGGGGAATGGCTTCTTGCCGCCCTGTCGCTTGTTGTTTTGCGCTGGCTGTTTTCGTATTGGCGGGGAATTTCTGTGGAAAAGGCGAGTCGCTATGTGGAAGCTGTGCTTTCGATTTGGTTTGCCAGGCGCCTCCGGACGCTTTCTCCCCGTTTTTTTCATCGCCGGGATGCGGATGAAAATCTGATGGTCGCTTACGATTCCATCCGAATTATCGGGTCCAGCGTGGAAATGCTGATGCAGGCTGTCCAAGCCGTGCTGCAACTGATCGTTTTTTTGCCTGTGCTTTTTGTGATTTCTCCGAGGCTGACTTTTCTTGTTTTGCTGGTGGTTTTGCCCGTCGTATCCTTTGTTCAAAAAAAATTGCATGCCATGGCGCCGTCCGTGGAAGAGGAAATGGCGAAACGCGGAACTCTCCGCTTGGATGTGGAAAATGCCAAAATTCTGTTTCGGCGCTGGAGTTCTCCGGAAGACCGCCAAAAAATAGGAGCTTCGCTTTCCCAAAAAATTCGCCAAGTTCAAAAATCCGGCATTCTGGTGGGCGGCAAAAAAGTGGCTCTTTCGCAGGGCATGGAAGCGGTTTCTGTTTCGGCGGTCGTGCTGGTTTTGGGATTTTGCGGGTGGATGATTTTGCGTGGGAATCTGGATGCGGAAAGCTTGGTTCTTTACTGTTCCGCTCTTTTCCTTTGTTACAAGCCGGTCAAAGATTGCGCAAGGATTTTGCCTCAAATGCGGCAAGCGCGGAGTGCGCAAAAAACGCTTTTGGATTTGGAATCGGCTCCTCGAAAAAAATGCCCGAATGTGCATTGTGCGGATTCCCTCGTTTTTTCGGACGTGTCTTTCTCGTATGCGCTAGAAGAAAAGGGAAATTTTGTTTTTCAAAAATGGAATGGGCAATGGGATGCGGAAACTCCGATTTTGTTGCGCGGGGCGAACGGCTGCGGCAAATCGACGTTTTTCAAATTGATTTCGGGATTGGAAGAGCCTTGTGCGGGGCGGATTTTTCTTCCCCAAAAATATGCGCTCCATGGCGTCTTTTCGGTTTCGCAGGATTTGGCACTTCCACCGCGGGAATTTATAGGCGAAGCGGTTTCTGAACGTCTTGGCGAAAAGGAATTTGCGGATTTCTATTCTTTGATTGGCGGAGAAAATCTGCTGAAAAAACAGGGGCTTTCCGGCGGTGAAAAAGCAAAGGTCGCCTTATTGTGGGCGTTGGCGTCGCCGTCTCGGATTTTATTGCTGGATGAACCGTTCGCTTTTGTTGCGCAAAAAGAAAGAGAAAATCTTCTGCTCGCTTTTTTGCTTGCCGCAGAAAAATATGGGAAATGGACGTTTCTGGTTTCGCACGAATCGCTTTCGGAAAAACTTGCCTGTCGCTTTACGCTTGTGAATTTGAAAGAATGCAAATGAAATGTCTGTATCGATTTCGCGGCGTTGTGCTGGGAATTTTTGCGCTGGTTCTTTTCCTGTTTCCGCCGCATTCGGGAAAAATTCCGCTGTCGGCGGTGGGGCTGGCTGCCGTTGGCGTTCTTCTGCGAATAGAAGCGCGACGAGTCATGGGGGAACATTCGCGAGGAAATCGGGTAGAGGCTCCGGCTTTGGTGACGTGGGGAATTTATTCCCGTTTAAGGCACCCGCTGTATGTTTCCAATTTGTGCGTCTGTTATGCGTTTATTCTGTTTCATTTAGGGTGGCAGTGGAACGCTTTTGCTTTTGCCGGAGTCGTTACTTTGTTTGTTGTTCTTTTGGCGTTGCGGGAAAATGCTTTTTTAGAAAAGCGTTTTGGGGAGTCTTACAGGCGTTGGGCAAATCGGACGGCGATGTTCTTTCCCTGTAGAAACAAAAATGTAGAACTGGACGGCGTTTTAAACGCTTCGAAGAAATCGGTAAAAAGTGCTTTTATAGCGGATAAGTGGACGTGGATATGGCTGGTGTTTTATACATTGTTGCTGATGGCGCGGAAATATGTAATGGATATTTTTCCGTTCTAAAGAGGATTTGCGATGGTCGGATTGAATGCCTTGCGAAGTACTTTAGGTGCGATTGCCTGGGTGGCAAGTCGGGTTTCTTCTGTGGAATCGAGGTATAAAATCCGCAGCCGGATGTATGGCCCTTTTTCGTCCGGTCCTTGTTTTTGGCTCCATGGAGCGAGCCTTGGCGAGTGCAAAATGCTATTGTCTTTGGCGCAGATTTTGAAAAGGGACGTTCCGGAAATTCCCCGAATTTTGATAACGACGCAAAAAACGGAAGTGCTGGAATTTTTAAAACCCGCCGTGGAGGAGTTGGGCTTTGAAACGTCTTTGGCTCCGCTGGACTCTCCGGCTGTCATGCGCCGCTTTATGGAATCGGTTCAGCCGATGATGCTCGTGCTTGCGGAAAATGAATTGTGGCCGGGATATTTGTCGGCGATGCGCAAAGCTTTTGAAGAGCCTCGAGTCGCTTTGATTTCGGGGCGTTTCTTTCATTGCGTGGACGCTTCCGATTTTGGCTCTATCGGTTTTGCGAGTATGCAAACCGGTGCGGATCTTGCCCGTTTTATGGCAGCGAGCGAATACTCTTTTTCGGCGAAAGCGATTGTCGGCGGGGACTGGAAACTGCTTCGCTGGGCCAAGTTCCCGGAAGAAATGCGTTTGCCTCGTCAAGCGGACGTGGATTCTGCGTTTGTATCCTTTCACCGAGAAGAAATAAAACCGCTGTGCCGAATGTTGCTTTTGGCTCTGCAAAAAAAAGAAGCTGTCGTTTTGGCTCCGCGATTTGAAGAGGAGTTGCCCGCATTTCGGGACGCGCTCTGTCAAAAAAAAATGCCCACGGTCGAATGGCCGGAGGTGCAAAAGGGTGCGGTTTCTTTGGTGACGGAATACGGCAAGCTGACGGAAATTTTTAAGGTCTCCAGAGCGGCTGTTATCGGAGGATCGTACTCTAGAAGTTTGGGAATCCATGATTTTTGGGAGCCGTTGAAGCTCGGCGTCGCCACTTATGTCGGGCCGTATTGTCGGGGGCAGCAGGCATCGGTGGAAGCACTTTTACGAGAAGGGGCCGTCGTACGGTTGCGCAGACCTTTGGACTATGCGTCTAGGACCGTTCCGAATCCAGATGCCGTTTGCCGTTTCCTATCGCACGAACGGGAAAAAGCTCTTTCTTCGTATAAGGCGTTTCTCGGATTTGTGCGCTCCACCGTTTTATCTGTAGAACAAAAATCTGACTTGGATGGTAAAGCATGAAAAAAATTATTCTGGCGAGTCCTCGCGGTTTCTGCGCAGGAGTGGACCGGGCGCTTCATATTGTGGAGAGGGCTTTGGAAAAGTTCGGATCGCCGATTTACGTCCGCCACGAAATTGTGCACAATCAGTTTGTGGTGCAAAGGTTTCGCAATGCTGGAGCCATTTTTGTGGAATCCCTTTCGGAGGTGCCCGAAAATTCCACGGTCATCTTTTCGGCTCACGGGGTTCCGGACAGCGTGTATCAAGAGGCTCGGAATCGTCATCTGCGGGTTTTAGATGCTACCTGTCCGCTGGTTCAAAGAGTGCACATGAGCGCGAAACGCCATCACGAAGCGGGACGCCACGTCATTCTGATAGGCCATACCGGCCATGCGGAAGTGGAAGGGCATTTAGGGCAGCTTCCCGCTAATTCGATGACGCTGATTCGGAATGTGGATGATGTGGAAAAACTTTCTTTTTCGCCTGAAATCAAATTGGCCTACATTACGCAGACGACTCTTTCTGTGGCGGAATCCCAACACATTGTCGAAGCGTTGCGGAATCGCTTTCCCGATATAGCGGGACCTGCGCGCGGGGACATTTGCTATGCGACGGGCAATCGGCAAGGGGCGGTTCGCTCGCTGTGCGGGCAGGTCCAGATGCTGCTGGTCGTCGGTTCGAACAACTCGTCCAATGCCAATCGCTTGGCGGAGCTTGGCGTCGAAAAGGGCATTTCTTCGCATCTCATCGATTGCGTGGACAATATCGAAGAATCTTGGTTTGAAGGAATCGATGTCGTCGGTTTGGCCAGCGGAGCGAGCACTCCGGAAGATCTGGTGCAAGATGTTGTGCACTGGGTGCGCGCAAAATGGCCCGAAGTTCAGGTGGAAAATTGGGTGACCATGCAGGAAAAACTCAAGTTCCCGCTTCCGGATGAATTAGCATCTTGACGAAATCGCTTAAATTAACTAATCTTGTGCCCAATAAAACACGGAGTTATACAATGAGCCGTATTTGCGAAGTTTCTGGAAAAGGTGCCCTTGTTGGCAACATGGTTTCTCACTCGAACCGCAAGAAGTTGATTCGTCAGCTTCCGAACCTGTTCTCTAAGCGTTTTTACATTCCTGAAGAAGACCGCTGGGTTACTCTTCGTGTGAGCGCTGCGGGTTTGCGCACGATCGAAAAACGCGGCATTTATGCCGTTGTGAAAGATCTCGGCCTTTAATCTTTTTCAGAGAGATAATTCGGAAGCCGCCTTGCTTAAGGCGGCATTTCGTGTTTGTGGGCAAAAAGTGAATAGATGAATCTATCAACCGTTTTCGAGATAATTCAGCAGGTCGTGATACTTGGCGATGGGAGCCAGGATGAACAAAATATCGTTCGTCTGAAGCTGTACGCCGCCTTTAGGCGGTAAAATCTTGGCGTTCCTTGTGATGGATGTAATCACGACTTCATTGCCCAGATGCAAATCCTTAATGCATTTCCCTTGGCAGAAAGAGGTGGAAAAAACCTGAAATTCGTACATGTCCAGGTCTGCTCGGCGAACGGAATGCAGCTCGACGGAAAATGGCGAAAGGGGACGCTTGGGGATGGTCAATTTGAATAGGCGGGCTAGATGCCCGAGGGAACTTCCTTGCAAAAGGCAAGAAAGGATGACCGCAAAGAAGATGATGTTGAATACGGATTCGTTGGAATCGATTCCGTAGGCGGCGGGATATGTGGCGAGCACGATGGGAACGGCGCCTTTGATGCCTCCCCAGCATAGGAATAGGCGCTCTTTCATGGTAAAGCGGAAAGGAATCGTCGAAAGAAATACGGCGATAGGACGCGCGATAAAAATCATGAGGGTGGCGATCAGCAGGCCTTCTTTCCAGACCAGGGAAAAGCTGCGGGGGAACGCCAAAAGCCCGAGCATCAGGAAAAGCGTCATATTGCTGAAAGTGGAAACGCCTTCCAAAAAATTGCTGACGCCGCGTTTGGAAACAAAATCCGAGTTGCCGAGCCAGTAGCCCATAAAAAAGACAGCGATAATTCCGTTAGCTTTAATGATTTCCGCAGAACCATAGGCCAGCAGAATGACGCCGACGATAAGAACGTAATAGTAGCCGCGGTTTTCTGACTTGAGCTTATCAAAAAGAAGGCGCGCGAATTTGCTGACAAGATACCCGGTAAGAATGCCGCCGGTAAATTGCCAAAGGAGAGAAGTGATGAATCCGATTGGCGTAGATCCTTGTCCGGCGAGGCTCCCTACAAAAGTTAGGGTGAGGAGAATTGCCATCGGGTCGTTTGCCGCGCTTTCTACATTGAGAGTCGCGGCGATTTTCCGTTTCAACGGATTTTGGCGCGTGATGAGAAGAACGGCGGCAGCGTCCGTAGAAGAAATGATGGAACCGATCATCATCGAAGTCATGAACTCGTAGTCCATGATAAAATGAATCGCGATGCCCAGCACGACTGCCGTAATCAGCACGCCGAATGTGGCAAGAATGGTCGCCGGCTTGGCGACAAGCTGCAAATCGTCCCGCGAGGTTCGAAAACCGCCGTCAAACAGAATGAAAATCAGCAGAATGTCCGCAATCCGCTTGGTGGTTTGGGCGTCGCTGAATTTGATGAGACCTAGAACATCGCTGCCGACGATAATTCCTACCGCCAAGAATACGAGCAGAACAGGAACGCCGATTTTATCCGAAATCTTCGTTGAAAAAATGCTTGCGATAATCAACAATGCCAGAAAGAAAATCATTTCTCAATAAATACAAAAAAAAGTTGTTTGGGCTGCCTTTAAAAATAATTATATACAATCCTCCACTAGACGCTTGCATTTCATTTTTTTCAAATTGGGAACTTCTTTTCACAAGGGGAACTCATCTTCAAATGGAGTTTTTCTTTCATTCTTTTCAAAGAGGAATGTTTCTTTACAGGTTGAACTCTTCTTCAAAACGGAAATTTCTTTTTCAGAAAATGAATTTTTCTCGCAGACGGCGATGCTTGCCTACCCATGGAAATTGAATTTTGCCTTAAACACAGTAGAAGCGGCGGTCCTGCTGCTTTTAAAAGCAAAACGGTTAGCCCCATGAGTCTTGGGAACTTGTTCCCTTAGACGAATTGTCCCTTTCAGGGATACTTCAACTATGGAATCGGAGATTCCAAGTTTCAGGGATGCAAAG
>NZ_FUWU01000017.1:0-15546 GCF_900167415.1 Fibrobacter intestinalis | reverse complement strand
TCGAGTATAACTCCACTAAGGTAACAAAGTTACCAAGTGTCGTATATCCACATAGAGGATAACTCCACTAAGTCAATAAATTGACAAGTGTCGTAACCCCTCCGGGGTTCGGGGTGACAGTCGCTTTCAAATGAGACTGTTTTTCTCCTTGGCGAGTACGCAATGACGAATACTACCAGTCTCCCTGAAATGATCACTTCATTTTAGTCAGGTAGGCGGGTTCCGAACCGTTTTTGATGATTGCCGGAAGAATGCGGGAAATATCCCAGTCTTCTTTGCGGAGTCGGCGCCGCAGAAGGGCGATGAAGACTTCCATCAGCATTTCGCAATCATATACCGCGCGGTGCATTTCGTCGTTGTTGATGGAAAGGCTGATTTGTCCTTTAATCCGTTGAAACATGTGCGCAAGATCTCCGAGTTTGTGCGTCTTCAGTTCCGGAAGAATGGAACGGGCAACTTTGAGACTGTCCACAATCGGATTTCCCGGCAAGAGCTGCGGGTTCTTGGTGTAGGCGACGTGCAGGAATCCGGCGTCAAAGCTCGCGTTGTGGGCCACGAGAATGGAACTCTGCCCGCAGAACACGGTGAATTTTTTCAGCACGTCTTTGATGGCGGGAGCGTTTTCCACCATGGCGTTTGTGATGTGGTTGATTTTTGTCGCTTCATCGGGAATCATCATCGGCGGTTTGACCAGCGTTTGGAATGTGGCGACTTGTTTGGGGCGAATCGTGCCGTTGTCGTCGCGGACAGTAAATTTTACCGCACCGATTTCAATGATTTCGTCTTTTTTATCAACAAGTCCAGTGGTTTCGAGGTCAAATGCGACAAACGAGGGGTATATCATGCTAGTCTCCGAGAATAAACAAAACTAAAGATAGCTTAAAGAAATTGTCAATTTTGACAAAGGCAGCGGAATGACCGCCTTGTCCCAACTAGAAAGGGAAATGTGAGCCCCGTAATGAATCCGCACCTTCCAGACGGGAACACCCGCTTTGTTGGCAAGCCACCGGGTTCCGGGCTTTTCGATTTCGGCAGGGCCTTGTGGCCCGTCAAGCGCCATGGCGCAAAGGGTTCCTTTTTTCAAAAGCGGCAGAATTTTCCGGATGGCGAGAGATTTTTCATTGCTGGAACCGCGGATGACTTGGTATCCCAGGTCTTTGGCGATTTGGGCGAGAACGTCCCCGTCTGCGCTGGGTGAAATGAAGGCGGCGATCCCCCGGTGATGGAAGCCCGCGGTCGCGGCGAATAAATCTCGGTGCCATAATGCGATAATGCCCGAAGAAATGGTTGAGTCGGCGTTTTCAAAGGAAATTCGCAGAGAACGGAGCCACAATTCCGCTATTTTGCAAAAAAAACGTTTTTTTAAGGGAAGAAGTGCCATGGGAACCTTGGAAATTTAAAATTATTTCCTATAATTGGAAGCACTAGGCGACGTACCCAAGTTGGTAAGGGACGGCTCTGCAAAAGCCTCATTCCTCAGTTCGAGTCTGAGCGTTGCCTCGAAAAAGACGGATTTTTTTCCGTCTTTTTTTGTGCGTAGAATTGAAACGCTAAATAAATGGGGTAAGCTCAAGGCGTAGCCTCGAGTTGTTCTGATAAAAAAAGCAGAAAGCGAACTTTCTGCTTTTAAAAGCGGAGGAAAAGAACTTTGGGCTGCGATTAATAGCGTTTGCCTTTTCTGGCGTCGAGAGTGACCTTGGCCGTTTTTTCGCCTTCGATTTTCACCATCTGTTCCGCCATGCGTCCGTTGTTGCATTCCGCGCGAATCATGTGGTCGCCGGCGTCCAGGTTGTTTACGGTGAGCGGTGCGCCGTCCGTGCGGTCCGCATTGTCGCCATCCACATAAATAATGCACTTGCCCGGAATGGTGGTCACTTCAACGTGGCCTTTGGGAATCACTGTGCCAAAATTGAAATTGTTGCGCTTGTCGGATCCCGGCCAGATATTGACGCGCTGATTGACCAGCTCATAGCCTTGATCCACGACAATCAGGGTCTGGCGTCCGGATTTGACGGAACGGTTCTCGATGGGACTTTTTCCCAGCAGTTCACCGCCCAGATAGACTTCGCTGTTGGGAGGTTCCGTGAGAATGGTCACCGTTGCGGCTTGATCACGGGGAGGTGGCTCTTCGGCAAAAGCCGCAGAAGCACAGAAAGAAAGGGTTACAGCGCTAAAAGCGAACAGTTTAGAGATGAATTTCATTTATAGCTCCTTGAAATCCTCTTTAAGATATAAAGAAAAAGGCTTTTGGCGGGAACGCCGGATGTAAAAATCCCCTTATAAATTGTATTTTTCCTCAAATGAAAGAACTTTATCAAAAATTGCGCTCTTTTAACGGCAAAAATTACGGCTTGTATAAAAGTCTTGGAGGAAAATCCTGGCCGTTTGGCGATTTTACATTGGAATTTATTCATGTGCAGGGGGATCCGTTTGCGCCCGCGTCCCGTCTTAAATTCAGCGCACCTCTAGACCTTTTGGGAATTCCCGTGGAATGGGGAAATTTTCCGGTAAAGCGTCTGGCTTTGGCGGATTTTTTGCTGCGAAAATTGGCGTCGGAAATCGCGTCGCGTGCAGAAGAGAGCGAAGGAAAATTCCCGGTGAGCGTTCTTGTTCCGGGAGAAGAAGTCCTTGTCCGGAATGCGCTCTGGGTCGGCGGGCCTTCGGAAAATGCGGGAAAGGCGATGGTCGAAGTGGTTCTTTCGGTCGATCTTCCAGGGGAAAAACGCCAGATTGATGTCCCGGCGGCGATGGAGCTTTTGACGTCGTTAATTCCCGATTTGCTGATGGCTCTGTATTTGAATGCGGAAACGGAAAAAAAGAAAGCTCTGGATTGCATCGAGTCGTTGGAAGTGCGGGAAGCCCTTTTGCTCGAAATGCAAATGCGGGGCTTTGTCGCGTTTGTGCCGAACGGAGCGGTTCTGCCCCGAGAATCGGGAACAAGCGATTTGCCAAAAAAAGGAGCGATTCCTTTTCAATCTCCGAAGGAATTGCTGCAAACCTTTGAAGTTTGTGGAAAACAAATCTCGGGGATGGCGATTCCGAAAGGGATAACGGTCATTGCCGGCGGTGCTTATCATGGGAAATCGACGCTTCTTTCGGCACTGGAAAGCGCGGTCGTGCCGCATATTTTGGGGGATGGTCGGGAATGGGTCATTTCGGATCCGTCTGCGGTGCGCATTGCGGCGGAACCCGGACGCCTTGTCAAGGGAACTCGGATTGCGCCTTTTGTGCGGGAACTTCCCTTTGGCGTTTCGACGGAATCTTTTGAAACGTCGTCGGCTTCGGGCAGCACCAGCGAGGCGGCAAACGTCATGGAAGCTTTGGAATTTGGAACTCGCACTTTGTATATCGACGAAGATGCTTCGGCGGTGAATTTCTTGATTCGGGATTCCCGGATGCGGGAACTGGTCGGAGAAAAGGACGAACCTCTGATTCCTCTTTCGGACAGAATAGCCGAATTGAAATCGCTGGGCGTCAATATGGTGCTGGTTGTCGGGGCGTGCGGGGATTATTTAAAAGTCGCCGATACGGTTCTGGTGATGAAAAATTACGAACCGTTTTGCGAAACGGTTAAAGCAAAGGAAATCGCGGCTCGGTCGCCGGAGCAGTGCCCACTGCAAAAGTTGCCTCCATTTGGAAATTTTGAGAGCAGAAAGCTTCCGCAGCTGTCCGAAGCATTGCTTCCCGGCATCAAAACCCGAAATGCCTTTGAACGGCAGGTGAAAGTGCGCCTTCGCGGGTCGGAATTGAGTATCGGCTATGTTCGGGCGGATTTGCGGGCGATTTTCCCCAAAGCGGAAACGGCGAAATTGAGCGGCTTGGGACTTTTCTTGCTGAATTTATTGCAAAACGCGGAAAATGTTCCGGCAAACGAAGCCATTCGAAAATTGTACGAACAAATCCGGAATGTCGGTTTTCGCAGGCTTCCTCAGGGATTTTCCAAAGACTCGGCTTTGCCGAGAATGGAAGAAATCGCTTCGGCGTTGCTTCGGATGTCGATGGAAAATTAATCCGGTTCTGGCTGTGTCTGCGCTCACGTTTGGACAATTTGTCCATGGGACTTGTACTTGGAAAAATGCAGCCCAATATCCAAAATGTATCTTGTAAAAGATGATTTTATCGGCTGACATCACGGACTATCGAGATTTTCTTAAAGCTTTTTACGAGCGTCGTAAAAAGGAAATGCCATTTTACTCCTATCGAATGATGGGCGAAAAGCTAGGGCTGGATTCCAGTTATCTCTTTCGGGTGTTGCAAAAAAAGCACCATTTGCCGGCTCATGCGTTGCGCACGGCCAAGGAAATGCTCGGACTTTCTGGGCGCTCTGCGGAGTATTTTGATTTGCTCTATGCGGCGGCGGTCTCCAAGGATTCTTCCCAAAAAGCTGAACTCATGGCGAAGGCTTTGGCTCTTGGCGATGTCGAACGGCACAGCTTGCAGGTTGCGGAACTGAAATTGCTTGAAAATTGGTGGATTCCAGCGGTCCGCGCTTATTTGGAATTAAATGGCGGAGTTGTGAACACCAAGCAGATTGCTCGGGACATGTGCCCGCCGATTACTGAAGAACAAGCGCAGGAAGCGATAGAAATTTTAAAGGAAGTGGGGCTTGTCAAAAAACTGGCTTCGGGAAAATTGGCGCTGACAGAAACGCATTTGACTGTAGGTGGCCCGGAAAAAGCGCAAGCGGTTCGAAATTTTCAAAAGCAGGCTCTTCGGTTGGCAAGCGATGCGCTGGAAAATATCCCTGCCGAAAAACGCAATATATCGACGCTCACACTCTCTGTCGATCAAGAAGGCTTTGAAGATATTGGCGATATGGTAAAAGAATTTCGCCGACTCGTCCAAAAAAGAGTAGATCCTATACAGAATCCAGATCGGGTAATGCAGCTTTCCATGGCGTTTTATCCGGTCGCGTGGGCGAGGAAAAAATGATACGTCGGATGAGGATGCTTTTGGTGGCTGCTGGGATGGAAATCTTGGCGGCGTGTTCAACAAATGAATCCGCGGGATCTACGTTTGAAACGGAGAATTCCGTAGCGAAAATTGTGGTGACCAATGCGGATGGAATCCCGTTGGCGCAAAGCGTCGTCTCTATTCGGGAACAAAATTATCTGCCGTATTTGTATTTGGACTCTGCATTGGGGGAATACGACTCGTTTGACAATGCGCTTGGCATGGAAACCGATGGCTCTGGCGTGGTTCGGCTGGATTCCATAGGGGCGGGCGATTATATTGTCGAAGCTCGCGATGGCGATGGTGCGGATTTGCTGCTCGGAGCGACTCGTTTCACAATTCCCGAAGCGATTTCGGATTCGGCGATTTCCGTCCCGGTTGTTTTAGAAGAACCGGCAACCCTTTCCGGTTTCATTCAAACGGAAAAATCTCCTGTGTTCATAAAAATCCGAGGCACTCATTATTGGGCTCTTGTGGATTCGCTGGGACATTTTTCATTTCCTCAGGTGCCGCAGGGAAATTTTGAAATTGTGGCGGTTTACGAAGATGAAGTTCTAATTGCTGAACCGGTGAAAATTCAAAAGGAAAATGAAGATCTCTTTTGGGAAGACCCCGATTTGCCAGAAAAAGACACGTCCGTACAGCTCCGTTCCTATTTGTTTGAAGATTTTGAAGATAGTACGGCGGGTTGGTATGTTTCGAATTCGCTGTATGCGACGGCGCATTTAGAAACGGATTCCGCGGGATTGGGACGTTCGGGACTTGTCGCGCATTTTGCCAATCAGAACGATTCTGCTTTGAGTTGGGCATTGATGGGACGTCATATTGGGGAAACCGATTTGAGCGAAATCGACTCGGTCACTTTCTGGATTCGCGGAAATATCGAAGGCAAAATTTATTTCTCGTTTGATGTCATTGCGGACAGTTCCGTGTCTTATGATTCGGGAAAGGCGTGGAAGTCTTTTGAAATCGATTCCGTGTGGACGCGCCTGGTGGTAACGCCGGAAACGTTGATTAAAGCGGACAGCATCGGCGAAAACATCGGCTGGGACGCGGTAAAAAATCATGTCACCAACATCTCCATTTTCGGCGGGTCGAGTGGGGAGTTTTGGGTGGACGACATTGTGTTTTACGGAGTGGATTCGACGGCGTTTCGCTTTGTAGAATAAGTGCGGAAAATTTTTATGTTATAAAAAGCAATAGATTTTTATATTTGCGAAATTTGAAGCGTACTTTTGTAAAAAAAATGTAGAATGTGCTTTTTTGTTTGCTAAAATAAAATTTGAATACTATCTTTGCAAAGAAATTAACAAATAGGAATGTTATGATAAAATTTTTAATACTCTTTGCGGTTGTTGTTTCGATTGCATCGCCTTTAAAAGTTGAATTTAAGGATGAGCAGGTTAATAATGAATCGATGCTCGGACTTCGTCTTATTGTTTACAAAGACACCTCAATTGTGCTTCGAAATGTAAAAATTCGATATTTCTTTTATAACGAAGTCGGCAAAACGATTGTTGTTGAACCTAGTTATATTGCAGGAGCAAAGGTAATACAGAAGTCTTTAAATGATAGTATCGGTTTTGTTGAAATAGGAATAGACTCAATTGCTTCTGAAATTTTTCCGGATAAAGGGGGCTTTAGTATAGGATTACACTATCAAGATTGGAGTTCTTTAAAAAAATTAAAAGACCCCAGTTATTTAAAAGTATCTGATTTCTCACAAAATGAAAAAATTTTGGTATTTGTGAACAATGATCTGATATATGGTGATTCGGAATCGGCTTTTATAGAACCCCAAGCTCAATTTAAAATAGTAGGGATTCAGCCGAAAGGAAACGCTTGGATTGATATTAAAAATGATGGGGATTTCGATATGCTTATGAAGGGATTTTCTTTGTGGAATTTCCAAGGAAATGAGCTTCTTTTGGATTCGATTTATTTGAAGGAAGGGGAGATTGTGCGCATTTGCCAAAATGCTGAAGATTGTTTGCAAAAAGAAAAGACCATTGTTAATTCTAGTTTTTTTGATGGAAATGTCGGTGAGGTTCTCTTAAAGCAAGATTCTGTATGGGTTTCGTATCTTGCGTGGGGGACAATTGGGGTTCATGCTGAAGAGGCTGTAAAGCATGGCGTATGGCAAGATGTTTTCGATTTCCTTGCGGAGGCTACAACAGATACGATTGATGGAATGCAAATAAGGCAAAATGTTTTTTATCGGTATCTTTCGTTGCCTAGTGATAGAAAATTCTGTATGAAATTTTGGACTCCTTATTCTGATAGAGATAGTTCGAGTTCTACGAAGTCTTTTCCAAATCCGATAAAAGTGACAATGAACAAACCTATTGTTAGACGATTGACAGAAAATGATTCTGTGCAATTTAGATGGATGCCCGTACATAATGCTGTTGAATATAAGGTTATTATTCAAGACTCATTGAAAAATACAATCGGTAACATAATCACAAAAAATACGCAAATAAATTTAGCACTTTCTGATGGAGTTTATTCGTGGAAAGTATATTCAGGAATGCAAATGGATGAAAATGGTGTCGCTTATTCGGAAGAGGGTGAAATTGTTGAGTATGATTTTGTAACGACGCATCTTATATCGCAAGGGATAGATACACGTATTTGGAAAGAACTTCCTGTTGAAACTATTAAGGCGAGAAAAGATACACGATTATTGAATTTAGGCTATTTCCATAAATTAAAAGAACAGGGATGGGATGTTTCTCATGTAGATTCTTTATGGATGGATTCTTTGGAAGATAGAAGGTGTTGGGCAGTTGCTGCGGAACTTATGAATCATTTTTATGGTGGAAATATTACGCAAGATGAAATAGTCTTTGCTACTCAATTTAATGATTCGGATCCGCTAATTTCTCCATTTGTAAATAATGGGGCGACTTCGGAAGCTGCTGACAGGGCTTTAAAATTTGCGTTAAATACAGATGAAGTAATTCGATATGAAGGTTCGCCTTCTTACCAAACGGTAAAAAAAGAAATAGATGCAGGCAAATTGATTTATGTTGGAGTGCATGAACATATAATGATTATTTATGGTTATGCTGGCGATGAGAATAATTATGGTTTTCTTTATGCGTTTGGCGACAATAATGGAGTGAAATCAAATTCTGCATGGACAAATAAGCCTATTGAATTTTATTATTTAATGGAAAAAATTCCTGAATCAGTACGAATGTCCGATTATCGTGTGCATTATGATTCAGATGGCGACGGTATTGTTAATTTTGATGAAGAGGTTCGTTTCAAAACAGATCCCTTTAAGTCTGATTCCGACGATGATGGAATTGATGATAAAAAAGAGATTTATTCTTACGCCTATAATCCTGTCGCGCCTTGTTCAAATTGTGGAAAAGCGTATAAACTTAATTATGTATCAGATAAAAATAAAAATGGAATTCGAGCTGAATTAGATCCTGATGATAATGGTGATGGACTTTTGGATGGGCTTGGACTAAAAGCAGAAACATCTGAATTCTTGGCAGATGTCCCGGCGGAATATACACTATTTGCTAGAGATCATTTAGTCCTTAATGATGGAGTTAAGTGTTTCAATTCTGAACTAGAGGACACAAATTATTGCAACATAGTATCTTCGGGAAAGAAAATTTTTAGCTATTCGGTAAATCCTGTAGTGGTATCGTTAGGAGCGCGCTCTTATGTTGGTAATGTGGATGCTTATTTGAAAAATTATTCTAATGGTATCGTAAGAATGCGAAGTGGATCCGTTGTTATGGGAAATTTGAATTTGTATACAGGTTTGAATGTTGATATTGAAAATTTACTTGAACGTCAAAAATTTGCTGAAATTCGAGGAAAAATAGAAACAAAAAAAAATACAGATTGGAATTTGAATTATTTATTTGAATCTCCAAAAGATTTGCAGAAAACTTATTTGTCCAAAAAAGTAGTTACGTCCGGTGAAATTTTTTATTTGTCGGATGGAATGGCTTATGATACGCTAAAAATTGAAAGTGGAGCGACAATAGTTTTTTCGCCGGGAGAAATGTTTGTAAAAGGTATGTTACAAATAGAAGCGGATTCTAAAATTAAATTTTTAAAACCAGGTGAAGAAACGATATTAAATCTTGGTGGAAAATTAAAATGGCAAGGTGAATTTGATGAAAGTGTTGAAAATTCAAATTATCATGGCATTGTAGCTCGTGGTTTTAAACTAAATCTGCTAAATTCTGGGACTACGTTTATTGAAGGTGATTTTGCGGGAACATTATTTGCTCCACTTTCGAAAGTTGTTGTTGGACAAAATAAAAAGGTTTATTATGGAAGAATCCTTGCGAAAGATATTGTTGTTCATCAATATGCTAAAATTTTCCGAGTTGATTTTAATCCGGTAAAGCCTTTGATTTATGTATGGAGGTCGATTTAATGCTGAAAATTTTTCCGATTTTACTTTTCGTATCGATTGCTTTTTCAGCGGAAAAAACATTTTTCTTTTTGCCGCCGGATACAAAGAGCTGGTTTAATTCTTCGCCGATAATTGTCGAAAATGGCGATAAGCAATCTTTCAAGGAAATGCTCGGGGATACTCTCCATTGGTTTCGCTATTCATGGGACGAAGATTCTTTGCCGGATTCCATTTTGATTTATCGGGATAGAGGTTCGCTCTTTTCGGAACCGATTGGCGCACAAGGATTTCCTTCTGAAATTGCCGTGCAAATTCCGCTGAAGAGTTTGTTTGAAGATAGCCGGGAAGGGGTGATTTCTTTTATTCCCGAAGAGGAGATGCGCCCCGATGAAGACGCGTATGGATTTTATACGAGCGATATCCGCCTGCGAAGCTATCTTGGTTCTTTTAAAAGCGATTTGACGGTTTTTGTCCTGGTGCCCGATTACAGGGATTGGGTAGAAGAAACGCCCGTGATGGTGGATGCGAAAGACTCGCGGGATGCCTGGGAACTGGTTCCGGACGATTCTGGGTTTGCTGGGTGGTTTCGGATTCATTTTTCAAAGGAAGAATATCGCCCTGCGTGGTTTTATTTGTACAAGAAAAGCGATACGCTGCAAAAAGCGCCGATTGGGAAAAATGGTTACGCTCTTGGCAGTACGCAATTATGGCCACTGGGTGGCCGCGGTGAAAAAGATTCTATTTACATTGTCCCCGATTTGAATTACGATTGTTTGCCGAATGGAGAATATCTGGTGGGGCAAGGCATCGTCTATGAAAACGACGCACGGCAAGTTTGTACTTTGCAATACAACTGTTTAAAATCGGATTTTAATCCGGGATGCTCGCATATCAATTTTTCGCCATCTCCAGTCTATTATTCCATTTTTTCTGCAGATTCCGAGCTGGTGAAACCGGAAGAATTGTTGGGTTTGCAGAAGGCGTGTGTTTGGGGGGCTTTCATTCCAGGATGCGCCAATGATATTTTTATGGAAAACGAATATTGCCAATTGGAT
The DNA here is from genome assembly GCF_900167415.1 of Fibrobacter intestinalis. Taxonomy (GTDB): domain Bacteria; phylum Fibrobacterota; class Fibrobacteria; order Fibrobacterales; family Fibrobacteraceae; genus Hallerella; species Hallerella intestinalis. Next base: position 5,145 of record NZ_FUWU01000017.1, on the reverse strand, counting down.
GCGGGAAATTATCTGGTGAAAATTCATGTCGAAAATTTGGATTCTGCGTTCTTTGTGCCTTATACCGTGGCGAGTACCGCTTTGCCTTTTCCAGATTTCCGAAACAAAGTGGATGTCATTGCCGAAAATTCTTTTGTCTGGATAAGTTCCGCTGCTTCCGAAAGATATTTTGTACTGAATGCCTTGGGGCAGGTTTTGGCGCGGGGAAAAGTCTTGGGCAGCGTGAAAGTGGAAATCCCGACTGCGGGAAATTATTGGGTTCGGGTGGGAAGCGAAACGCATTTTGTGCGGATTCGCGGAAAGTAGGTTAGCAAAGGAAAATTTTGAATTCGCGCAAGGGACGGATCCCGGATGGGGACGGACGCGCCCGTGGCGCGGCTGGACGGGGAGCGCGCGGTGAGCTTTGCGAACGGAAAACGCGCGATTACCGCGACGGCCCGGTCCCGGCGGCAGTGATTTTTTCTGGCTGCGTTTTACCGCCGGGATGCGCCCTAAAAAGATTTTTGGATTGCTGCGGCAAGATTTTGCGCACAGGTTTCCCGTGGATAAAATGTCCACAAAGAATGAATGTTTGCAATTTTTCCTTTGGCATTTCTGAAATAATTTTAGCGTGAGTGCTTTTAAAGGAGTCCCTATGTCTAGGAATGTTTGGAAAGAATGCCGGACGGCGTTTTGTGTGGCGGCTTTTGTGGGAGTCGCGCTTGCGGATAATCCGATTTCCAATTATCATTATTTGGCGGATCCGGCGTGCACGGCGACGGATAGCATGTTTTACATTTTGACGGACAGTGACGACCCTGCGGGTTCCGATGGCTATACGATTAAATCGCTTTACGCATTTGGCAGCCGTGATATGAAAAATTGGACGGATTACGGCATTATTTTCGAAGCGAAGCGCGAATACGACAATATCAATGACATTTGGGCTTCGGGCATTGCGGTGAAAAATGGCAAGTTCTATATCGTTTATCCGGATGGCGGTGGAGGCGGTGTCGGGCTGGTCGGTTCTGAAAATATCAATGGACCTTATACGAATCCGATTCCGGGAAACAAGAAACTTATCAACAACTGGGGCGGCGGCCTTGCGGATTGCGACGGCATCGCTTGGTGCTTTGATCCGGCGATTTTCTTTGATGACGACGGCCAGGGATACTTTACTTTTGGCGGCGGGAATAATACGACGCGTCCCGCTGCCGATGGAGACAACAACATTTTCAATATCTACAAGTTGAATGGAGACTTGAGCGGTTTCGATGTGAATTCCAAGACGCAATTGAAGATTGCTGGCCCGCGGGCGATGGAAGCGTCGTATATCCATAAAAGGAACGGCATTTATTATCTGTCCTATAGCACCGCCGATTTGCGAATTGCTTACGGAACATCGAATAATCCGATGGGACCTTATACATACAAGGGCATCGTGCTGGACAATCCGAATATCAACGGGCAAAATATCAATGCGCATAATAATAACCATCACGGTATTGCGGAATTTAAAGGCAAGTGGTATGCGGTTTATCATGACAGGCGTCTGGTCCAGGCAGCAGAACATCCGGCGTCTTTGGGGGTGGCGAATCCCGAGCCGGCGTATCACCGGAGCGTGAGTATTGACGAATTGACTTGGAATGGGGATGAAATGAACAAGCTAGTGTTTACAAATGAAGGACCGAAGCAAATTGAAAATTTTGATCCCTATCGGACGTATCCGGCTTTGACGAGTTCCAAACAGAGAAATATCCGTAGCCGTACCGATTGGACGCGTGGAACTCCGGTTTCGCACGTTCTGACTCCTTATGCTTCTAAAGAATCCTGGATTCGCGTGAGTGGCGTGGATTTTGGCGATGGGGCGAAAAAGTTTGTAGCGACGGCGGCAAGCGTCTCTTCGGGAAATAAAATTGAAGTGCGCACGGGTTCTGCAACGGGGACTCTGGCGGGAAGCTGCGAACTCGAACAAACCGGTTCTTGGCAGACTTATGCGGAAAACGAATGCGAAGTGAGTGGACTTTCGGGAGTTGTGGACGAGCTTTTTTTAGTGTTCAAAGGAGCTGCGGATTCGACGATGGGGATTTTGGAATGGAGTTTCACTGCGGACGCTTCTGTTGAAATTCCGCAAGCTCCGTTCGGCGGGATCGCCGCAAAAATTCCGGGCAAAATCGAAGCGGAAAATTATGACGAGGGCGGTGCGAAAGCTTATCAAGACAACGAAAAAGCGAATCAAGGCGATGCGGATTTTCGTACATCGGAAGGCGTGGACATTGTGCTTGGCGGTAGCGGTATGGCTGTGGGATACACGATTGCCGGAGAATGGATGGAATACACCATAGATGTTTCCAAAGCAGGAAAATATCGGCTAACATTGAATGCTGCTAGCGGTTCCGAATCGTCGAGCGTGATGTTTTTTGTCGATGATATCGCTGTCACTGATACGGTGAAAATTCCTTTGACCGATGAAACTTGGAGCGTCTATAACAAGGTAAATGTCGGCGAAATCGCTTTGGATTCTGGAACGCACGTTTTAAAAGTATTGATTACTGGAAGCTATGTGAATCTGGATTATTTTGAATTTTCTGAAGGGACGATGGGAATCGCGTCGGCTTTGAATTTTGAAGGAAACAGTGCAGAAACGATGTTCGATGTGTTTGATCTGAACGGCAATCGCTTAATGGAAATTCGCTCTTCGGCAAGGGATGTGCTGAATGAAGTGCGCTATAGCTTAAAACGTTCCGGCGTGTATTTGATTCGAGGAAAAAGCAACGGCTTTGTCAAACGCGTTCGCCTTGCGGAATAGGAGCTTAAAAATGAAAATTCGGATTTTATTTGGCTTTATGGGGTTGTGCTTTGGCTTGTCAAACGCTGCAACGGTAAATGTGAATCTTGATGAAGAACATCAGGTGATTCGCGGTTTTGGCGGCATGGTTCATAATACGTGGCAAGGCGGGGCTGGGCTTAATGAAAACGATGCAAATCTGGCGTTTGGCAGCGGAGAAGGGCAGCTGGGACTTACCGTGTTGCGCATTCCCGTCAATGAAAACTCCAGTGATTTTGGAAAAGAATTGACGGCGGCAAAATTAGCCAAAGAACGCGGTGCGATTGTTTATGCGACTCCGTGGAAACCGCCTTCGTCTATGCAAACGCCGTACACTCTTAATCGGTGGGGAACCGTTTACAATACGACACAGATTGTTGAAAGCGACTGGCAGGCCTATGTCAATCATTTGAACAGTTTTAGCGATTATATGAAAAATCAGGGAGTTCCTTTATACGCGATAAGCATTCAAAACGAACCGGACTGGTGCGATTCCTGGACCTGCTGGACTGCCGATAATCTGTATAAATTCACGAAAAATTATGCGGATCAGTTGCGCAAGAACGGAACCAAAGTGATTTCCGCGGAATCTTTTGCTTATAGTAAGAGTCTTTACAATCAAATTCTGGAAGACGACGCTGCGCTAAAAAATATCGATATTCTCGGAGCGCATTTCTATGGCAGCGAAGCGAATACGGAGGATGATTTTTTCGCCTATTCCTTGGCCGATACGAAAAAAGTGGAACGCTGGATGACGGAGCATTATACGGAAAGCCAGGGAAGTGGAAATTATTGGCGCGTCGTAATGAAAACAGGTGACCAGGCGAATGAAAATAAATTGGATACGGTGCGCGCAATGGATGTCGGCTATGAGATTCACCGCGGTCTTGTCATCGGCAATTTCAGTCAGTACACTTGGTGGTACATCCGGCGTTGTTATGGGCTGATTATGGAAAAGGATTTTGGCAACAAACTGTCCATTCCTTCCAATGAAATTGGTAAAGTTTCTAAACGGGGTTATGTTCTTTCTCAGTTTGCTCGTTTTATACGCCCTGGAGCGGTTCGTGTAGGCGCTACGGCAAATCCGGAACCGAATCTCTACGCTTCCGCATACAAGAGTGCTGGCGGGGATAGTACTATCGTCGTTCTCGTGAATCGGGACTATAGAAACGAAAAAACGGTTACGGTGAATGTTCCAAATGCAAATATCGAATCCTTCCATATTTACACGACCAGCGAAGCGAAAAATGCGAAATACGAAGGCGAAGTGAAAGCGGAAAATGGCAGAGTGACAATCACAATGAGTTCGGGAGCTTCTAACAAAGATTGCATCGTGACTCTCGTCGGTGTAGGCCCGCAGATTATTGAACCGCAAACGCCTTTTGGCGGTGCTCTGGCAAAAATTCCGGGTAAAATCGAAGCGGAAAATTACGACATTCCCGGTTCGGGCGCAGGAAATTCTTCTTATTACGACACGGATTCCGAAAATAAGGGCGGAGCCTATCGCAATGACGGCGTGGATATTGTAGAGCTCTCCGAGGCGGGAGAATATGCAGTAGGTTACACAAATGCCGGAGAATGGATGGAATACACCATGGATGTTTCCAAAGCCGGAAAATATCGGCTAACATTGAATGCGGCTAGCGGTTCCGAATCGTCGAGCGTGATGTTCTTTGTCGATGATATCGCTGTCACTGATACGGTGAAAATCCCGAAGACAGATTCAACGTGGAATGTTTATAAAGCTGTCGATGCGGGAACGCTTGATTTGAGCGCAGGAACGCACGTGCTAAAAATGCAGATTACCGGCAGCTATGTGAATGTGGATTGGTTTGAATTTCAAGACTTGTCGGATACGGCGACGACTTCTGGGGTGCGGCGCGGGAGCGTGTCAAAATCGGGATCGGTTTTGCTGTCCAAAACGAAAAAATTCTTTGATCTGGTCGGTAGGCGCGTGCGCTTTCGGTAAGCATGATGGATAAATGAAGACCTCGCTATTTTGAGAACGAGGCTCTCCATTTTTGCTGTTGGAATTATCCACAGTAATGACTAGACATTTGACTCCCTTTTTCATCATACACGTAAATCCAACTTCCGTGTTTAACGCTTACTGTCGTAGAAGTGAATCCCATCAGTTGTTCTCCAAAAATGGATGCGCATTGGCAATTTCTTTCGTCATATGCATAAATCCAATCGCCTCTTTGAACGGCGGTAGAAATCATTTGGGAATTATATAGTCAGCCCTTAAAAAGTCACTTTGCGAACGCAAGATAAGGACGTTCGCATTTTTTGTTCATTCCGTTCCACAGAAGGCAAAAACAGTATAGCCATTCCAACAG
>NZ_FUWU01000064.1 GCF_900167415.1 Fibrobacter intestinalis | reverse complement strand
TCGAGGTAGAAATAGCGAGTGCTGCCAACACCGCCTTTTACGGAAGCGATTTTGAACAACTCCATATAGGGGTCCGAGGACTTGAGCCCGGTAAGGGCAGCCACCTTGGCCAGGTCGCCATCTTGAATGGCGGACTCTATATTCGCCAAGGCGATTTTAAGGGCGGCAGCCGAATCCGCGCTGTATCGGGCGTCTCCGTCAAAGAAAAACTTCATTTGGAATTCTTCTTTGGCTGGGTCATATTCTAAGAATGCATCCACATCGGTGCCGTTTTGACCCAGACAGCCGTACAGATTCACCCATTCCGTGGCGCAAAGTTCCATATCCTTGCTGTCTGCGTAATTCAGAATTTCCGTTCTGTTCTCCGGGGTGTTCGGCATCTTTAGACGCATTACCAGCCAGGGACCATAGGCCTTGGCGGAGTCGATGCCGGCCGAAAAACGCCCGCCCTTTTTAGTCATGGCGCACACGGTCGAATCCCCCAAGCCAGGGCAGCAAATCATTGCGGAATCGCCATACATGGAATTCATCACAGGCATTTGCAGCCGGTACATCGCATAATCTTCGTCCAGAAGGATGGCGTTGCCGGTATATGCCGAAAAGTAGAATTGATTAAAACCCTCTAAAACCAGCGAATCGCCGTCGACGTAAATCGAATTTCCTGTGAGGGTGTCTGGGCACGCCAAAACGACTTCCTTGGGGATTGCCGAGCTGCTGGAAACGATAGCGCTGGAGCTGCTCGGGTTCTTTCCCGACGAAGAGGAAACGTCCGAAGTGTCCGTTGCGCTCGTATCGCCGACGAGAACCCATTCGTCATCTTCGCAGACGTAATCCGCAGAATCGCTTTCCACGTAAAGGGTGTCTCCGGCGATTTTTTCGGTGCACTCGGGCAGGTCGTCCTTGGTACCGAAGACTTCCGGGGTCTTGTTTCCCGAGCTGCTGTCGTCTCCGCAGGCGAAAAGGCTCAAAAGAGCGGCGCTTGCGGCGGCATTCCTGAGGGTGAAGATTTTCATATTCTCTCCTTTAATTTTTGAGTTGTGAAAAATATAATAATAATCTGTTTTTTTTGTTGCATTTTGCAATCCCCCCCCCAAAAAAAAACGGACTTATGTGCAAAATTCCATCCGATTTGCTTGGTTGGTGAGCCTGCCGAACCATGGTTGGTGTGCTTCGACAACCGGTCCCTGAGCTTGTCGAAGGGCTGGGACCAGTTGGGAGTCGGAACTGATAACTGATAACTGATCACTGAGTTCACCTTGCCATGGCGCGGAAAAGGTTTCTATTTTCTGCGGTGAGGATTCAAAAATTTAGAGGCAAAAAATGGCTGAATTTTCTTTGGACGAAATGCGTACGGCTCATGAAAAATTGGAAGCGCGCATGGCGAATGCTTGCACACAAAGTAAACGCTCTCGCGAAAGTGTCCGGCTGATTTGGGTTTCCAAGTTTCATCCGTTTTCGGCAGTAAAAAATGCCATAGCGCTTGGGGCAACGGACTTCGGGGAAAATCGGGTGCAGGAAGCCTTGGAAAAATTCACGGATCGCCCTCCGGAAATCCGGTGCCACATCATTGGGCCCGTGCAGAGCAACAAATTAAAAAAAGCGGCACTCGTTGCCGATTGCATCCATTCTATCGCCAGTATGGAAGCGGTGGAAAAACTCGAAAAAATTTGCGCAGAAGCGGATAAGACATTGGACATCCTGTTTCAGGTGAACGCCGGTGAAGAGGCGACCAAGAGCGGTTTGGATATCCGTGAAGCGGAACCCTTTCTGCTTTCTCTGGAAACCCATGCCCCGTGTCCGCATTTGCGCTTTCGCGGGCTCATGACGATTGGCAAAAATACGGGAGTCTCCGAAGATTCTCGGGAGTGCTTTGCTTTTTTGCGTCATTTGCAACAGAAATTTTTGGCGCACGGCGGCGTTTTTGCTTCCTTTGACCAGCTTTCCATGGGAATGACGGGAGATTTAGAAGTCGCGATCGAAGAAGGCGCGACGATGATTCGGGTTGGGACGGCGCTTTTCGGCGAACGGGATTACAGTACAAAAATGTAAAGCCTTTGCCCAAAATGGGGGGGCAATGCGCTCGCGCTTCAAATTCTTTGCGATTTCTTTTCTATTTTGTGAGCGAAAAAGGGTGCCGGAAAATCCGGTTTCCCGCGGTTCGTATTTTTTTGAGAAGGACTTATGCCAAATCGTGTAGTAATCGGTTCCCAATGGGGGGACGAAGGTAAAGCCAAGATTGTTGATTTCCTCACGCTGGATGCAGACGTAATCGTGCGTTTCCAGGGCGGCGCAAATGCTGGCCATACGGTGGAAGTGGGAGACAAAAAATTCGTGTTCCATCTGATTCCCTCCGGCATTATGCACGAAAACAAACTCTGCGTGATAGGCAATGGTGTGGTTCTGGATCCTGTCCAGACTTTGAAAGAAATTGACGACTTGCACTCCAAGGGCGTACACGACCCGGAAAAGCGTCTGGTGATTGCGGACAATGCTCATGTGGTCCTGCCGTATCACTCCGCGTTGGACAAGGCGAAAGAGAAAAAAGCGGGCAAGGCGGCCATCGGAACAACAGGACGCGGCATCGGCCCTTGCTACAGCGATAAGGTAAATCGTATCGGCGTGCGTGTCGGCGATTTGATGGATGAAAGGGAACTGCGTCCCCGCGTCGAAGCGATGGCGAAAGTTCACAACGAAGAATTCCGCGTGATGTATGACGTGTCCGAAATCGATCCGGAGCAGGTCATTCGCGACTATCTGGAACTGGGACAAAAAATCAAACCCTTTGTCCGCGATGTCAGCGAGGTGCTTTTCAAAGCGATGAAAGAGGGCAAACGCTTGATTTTTGAAGGCGCGCAAGGAACGATTTTGGACGTGGACCAGGGAACTTATCCCTATGTGACTTCGAGCAATACGGTCGCGGGGTATGCGAGCTGCGGTGCCGGCGTCGGTCCTACGGCAATCGATCAGGTTGTCGGCGTGGTCAAGGCTTACACGACTCGTGTCGGCAACGGACCTTTCCCCACGGAACTTTTGGACGAAATGGGCGACAAGCTTCGCAAGCTTGGGAACGAATACGGGGCCACGACGGGGCGCAATCGTCGCTGCGGCTGGTTCGATGCTCCGGTCGTCCGCAAGGCGGCGCTCGTCAATGGACTTACGCATCTTGCGATTACCAAGCTCGACGTTTTGGATACCTTTGACGAAATCCAGGTTTGCACGCATTATGAATGCGACGGCGAAATTCTGGACATTTTCCCGAACCAGCTTTCCAAGGTGGGGCGTTGCAAGCCGGTTTATAAAACGCTTCCGGGCTGGAAGCAGGATACGACCAAGTGCAAAAGCTGGGACGAACTGCCGGACAATGCCAAGAAGTATCTGGAAGAGATGTCGGACCTCGTCGGCGTGAAAATCGGGATGATTTCCATCGGTGCGCGCCGCGATGAAAGCATTATTATCAATATGAACTAAAAGAGGGGGTTTATGGCGGAATGTAATGTCGCGCTTCTGTTAAAAGGAGTGGATCTGTTTTCGAAACTGACGGAAGAGCAGCTTTCCCAGTTGTCGTCGTTGGTCATCGTGAATGATTATGCTCGGGACGAAACGATTATTCTCGAAAAGGACGAATCGACTCGGGCGCTGTTCTTGATTGCCGAAGGTGAAGTCAAAGTCTATGTGACGGGTCCCGATGGAAAGGAGACGATTCTTTCGCTTCTTTCTCGGGGCGATTCTTTTGGCGAAATGTCCCTGATCGACGACGAGCCTCGTTCTGCATCGGTCAAAGCGGTTCAGCCGGCCAAAGTTCTGATTATCCGCCGTGAACATTTCTTGGAACTTTTGAAAACGACTCCGGAACTAGCGACAGGGCTTCTGGTTCAGATGTGCCGCCGCCTTCGCAATGCGAACCGCCAGATTGGTTCGCTCGCGACGATGTCTGTTTTTGGCCGCGTGGCCGGAACCATTTTGAGCTTGATCGAAGACCGCGGAGTCCGGATTCGCGGGCGCAACGGAGAAATGGTGACGGTTATCCGCAACCGTCCGACGCAACAGCAATTTGCTGAAATGTCCGGAACGACCCGGGAAACGGTCAGCCGTGTTTTTTCTGCACTCGCCAGCAACGGGATAATTTCCCTCATGGGAAAGGATTTGGTGATTTCGGAAGAGAGCAAGTTGCACGCAGTCAATGCAAAGGAATAATATGGCGGAACCCGGCAAGGAAAATTTTATTCATCGGATTCTGAGGACGAAGCCTTGGGTATATGCGCTGCTTTTGCTTGTCCTTGTGCTGCTCTTGTTGGCGTTTGTTTTCGATAAAATCGCAATGCCTATCGTGGCGCGTTCCGGTGTTCAGGAACTGGCCGTTCCCAAGCTGGAAGGCCTGGACAGCGTTTCGGCGATTCGGCAAGCGGAAGAGGCCGGATTCCACGTTGCTTTTGCGGAAAGTCGCGAATATAGCAAGGCTTATGATGCGGACTTGGTGATGCGCCAGAATCCTCCGGAAGGTCAGCTTTCCAAACCGGGGCGGACCATTCAGTTGACGATTTCGGACGGCAAGAACCAATTGACGATTCCCGATCTGTTGAACAAGAACGGAGAGGAAGCGACGGAAGCTCTCGAATCTGCCGGTTTTGTTGTCGGTTTAACGTTTTTCACTCCTCATGTGAATTTTGCCAAGGGAAAAGTCGTTCGGACCAATCCTTCGGAAGGCTCGCTCGCTCGTAAGGGCGATACGGTAGATGTCTTTTTGTCGTCGGGTCCAAAGGGCGCCAAGGTCGATTTGCCGAGCGTGACCGGATTGCGTTTAGAAGCTGCTGCGGCGAATCTTCGTGCGGCGGGATTTGTGGTCGGTAAAACGGAATACCGCAAAAAAGCGGATTCTCCGTCGGGAATTGTTGTGGAGCAAAAACCCGAAGCCGAAACTTCGCTCCCAGCCGGCGCTCGAGTGAATCTGGTTGTTTCGGAATAAGAGGCTGTGATGTTTCGCCTGAAGTTTGCTGTAATCGCTTTTGTCGGATTTCTGCTGTGTGCTTGTAGCGGTTCCAAGCAGTTGGCCACTTCGCAGGGGCAGACGACGGCGGAGACCGAAGAAAATTCCGCAGTTCGTTCGAGAAATCCCCATTTTCCGGTAAAGATGGACAGCGTGGAATTGCTCCGTTTGGAAATTGCGCACGGTTCCTTCCTTCGGGCTTTGGAATTGATGGCGCACGGAGACAATCAGCTTGCGGAACAGTTTATGCAGCACGCCTATGCGGCGGATCCGGAAAATCGTTTTTTGGCTTTTTCCGTTTTGGAATTGATGGTTGCTCGTGGAGCTTCTGCCGAAGCCGCTTCGCTCGCCGAAAAAGCGAAGAACTTAAAAGGACAACAGACAAGTTCTCAATACGCTTTGCTCGGTCGGATTTATGGCGAACAATCGAATTTGGACAGCGCTTTGGCGTATTATAAAAAGGCCGTCGATGCCAGCGACCAGAATCTGCACGCCGCTTATGAATATTCCTTGCTCTTGGAAATTTCCCAGAACAGGGAAGAGCTTTCCCGGGTCTATGCGCTTTTGTTGCCGCAAATCGGTTATCCGCAATCCCTTTTGGAGCGGCAGGCTTTGCTTTTGACGGAATTGAAAAAGGATTCGGCCCTTGCCGATCTTTTTGGCGATGTTTATGAAGCCCGTGGCGATCGTTCTTTTTTGGAACGCCGGATCCGCTTGCTGTTGAAAATGAAACGCTATGAAGAAGCGGTGTCGGCGGTTGAAGAATTGCGGGCGGATTCGGCTGTCGCAGACGATTCGCTTTCGATTGTGTTTTTGGTGGCGGCGCATTGGGGAATGAAGCAAGGCGATGTGGCGATAGATTCCCTGAAAGAAATTTACAAGCGCCATCCGAATCGCGGCGACGTTTTGCTGTCTTTGGCGCTTTTTGAAACGCGTCAAAACCAAAAAGAGCAGTCGATAATCCATTTTGAACGCCTTTCGCAAATGGAAAATTATGAAGCCGTTTCCTTTGCTATGTTGAGCGCTTATGCTTGGGAAGACGGGGATTCGGCGCGCTCGCTGGACTATTTAGAAAAGGCTTATGCGAAGTCGCCGGAACTGTCGTATCGGAATCAGTTGCTGCAACGCTATCGTGCGACGGAAAATTTCCCGAAGGCCTATGCGCTTTTGGATTCTTCCCTGGCTCGCAATTCCCGCTTGGATTCTCTCCGGGCAAAATGGATTGAAAAAGGCAATCTGGAAGAGTTGAGAAGGTTTGATGAAAATGTGGAGTTGGATATAGCGAACTTGCATTACATCTACGCAACGATGCTGCAACTCCATGCGGAAGTCTTGGAAAGGGTTCCTACGGATTCCGCTCGTCGGGACAGCGCACAAATTTTGCGGCAAAAGGCGGCAGAGCATTATCTTACAGCGGAAAAAGTCGGCGGGGAATTGCAGCAGTTCTTGTTTGCCGTCGGTTCTAATTTGCTGGGGCTTGGGCAGGTCGATTCGGCCATTGTCGTATTCAAAAAGTTATTTCATAATTTCCCCATGGACGCGTCTGCAAAAAATCACTTGGGTTACACGCTGGTGGATTTGAATCGCAATCCGGAAGAATTGTGCTGGGGCGGTGAGTTGATCGATGAAGCTCTCCGGCTGGATTCGGGCAATGTCGCCTATATGGATTCCAAAGCTTGGGCGCTTTACCGCGTGGGAAAATTTCAAGAAGCGCTCGCTTTGATGGAACGGGTTGAAGAGCAGGAGTCCTCTTGGCGGGAAATGTTCTACAGCGATACTTCGATATTTGCGCATTTGGCGGCGATTTGTCAAGCTCTTTCGCTGAATGAACGGGCTTTGAACTATTATCGCAAAATTTTGGAAATCGATCCGAAAAATGAAAATGCCAGAAAGCAAATTGAAATTCTGGACAAGAAAAAAGAGTGATTTCACGGGGACTTGAGGTGGTTCGCTGGTGAAAACGCTTTCGGGAAAAATTCTGTGGTTGGGATTTGCGCTCGCTCTGTTGTCGGGTTGCGGCCCTCGTTTGGCAAAGGGTTCCGCTTCGTTGGAATTGACACCGCCCGATAGTTTAAAAGCCAAGTTTTCTTTGGAAATCAACGACTCTCTCGAAGGTTCGCACACGCTTTCCGCCGTTCTTTTTGCCGTGCCTTATAAACGTTACCGAATGGAATTTTCGGGTCCGATGGGCATTGGGGTCGCTTCGGTTTTGTGGCAAGACGCCAAGTGGACTCTAGTGCTTCCTCAACAAAAAAGTTTTGCTGTCGGTTCGGGTTTTCTTGTCGGCGGCTATGCGGGAATTCCCCTTTTGGACATCCACCAGATTGCGGGGCTTTTCTGGGGTGAAGTGCTGCCGTTCGGTTCTTCGGTCGATTCTCTCCGGGATTCTTTGGATGGAAAAATTTTATATGGGAAAAATCGGCTGGGCATTCCATTTGAAGCGTTCCGCAACAAGGACGGGCGCGTGGAAAAAATGACGCAAAAGCATGAAACTCTGGAATTTTCAAATTACGCGGAATTTGATTCCGGCGAAGCTCCCGAATGGACTCGCGTGTTTCGGAATGGCAAAAATGTGCTCTCGATAAAAATCAAGCGGGTCAATACGGACGTGCGTTGGGGAGATGAAATCTGGCGCATTCCTGTTCCGGAATCCTATCAAAAAATGGGCTTCTGAATCCTACGCAGAATTAGCCTTTTTCCCGAAGAACCGCATCGTTTACGGCTTCCTATTTTGTAATTTTACTTTTATGAAAAAGCATCTTTTTTTATTGGCTTTGCTGGCGTTTTTCACTTCGTCCTTTGCAGTGGACACTCTGGAAATTTTTGCGCTTCGCGTCCAATTTAAACAGGAATCCCCCGACAATTCCCTGACGACAGGAACGGGGCGTTTTGATTCGGACAGCGACACGTCCAATGCAAATTACAGTTTGGATCCCAGCGGGCACCGGGCGAGTGCGGCATATTGGCAAAAGCATTTTGAATTTGCGAAAAATTATTACAAAGCGGTGAGCAACGGCAATCTGGTGATAACCGCTAGAATTTTTCCCAGCGGCGAGCCTTATACCGTCAATCATTATATTATCGATTACAACCGGACTTCTAAAAAGAAAGGCGAAAAGACCGCGGAATTTGATGAAGCGCGCAGCCGGGATTATATGAATTTTATCTGGGACGCCGTGACGGAAGCCAATCGTTCGAATGACACGCTGGACAATCCGTTCAAAGTGCCTCAGCCCAAATCGTCCAACAAAAAACGCGCCTATATGATTATTCATGCGGGGGCAAGTCGCTTGGTGGATGGCGGCAGCATGGGAACGAACAACGCGGACACGCCGGGCGATTTTATGGATGTCTATGTCGTTCAGGATTATTGGAGCTACCTGGATACGGCGGATTCGGAACGAAAATGCGCCAAGGATATTCGGGGCATGATTCTTCCCGGTTCAACTCTGGACACGCTGAAAACAATCATGGTCACCAGCGAAACCGCTTCGCAGGACGGTCTCAACTGGGGAATCAACGGCGTTATCGTAAACCAGATAGGGCGGGAACTCGGGATGCCGAACACTTACGATGTGGTGAAAGGCATTTCTCGTCTGGGTTATTTTGATTTGATGGATTTTGCGGGCTACAATGCGGGCAATGGATTTTTCCCAGTGCTTCCTTCCGCTTGGGTGCGTTCCTACATGGGCTGGGCGAAAGTGCAAACGGTTTATCCGCCGGATTCCAAAAGCCTGACCCGAAATATCGTTGCGGCGGGTTCAGGCGAGGGAACGGAAATCGTCAAAGTCCCACTGGCTGCGAATGAATACTTGCTGATTGAAAACCGGGAACGTTCGGCGGGGGATTCGGCGAAAATCGCGGTGTCGTATGTTCCTGCGTCGGATGTGGCAGCGGAATCGGATTACGAAGTGGTGACGAAAGTCTATCCGGTCGATAGCTTATACACGGCATTTGAAGACAGCATTTGCGATGAAAAAGGGAAGTGCGTCAAAAACAGAAAGAAATTGAGCGGAGTCATTGTGGATGTTTCTTCTTTTGATGCGGGACTTCCGGCAAGCGGCATCGCCGTGTGGAAAGTCAATGACTGGTATTTGCGAGAAGCTCTTCCGTATGGAGTCACCAATTTTTGGGGCGGCGACACTTTGCGCGATCACCAGTATGGTCTGATGCTCACGGAAGCGGACGGTGTTCTTTCTATTGGGAAAACTTTTAAAAACGCTCTTGGCCAAGACGCTTACGATTACGGATCTGGCGCAGATTTGATTCCGCATTGGCGCAAAGGGAAAAATTCCCCTAAGGATACGGTGTGGTCGATAAAGCCTTCGGGTTATGGCAATACAAAAACGACAATGGGCGGACATACGGGCATTACTGTAACGGCAAAGAAAACGAAGAATGCGCACATGGAAAAAAATGCCAACGCCTTTATGGGGGACAGCGTATTTAACTTTGCCGCTTCTTCGATTCCGGTCACGATTTCGTGGGCGTCCCATGCGCTGATTCCAGGATCGCTTTTCCCAAAAAATGTCGGGTTGAATGCGTCCGTTCGCGGAGCTGTCGCTCTGGATTATCCCGAAGGAATGTCTGTGGGGGCGGGAGAAAAGTTGATCGTGTTTGGCTCTGAAGATGGAACATTACAGGCGATGTCGGCATTTGGACAGCCTTTGCAAGAAAGCGATACGACGGTATGGACGCGAGCCCTTTCGCTTGCGGATTCTGTGGATTCCGTCGCTCTCTATCGGCTCGGTTCGTCTTTGGGAAAACTTCTTGGAGTTGCCGCTTCGGGAGATACCGTTTACAGTTTGCACCAAAACAAGGGGCTGGCGCAAACCGTTCTTTCTTCGGCTATCGACCAGATTCAATTTGACCGTAAATTAGCGGGCATCGCAAATCCTTTGGTGGGACCGATGGTTTGGAATGCTTCCGTTTTTGTCGCGGACAATGAAAATCTCTATCGCTATAAAAGTACGAATCTTTCCAAGGACGCTTTTGCTCTGCCGGAAAATTTTGAACCGCAGGACATGGCGCTTTGCCCCGACGGAGATTTAGCAAATGTCGCTCTGGTCGGAAAAAATGCGGAGCTGGCTCTCTACAAAGCGGAAGAGGGGCGCATTCAAAAACTGCCTTCCCCAAAAATTCGTGCGAAGAATTTATTTGATATAAAAAAGCAGAGTTTCCGAATCGCTTGCTCGGATTTTGATCGGGACGGCAAATCGGAAATGTTCATTTTAGGAAGCCGCGGGTATGCGGCGATGGTTCGCGCCGACGATTCGGCATCAGTCGTGTTCGCTCCCCGTTCTTTTAAGCGGGGAAATGACGGCGTTGTGGACTTTTATGATGAAACATCGCCAATAGCGATAGGTGATGTGAATGGTGATGGTTATCCGGAAGCCGTATTTCTAGGCAACAATCTGGTTTATGCGGTGGATCGTTCTGGAGTGGTTATTTCTGGATTTCCTATCAGAATTACCAAGAACACTCCAGAGACTTCTTTCCTTTCGGATCCTCTGATTGTCGATGTGACGGGCGACAGCCTGCCCGAAATTCTGGTGGGAACGAATGGGGGAGTTTTGCACGCTTTTAATTCCAACGGAAAATCGGTGACGGATGGATTCCCCATTTCTGCCGGCAATTTTGAATATGGCGAAACTGTTCATCCGATGGCGTTCTTTGTAGCGAAAACGATTGATTCGGTTTCGGGACCGCAGTTGTATGCGTTCCAGCGGCGATTTGTCACGGGCTATAATTTGGCGAAGTCTTCTGCGTTGGCGGAAACCGACGCTAAAGCCTGGAGTGTGCCTGGTTCGGGAAATGGACGTACGAATTATTTTGATGCTTCTAAATTGCCCGAACCCGCAGAGGTCAAGGCGGTTGCAAAAATAGAAGAATTTTTTGTCTATCCCAATCCGGTGCGAGGGGGGATTGCTAACGCTCGATTCTCTTTGGGAATGTCTGCGAAATCGGTGACGATTGAATTTTATGATATTTCGGGACGTCTGGTTTTTTCCAAAAAATTGGGCAAGGCAAATCAGGGAAATAATCAAATCGATCAGATGGATATTTCCCATTTGGGCAGCGATGTCTATAGCGTTCGCTTAAAAGTGAATTTTGATTCCGGAAAGAAAAAAGAAAAATTCTATCGTGTCGGAGTGGTCAGATGAAAAAAAGAATTGTCGAAATTTTAATCGCAGCTTGCCTGTCCTGTATTTTTGCCGCTTGTTCCTCGCCGACCAATGGAGAAACGGGCGGCACCGATTGCCCGGATTGCGGAGGCTTTGGAAAAAAATCGTCTTCGTCTAACGTGCCGATGTCTTCTTCAGATGGTGTCGAAATTTCTTCAAGCAGCAACGCATTGATGATTTCGTGGATTAAAACGGGAAAGTTTTGGATTTCGCAAACGGAAATTACGCAGGCGGATTATCGGACGTTAATGGGAACCCTTCCGCAGCAGATGACGAAATCGGTCGGGGATTCCTTTCCGGTCGCCAATGTTTCTTGGTATGAAGCCATTCTTTTTGCCAACGCACTTTCTAAATATCTGGGATTGGACACGGCGTTTTCTTATACCCTTCGAGGAGTGGGAAACAAACTGGGCGGGCTCAAAATCAATGATCGGGTTTCTGCCGTTCGCTTGCCCAGTCGAGAAGAATGGGAATTCGCTGCTCGGGCAGGAAGCACGGGCAATTATTATTGGGGGGCAAATCCCGCACGGGATTATGCGCAATACAATAATCTGACGGACGGCTATCAGAAAATCGCCCAAAAGAAACCGAATGCTTGGGAACTTTACGATGTTTGCGGAAATGTTGCGGAATGGGCTTTGGACACGGCACTTCATGGTGGAGCTTGGAATTCGGTGGCGAAAGAATTGGCTTTCAGCGCTTCAGAAAAGAAACTGCCGGATTTCGCTTCGAATACATCGGGATTTCGAGTTGTTTGGATAGGAGAATAAATGAAAAAATTCTTTGTTGCTGCGGCACTATTCTCTTTGATTTTGGGCTGCGGTCAAAATGAAAATGAGGCCAAGGCAAAAAAAATAGAAGAGGATTTGAAAACTCTTCCCAAGTTGGCGCCAGTTCAAATTCCGGAAGGAGTTGCTGGATCTTATGTCGGAACGCTTCCTTGCGACGAATGCGATTTGCGCCAAGTCAAAATGAATTTGGACGGTGATGGCAATGCTTTTATCGAGGAATTTTTGTTCCGGCGCAATGAAAAAACGGACACTCTTCAAAATCGGGCGACTTACAAAGACAGTGCCGAATTTATTCTTGTCCGTTTTGAAAATGCCAATCGATTTTTCGCCTTTCAAAAAAGCAATGGAACGTCAATCGTCTATTTGAATGTTGAAGGCAAACCTTATTTGGACGACACCGAAGAACCTTATCGTTTATTGAGAATTCTTTCCAAGGTCTCTCCATGATTTCATTTGCCAATGCGCTTCGGCAGTCCTTGCCCAAGGAATTGTCTGGGATTTCGCTACTCTCCCTTTCTATTATGGATTACAAGGACGAACTCGTTGCCAAAAATAAAGCCTTCTCTTTATTTTGTCAGGAAAACGCCTTGCCGAATCCAGAAAGAATTGTTGAAAGCCCGCTTCCCAGAAATTATAGGACAACAACAAAACGTCGTGTCGTTTTGAATCGCGAAAAATTTCAGCTTGTTTTTGATGAAGAAGACAATCGCTCCGAGTTTGCGGAACCGCTGGAACCTGCCGAGCATCTTGCTGTTTACCGGTTTATAGAATCCTATTTGCAAAAGCCTGTATTCAATACTCTCGCCGAGGTTTTGAACTGGGTGATTATTCGAGGTTCGTATAAATGGCGAACGGTAATTTTCAATGTTTGTGAAATGAATGCGCTGGTGGTTCGCAAACTCAAATTGATGGGCGAGCATTTGAATTCGTCGGGGCTTGATGTCCGTTCTGCGCACGTCTATTTTGATCCGACCCGTTCCGATTATTATTTGGAAGCGCAACGCCCGGTCAATGCGCTCGCGTTCAAAACGCTTTATGGGCCGAAGGACTTGACGTTGGATTTGGGAACGTGCCGCTTGAAATATCCGGTCACGGGATTCAGCCAGATCAATGAATCGCAAATTCCGAATTTATTGCGCTGTGCAGAAACTTTATTGCAGCCGAGTGCGGAAACGGATCTGCTCGATCTTTATTGCGGTTATGGATTGTTTTCGTTTGGTATTGGTGAAAAAGCCAATTCGACGTTTGGCGTTGAGTGGGAAGGCGCATCTATTGAATATGCTAAAAATTCCGCGCGTTTTTTAAAACGACAAAAATCCCGTTTTCTCGCGGGGAAAATCGACGCTTCGTTTGTAGAAAAAAGAATCCCCAAATCGCAGTCCCCTGAAGTGATGCTTTTGGACCCTCCGAGAAAAGGAGTGGATTCCGGAGTGATTGCCGCCCTTGCCCGTCGCAAGCCAGAACGGATTCTGCATATTTTTTGCGGCACCGACGAAATTCCTCGTTCGCTAAACCAGTGGCGCTTGGCAAATTATCGGGTGCAAAAAATTGTGCCGTTGGATTTGTTCCCGGGAACGCCGCATTTGGAAACCGCCGTTTTGATGACGAAAGCGGACTTGAAACGATAAAAGCCCTCCATACGCAAAGATGATTTTTTATGGAGTTTCGCGCAAAGTGGCTGCAAAATGAAGGTGTAGTATGCAAATTTCGAGTCGCTTTACTTTGGCTGTGCATATTTTGATTTGTTTGGACACGTTTGGCAATTCACATAAAGTCACCAGCGATTTTTTGGCGGGAAGCACAAATGTGAATCCGGTCGTCGTGCGGAGAATTTTGGGCCAGCTAAAGAATGTTGGGCTTGTACATATCGCGAGGGGTTCTGGTGGAGCAACGATGGCCAAACCGCTGGCGGAAATTTCTTTTTTGGATATTTACAATGCTGTAGAATGTATTGGTCATGGGGAATTGTTTCATTTTCATGAAAATCCGAATCCCCATTGTCCTGTCGGCGGAAACATTCATCAAATGTTAGATGGAAAACTTCTTCAAGTGCAGCAAGCCATGGAAAGGGAATTGAAATCGATAACCCTTGCCGAAATAAAAAAAGACATGAAGAAAATTTTAGAAGCTAAGTAATTTAAGGAACAGTTGTAACGATTCACTAACCGCAGGCAATTCTCTTCCCACATCTCTATTCTTTATTTTTTTGTCGTAACTATTGACATTACATCGCGGCTTGTGTATATTATTTTATGTAACAATGAATGTTACAACAAGACAATGGGAAGTTCTATTGTCGGAAACTTTTAACCGAGAGGTATGACGATGAAAACTTATGCAAAAGTAAACGTTGGCGCTGAAGCTAGAACGGAATTGCACGATTCCTTGCAATTGACCGGTGCTGAAGTGAGTATCAATCATCTGCCGGCAGGAACCGGAGTGCCATTTGTCCACTCTCATAAACAGAATGAAGAAATCTATGTCGTGCTTTCCGGAAAAGGAAATGTCGTTATTGACGGAGAAACGATTCCGCTGACGTCGGGCGATTGGCTTCGGATTTCCCCCAGTGCAAAACGCCAATTTTCTGCTGCGGCGGATTCGGCGATTTGTTTTGCTTGCATCCAGGTGAAGCAAAATTCGCTGGAAGTTTGGACGGCGAACGATGCTGTCGTCGAAGCGTAAAAATGCGGGAGCACCGTCTTTGAAACCGGGCCCGCTTTTCGGGCGAATTTTGCAGAAGTCCGTTATGGGAACGAAAAAGGCTGCCCGCAGGCAGCCTTGAAATGTTGAAGGGATTCCCGTCCGGACTAGCTTTCGATTTTCTTGGCGGTAATGTTGACGGAGGTCTGTTTCGAATCGATTGACGACTTGATAATCACAAGATACGTCGAGCCGCCTTTCTGCAATCTATACGTTTTGGTGGTGGTGCTTTCGGATGCCAATGTATAGCCCGCATCGCTCAATTCCGACAACAAGGAATTGGCGAAGGCTTTCAACTTTGTCGCCTGGGTTGATAAGAACGTTTGTTGCGCCGTCCATACCGTGGTGCCCAAGCTGGATGCGCCCTCGTCTTTCGTGAAGGGGGCGAGAGCCGCCAAAAAATCCAGGTTCACGTCGTTGAAAACAGTTGCCGAAGAGCTGGA
>NZ_FUWU01000016.1 GCF_900167415.1 Fibrobacter intestinalis | reverse complement strand
CAATGACGAGGTGCCAGCACAGATTGCTTCGGCTTTGCACAATTCGTCTAAGGGAACAAGTTCCCAAGACTCATGGGGCTTTGCATCCCTGAAACTAGGAATCTCCGATTCCGTAGTTGAAGTATCCCTGAAAGGGACAATTCGCCTAAAGGAAGCGGAGCTTCCAAGGCTCATGGGGCTTTGCACAATTCGCCTAAAGGAAGCGGAGCTTCCAAGGCTCATGGGCGTAGGCGAGCACCTCGCAGTCTGCGAGAAGAAATTTTCCTTGTGAAAAAGAAATTCCTGTATTGAAAAAAAAGAGTTCCACTTTGCGAAAAAGATGTTCACACTTTGAAAAAATTTTTAATTGAGAGTATTTGGTGGAAGATCGTATATAATCCCCCCAAAAAACGCATCCAATGCGAAGCTTGGCATTCAAAACCGTAGAAAATCCAGCCAACGTACCTTTTCCTCGGAAATCCATCCGCCTAGCCCTCAACGCGGCCATTCTCCACGCCAAAGTTCTCCATGTCGCTGAAAAACTCGAAATTCTCGGCGAGGCTTGCGCTCTTTCAGACGGCGAGGCGCGGGAGCTAGGCGGCGTGTTCCGGGCTTGATGGCCGAACGGGAAAAGGAGTCGTGAAGAGTGACCATGGATTTCGAAACACGTCATTCCGCTTGACGCGAACAAGAACGTTCAAAATTTTGCGTTAGGGATAGTGACCCGCAGGGCGGAGAGGCGTTTTACGCCGCTCCGTTTTAACAGCGTCCGCGCGGTTCTTTTGGAGCCGCACGGGACGCGTTAAAATATAGCCCGACCTTGCCTACGGCAAGGGAACGCCCTTATTCCTGCCCGCACAAATACATCGCCGCCGATTTTTGGAAACAGAATCTTAAAGGGCCGCCTTTATTTGAAAACGAAAATCCCCGCATTCCCCAACCCAATTCAAAACCAGAAAAATCTATTTTTGAACTACTTTAAAAGGAGTGTTGAATGAAACTTTTATCCAAAGCCTGCTTCCTTGCAGGAATTTCCTTGGCATTCGCCCAAGCGCAAGTCAGTTTTTCCCCAGTAACTTCGGGAGCGACGGAATCCGCCCAAAAGCTCTATAACTTTTTGGCGACGAACTACGGCGTCAAAACCGTATCGGGCATGATGACCGGCGACGTCAATACGTCATCCGTCCAAACTCTCCTTGACGTGGACGCCTTCTATACCCGGACAGGAAAATACCCCGCCCTGGTCGGCTTCGATTTTCTGTTCGCCACCGGAGTCAAAGCCTCGGACGGGTGGTACCAGACTTACACGGAAAACATCATCGAAGCGGCAAAAGAACTCTGGAGCTTGGGCGGCATTCCCGCTTTTACCTGGCACTGGAAAGACCCGAGCGACCAGATTGACGCTTTCTATACAAAATCGGGAGACAAAAACAATTACACCGAATTCGACTTCACCCAAGGATTCACCGACCCGAACTGCACTTCAAATTGCAGCTGGAACACGACTTCGACAACTTATCAGCAGCTCGTTTCCGACATCGATGAAATCGCCGACTACTTTTTGCAATTGCAAAACGCCGGCGCAGCCGCCGTATTCCGTCCCGTACACGAAGCAAGCGGAGCCTGGTTCTGGTGGGGAGACAAAGGCGGAGCCGCATTCCAGGCACTTTACAACCTGGTTTACGATGAAATGGTCAATGTCAAAGGCGTGAAGAACCTCGTCTGGGTCTGGAACCCGGAATATGCGACAGACACCGACTGGAATCCGGGAACGGCAAAATACGACATCGTGAGCCTCGACATCTACGAAGCCTGGAACTATTCGACCAAATACATTTCGGCATACCAGACGCTCTCCCAAAATTTCCCGGGCAAAATTTTGGCCATCTCCGAAAACGGCCCGATTCCCGACATGTCCGTCATGGCGGAAAACAACATCAAGTGGTCCTGGTGGATGCCGTGGTACCAGACTTGGGATGGCAACTTCCTGGATCAGACCGTCGATCCCGTCTGGAAAGCGAACGTGGAAAGCCCCTGCACCATCACTTTGGAAGACATGCCCGGCTGGAACAGCTAC
This sequence comes from Fibrobacter intestinalis, assembly GCF_900167415.1. GTDB lineage: Bacteria > Fibrobacterota > Fibrobacteria > Fibrobacterales > Fibrobacteraceae > Hallerella > Hallerella intestinalis. The sequence goes on along the minus strand of NZ_FUWU01000016.1, from coordinate 56,789 downwards.
AGCATTTCGCAATCCACCGTCGCCGCCTGTGAAGTCGGCTACAAGCTGGCCGATCTAGACACCGCGCGCCCCGTCGCCGCCGACATCTTCCCGGGCGACACCGCGACCAACGGCTGGCTGCGGGTCAAATTCAACGCCGGAATTGAAGACACCGCCAACGGCAACGTCGTCATCAAGCAAGGCGCAATCGACCTCTCTTCCGAATCACAAATCACCCTGACCGCCTACAACACGAACGCGCAGTCCGGCATCTGGTTCACCATCGCCTTCCTCGGCAACGAAAGCACGGACTGGGCCTGGGCACAGCCGGAAGGCTGCTGGATCAATCCGGGGGACTCCACCGTCTGCGAAATCAACTTGGCAACGACCGCAAAGGGGACGCAAGTCCTCACCGGCAACGACTACACCACCTTCATGAAAAATATTTCCAAAGTGTATATCGAAATTTTCCAGATCGGCTACTCCGGCCAGATATTCTTCGACAACGTCAAAGCGGGTTCGACGCCCATCAACGACTTTGAAAACACCGCACAGAAAATTTCCACCGAGGAGGCGCACAACCTCGTCGTTGCGGAAATCATCGGCAAAGGAAAATCCGCCGCCATCCAGCAGCATACCGCCAGCGCATTCCGCTTGGAACTCCACGGAAAAAATCTTTCCGTCGCCCTCCCCGTCCCCGGAACGGCAAGCGTAGATCTCTTTGACTTGAACGGCAATCTCGTCAAAACTCTCCACCGCGGAAACCTGAGCGCAGGCATTCACACCACTTCGCTCGAAGGCATTCGCCACGGCAACTACATTCTCCGAGCCAAAGGCGCATTCGGCGTATCCGCTCGGCAAATCCGCATCCACTAGAACGCAAACGAAAATCGCAAAGCCTCCCCGCCGGAGGCTTTTTTTGTTGTGCAGGTTTGGGCGTTGCCCCCCGCAAGCGTCGTGCCGCTCCCTAGCGTTATCGCCGGGCAAAAGCCCGTCGTCCGTTCAGCCAAATTTCCAGAAATTTGTCCGAACCCATCCGGGCGTCGGTCGCTAACGCAATCCGAAAAAGTAGATTCAAGTCCATAGCTGGCAATCAGCAATTAAGAACGCAAATAAAAAATCCAAGCAAACACCATCCGCTTTTCCAAATCCCGGCACCATTCAAATCGCAGATAGATTACAACGCACAAATCTCTTTATCAAATAGACAACTAGATTCAAAGGAATTCGCCGATTCAGCATTTTGCGGGCAATCCGGGTAGAGGCGTTCTGTTAGCCATCAAAGCTCCCCTAGGAACGTCCTCTTTCCAAGCCGATCCCGATGCCTTCCTCGTATTTTTCGGCGAGGGCCTTCTCTTCAGCATCGGCGATGGTCTCGTAGCCGTAGGCTTTGGATGTCTTGATGAAGTCCATTTTGAATTCCTCTTTCTCTTCTTTCGGGAGCAGTTTCTTCAAATATAGAAAAGTCTCCGTGAGGAAATTCTCCGCTTCGTCCCGGGGCAGTTTCGGCTTAATAGAGAGCTGAGTGCCTATGAGAAAAGCCCCGCAGAAAGCGAGGCCTAAGTTGTAAATAGGAATTACAAGTTTTGGATTTCATCTTCAGAAAGGCAGGAAACATTCGCGATAAGGTCTAGAGATGCTCCATTGTTTTTAAGAGCTTTCGCCATTTCCCTGCGGGCATTTAAATCGCCCTCTTCCCGTCCCATTTCCAAGCCGATTCCGACGCCTTCCTCGTATTTTGCGGCAAGTGCCTTCTCTTCGGCGTCGGCGATGGTCTCGTAGCCGTAGGCTTCGGATGTCTTGATGAAGTCCATTTTGAATTCCTCTTTCTCTTCCTTCGGGAGCAGCTTCTTCAAATATAGAAAAGTCTCCGTGAGGAAATTCTCCGCTTCGTCCCGGGGCAGTTCCTTCAGCATCTTGACGGCGGTGCGCAGGTGCCTCTGCATCTTTTCGCCGTGAAAAACGTATTTCATAGCCACGAGTGCCAGCGCGATTTTCGGGGAGATGTCCCGGATTTCGTTTGTACTGAATGTGTCGCCGATATCCACAAGTTCGAGCACGAACGGCAGACCGATGCGGTGGTAGTATTCCGGGTAGTCCGGGAACATGGTTCTCACGTCCAGTTCCCAATGTTCCCTGCCGTTGTAGAAGACGATGGCGACTGTCGGGATGTTCCTTTGATTCTTGACCATGATGTGGTACCAGTACTTGACGAGCTGCGCCACGACATTCGGGTCTTTCGAGGACTTGTGTTCCTCGAGGATGCCGACGAGGAGGTCCGCGGAGCGTTTCGTTTTCTCGCCGTCTTTTACATCGTTGCTGCCGCATCCGTCTCCGGCGATCTTGACGGTGAATGCCAGGTCCGCGTAGCCGAAGGTTTCCGTGTCGCTGAAGGATTCGGAGATTTCGGTGAGGGTCGAGAGGTCCACGGTCTTCAGGAATTCGGAAAGGCTCCTGTTGTTTCGGGCGACGAGGCGCAAAAGTTCCGCAGCCCGGTCGGGAGCCTTGAAGACGGAGCGGAAATAGGAGTCGTGCGGGGTGCGGGCGTTAGCGTTGTTTTCTTTCATGGATTTCCTCGTTGAAATGTGGACTTTCCCCAATGAAAGCCCATGATGTACAACGCTCGAACGGGCGATTTTAGGAAAATTTTTCCATAAAATATTTTTGCAATGAGAAAGAACAAAAAGAAACATCTCCGTCAAAAGGCCTCTACGGAACTACCGGCCTAGCCGGTAGTTTTTAGGTTTACAAAAAACAGCACCTTTGACAGATACTGTTTGCCGAAATTTCGAAAGGGAGTTGGCCAAATGCCTGAAAAACAAAAGCTATTCGCCCCATTTTTTCATTAGGCAGCGGACTCCGACATATTGTGCAGTGTCAATGCTTGTCAAATAATCAATTCCCGACCCCATACGCACCACATTCATGAAGCCAGAAGTGCTAGTCGGCGTGGAAGTCCACCAAAATGCATAATCTGTATTTCGAATGGAAGCATCGGCTTTAGATACATATCGTCCAGTCGGGAGAGCTTTCCAGCCGAATTGGTCTGTACCACCCCAATTTTCGGATTTAAGGGCAGCAACGTCAAGGTATTTTTTCACCGATACTACATAACTGGACAATTCCTGAAAGTCCTCCTTGCTTGGCACCTTGAAGCCATCTTTACAAGCTGCAGACGCTCCCGACCAGTTGTGGACATACCCGTTCTCTCCACTTGTTAACCCTATTATTTGAAATGCAAGCATAAGTTTTACCGGAACGCCCCGTATAGGAGCATTCCTTCATTTTGAGGTTTAAACCACTCATAATAATTATTATAGCTAGATTTTTTGTACCTGATAAGGTCACAAGCTCTGCCCACCGAATCTTCCAGATCTGAAGCATCCCTCAAACCATAATACAACTGATTCCCTATTTTATCACTAAAAACACAAGCTTTTCCCGATACGACAGTGTCGCGATGGTCGTAATTGCAGGGGGACTGCCAGGCCTTTTCTGCGTCACTCGCTTCACTCCAACCATCGCTTGATGGTGTTTTGCACACATAGCCATTTTTATAATATCCCTTGTAATAATACAGCGTATCATTGGGTATTTGGGTCTTCGTCATTTCTAGAGTTTTTGAATTACAAACCATATGGGTAGCCTTTTCCCCATCCGTCAGCTCTCGCCACCTATAAGAATCGGTGCAAACGTGATTATCTACGATTTCACTTCCCTCTCCGTAAATTTCATATGTGGACTCGCTGCAAGGGCCGTATTTTTTCTCATTGGTTCCATAGACTTCACGCAGGCATAAGTATAGGCTCCGCTCGTTCCCGACTGTTCGCAAACCTCGTTGTAGAACACGCTATCCACCTTGCTAAAGAACTTGTCATAATTGTTGGCCGTGCAAGTTCTGCCGCTGCCCGCTTCCGAGGCACTTGCATTGCGCCAGGCATAGGTGTAGGTGCCGTCTGTGCCAGAGCGCTCGCACACATAAGCGTAGGAAACGCTGTCGCCACTGCCAAAGAACTTGCTCCAGCTGGTGGCGTTGCAGAGCTTGCCGTTAAGGGCATCCGCTTCGGTGGCCTCTCGCCAGGCATAACTCTTCCCCGACTTTTCGCAGACATAGCCGTTCATCATTTCATAGTCCAGTTCCTTGGAAAGAGCTTCCAAGCACACCTTGCCTGTGGCAATTTCTCCGGTGCTGGCCGTCACCCACTGGCCCGACTTGCAAACCTTGCCCTTGTCGCTCACTACCACGTTTTCGGTCTCTGCATTACAGGCGGCGCCCATTTCAATTTCGGAATCCGTGGCGTCTCGCCACTTGCCGTCCTGGCAGAGCTTATCCCCCACCACTTTCGCATTCAGGTTGCCCGTGCAGGGGATGCCGTCGGCAAATTCGTATCCGGAAGCCTTCTCCCACTTGGACGCATCACATACAAATTCAATTTCAAAGGTCTTCAGGTTCGGGGTGGTCTCCACACGCACGCTGTCCTGCAATTTGGAGTCGCATTCACCCAGCAGGGATTTTTCCAAAATCTTCCAGCCGTAGCTGCCACCGTCGCTTACGCACACGAAAAGGCTGTCCTTCTTTTTCAGGTTGGGGTTGGGTTCCGTCCGGATGGAGTCCAGGGAGTCCGCGTCGCATTTGCCGAGGCCGCTGGTCAGGACCGCCACCCAGTCGTTGCTTGCCGCGTCGCACACGAACCAGTTCAGAGTGTCGCCGTCCACCTTCTCCGTGCAGAGCTTGCCCGTCGCCGCCTCGCCCGGGGTGGCCGTCCGCCAATTCTTCTGGCTGCCGTCGCACACGTAGCTGGAGTCGCCCGCCGTGGCATGAAGCCCGAAAATGCGGAAGGGGTTCTTTTCGACTTCGATGTCGCCTTCATTCTTGTCGGTGCACTCGCCTAGCGTCGAAGTGGTGTTCTTCTGCCATTCGCTGCCGTCGCAGGCCCAGAAGTTCAACGTGTCCCCACGGGAGGTGGAGTCGCAGATCAGACGCGTCGCCTGTTCCGCTTCGGTGGCCGACAGGAACATCTCGCCGTTGCACACGTAGAGGGGGAGCTTCTTGTCCGCCGAGTCCGCCACGAAAAGCCCGTAGGCGTTCTTGTTGCAGACCTTCCCCGCAGCCTACTCAATGGCGGAAGCCTCCAGCCAGAGGGAGTCCTTGCACACATAGACCTTCACGTCCTTCTTGTCGCTGGAGTCCGTGGCGAAGAAACCCTCGTTGTCCTTGGTGCAGAGGGCCCTGGCCGCCCATTCCACATCCGTCGCCTCACGCCAGAGGTTACCGGCGCAAACGTAATGCTTGACCTTCTTCTTGTCCGTGGAGTCGTTCCGGAACTTGCCGTCCAGACTTTCCACGCAGGCGTTCTTCAGTGCGACTTCCACGTCGGTGGCCGGTCGCCACGCACTGTCCGCGCAGACCAGCGACTCGCCGTAATTGGCCAGCGCCTTGTGGATCTCCTTGCGGACCGTGCCCGCCGCCAACGAGTCCATACACTCGCCCACTCCCGGGACGGGAACCCAGCGGCTGGACTCGCACACGTAGGAGCCATCCTTCTCCTTGACGAAATAGGTGTCGCCTTCGAAGGCGGAAAGGCACTTGCCCAGGTCGTCCACGGTTTCGACAGTGCCCTCCTCCTTTTCGCCGTTTCCAGAGCCGGAGGACGAATCGTCGCCGCAGGCGGAAAACGCAAGGGAAAGCAGGGCAAAAGCGGCTGCAGCCAGAATCGCGGACAGCAGGCGAAGCATTTTTGAACGAGCATGGGACCTCCTCAGAAGTTTGTACAACTTTCCCTTTAAAAACAGTTTACTTACGAAAAAACATACCAATAGTATTGTGTTTTTTTTATAAGCAAGCGGATTCTGGCAAAACCGGGGCATTTTCGGTCGGCATTCGGCCCGGACGGGCTCATTGCCGGGGCTTTTCGGCGGGGCTGGGCGAAAAACAAAAAATTCTTCTAGGCCACCTCTAAAAACTCCAATGCGCTTCCACTCCAAGTCGCCATAGATGCAATTGGCGCAAGCGCATCGCCCGCAATTCCATCAAGCTTTTCACATAAAATTTTGGCAAAATTTGCATCTGGGTTTCTTCCCGCAAAACCACAGGCAAAGAACGAGGTCCCCGAAGAATCAGCCGAGCTATCGCCGAAACATTTTCACCCACATCCACCCGGATTCCCGGTCGAATTTCATAACTCCTTTCCCGAATCGGCATTTTAAGAGTTTCCCGCCATTCGCAAAAAAGACTTTCCGCTTCAAAAAGGCGAATACCGCTGCGCAAAAACACCACAGGCACCGCCGAATCCCCGGCGACGGTCCACTTCATGCCCGCTTCCAAACCCGCCGCCTTGTTTGAACGCCGCGCCGAAACTTCAAAAACATTTCGGGCAAATCCAGAATCCAACGGTGCCGACGTTTTTTCCGAAAAACGCAACGCCCAAGACGCCAACGGATACTCTCCGGCCAGATAAATAAAGAATCGATTTTTTTTGACCATCTGGGGAATCCGAAAGACGCCGCTCCAATCGGGATTTTGATGAAAGTACGCCCGAAAACGAAATCGCAGCGGCGCATTTCGGGGAGTTCGCGCCGACGCATAAAGCAAAGGCGTTCTCCAGCCCGACGAATAGGAAAGCTGCACATCCGCCGCATCCATCTTCACCCGAAAGAAAGCATCGCGAAATCCCTGCGCCGAAAAAAGCCCCATCGCCAAAAACTGCAACCGTTCCGACCTCCCCACCGCCGCACGAATTCCCGCACTCGTATCCGTCAGCAAAATCGTTCCGGCTTCTGCATCCCTTGTTCCCACGCTCCATACATTCCCCACGCGGGATTCCAACGGGATGGCGCTTCGCACATCGCTCGCAACGATATGCCCCAATACGCTGAAAGAACGGCGGTCTTTATATAAAAGGCGAAATTGCTCCAGATGGACATCCCCGCCGCTTTCCGATTTGAAACGCATCTCCAAAGAGAATCGCAAAAGCCCGATGGCTATCCGGGAATGCGAATTTCGGACAGAACCCGTCGAATCCAGCGACAGCCCGTAAGAAAGATTCCCCCGCCATTTCCAGTCTTCCATTTTTTCCGCCAGCGTTTTGCGGCAAGGATCCCCGCCGAGTGCTTCCCATTCTTCGCAAGCGCCGCGCACATCACCGTTTTCCACATAGAACAGAAGCTCTTCCAACTCGTCCAAGCCGATTCGACCGTCGTCATAAGCCCAAAAAGCTTCTTCTACCGTCACATTTTCGCGAGCCCGCACCCAAGCGCAAGCCGCCAAGAAGACCAAAATCCAAAAGAACGCCCGTTTTTGCCGACTTCGAATCAAACCGTTTCTCCTCTTTGAAATTCCAACACGCATAAAAAGACGCACAAGGACAAGAAATCAGGAAAAATTCCCAAATTTTCTACCTTTTCGCCATGCCGCAAAAATTTTCCAAACGCCCCTCCCTCATCCACTTTCCGCTTTTCCAAGGAAGACGGGCGACCCCGTCCGTCAAAGGGCTCAAACAGCTTCTAGAATACCACGGCGTCGTTTTGCAGCAAGAAACTCTCGAACAGCTTTGGGCTTATCACCAGCTTTTGCGGGAACACAACAAAGACCAGGATTTGACTCGCCTGAACGCCTTTGAAACCATTGTCGAAAGGCACTACGCGGATTGCACTCTCATCAACGCCTACGTTCCCAAGTGGCCCAAGCGCATGATTGATGTCGGCAGCGGTGCCGGATTCCCGGGCATTCCCTTGAAATTGGTCAATCCCGAAATCCGCCTGACCCTTTGCGAACCGCGCCCCAATCGCATCGAATTTTTAAATCTGGTTATCCGAGAACTCGGACTCCAAGGAATCGACGTTTTCGGACACAAGGTTACCAGTCGCAGCCTGACTTTTCCCGTCGAAGGTGTCATCAGCCGGGCATTTGAAAAAATCGAGCTGACCCTTCCGCGCATCCAAAAAGCGCTGGTTCCGGGAGGCAAGGCCTATTTTATGAAAGGTCCCGCCGTCCAAGAAGAACTCGCGGCTCTCCACCCCGAAGATTTTGGATTCAAACTGGCCGGGAAGTATTTTTACCGGATTCCCCAAAGTACGCAGGACAGGGCGCTGATCGTTCTCGAAAAAGAGTAGAAAGCGGCAGGCGAAGCATCTCGCTGTCAGCGAGAAGAAATTCTTATTGTGAAAAAAAATTCAGGCTTTGAAAAAAGTTTTCCTTGAGAAAAGAAGTTCATGTTTTGAAAAAAGAGTAAATGGCGAGCAGCCTCGAGATTTTGAACGTTTTTCCATTCACCCGCGAACTCCCTGAACATTTTGAAAAAATAAACCTCAAAATGAGGATGCTTCGGCGGGTTTAGCAACTTTTTTTCCGCTCCACATTTTCAAACGCCTACCCGCGCCATCACAAACAAATCTGCTGCAATTTTTGGCATTCGTCCCTAGACCATTCTTCAAAAGTCTTTGCGGAAATATGCGCACGAGCTTGCTGCATCAGGCGAACATAAAAATGCAGATTGTGAATCGCAGAAAGCGTCCAGCCCAGCGGTTCTTTCGTTTTAAAAAGATGTCGAAGATAGCCTCTGCTATAATGGCGGCAACAGGCGCAATCGCATTCGGGATCCAGCGGAGCATCAAAAGATTTTGCATAACGTGCGCTTTTGTAACGCAAGATGCCGCGGCTCGTATAGACCAGACCATCTTGAGCATGCTTGGCGGGCAAAATGCAATCGAACATATCGACTCCGCGCCGGATCAGTTCCAACAAATTCCAGGGTGTCCCGACTCCCATCACATAGCGTGGCTTATCCTTGGGCAAATAATCCGTGCAAAAGTCCGCGACCCGATACATCATTTCCGCAGGCTCCCCGACAGAAAGTCCACCCATCGCATAACCATCGGGATCGATTTTCACCAAATCCTCTATTGCCTTTTTTCTCAAATCCAAAAACATCCCGCCCTGAACGATTCCGAAAAAATACTGCGGATAGCCGAAAAGCGGCGGGTGCAAATCCAGCCAGGCTTTGGCTTTTTGGGTCCAGTCCGTCGTATAGGCCAGCGATTTTTCCGCCTCTTCCTGCGAGCAGGGATATGGCGTACATTCATCGAAAGCCATGATGATGTCGGCACCGATTTCACGTTCCGCAAGCATCACGCTTTCCGGTGAAAAAAAATGGGACGAACCGTCTAAATAGCTTCGAAACGCGACACCTTCCGGATGAATTTTCCGAAAGCGCTTAAGACTCCAAACCTGAAATCCTCCGCTGTCCGTAAGCATTGGCGCATTCCATCCCATAAACCGCTGAACACCGCCCGCTGCACAAATCGTCTGCGTCTCCGGTCGCAAATACAGGTGATAGGTATTCGCCAAAATGATTTCGGCTTGCATTTCCCGCAAATCCCGAACGGCAAGCCCTTTGACTGTCGCATTCGTTCCCACAGGCATGAAAACGGGAGTGCTCACGTCGCCATGCGCCGTCCGAATTTTTCCCAGACGGGCCTTGGAGTTTTCGGAAACCTGCAGCAATTCAAAAAACGGAGGATTCATTGCAAATAAATTCCATGCTGGAATTAAAAAAGACTCGGGGCATTCGCGCGGGCTTCTTCCAGCGAAACCGTCTTCACCGATTTCTCAGAACGGCTGTTGTCCTTGCGCAAGTTTTCCTGCGAAGCGTAAAGCTCTTTCAAAAAATCGGGGCGTTTTTTCGGATTCATCCAACGCTCCATCAGGCTTGCACTCGAGCCCGCATCTCGCGAATAAATCACCGGTGCATCGGATTCCGGAGCGATTTTAACCGCCGTATGAATCGCCGAAGCGGCAGCACCGCCAACCATAATCGGCGTTTGCAAACCTTCCGCTTTAAACGTTCTAGCGACATTGACCATTTCATCCAGACTCGGTGTAATCAATCCCGAAAGTCCCACCATATCCGGCTTGTATTTTTTGACGGCCTCCACAATTTTTTCACAAGGGACCATCACGCCCAAATCGATGATTTCATAATTATTGCAAGCGAGTACAACGCTCACGATATTTTTTCCAATATCATGCACATCGCCTTTGACGGTCGCCATCACAATTTTCCCCGCACAAGAACTTTCGCCGGATTTTTTCCCCGCCTGAATATACGGCATCAGCACAGCGACGGCGCGCTTCATCACGCGAGCGCTTTTCACCACCTGCGGCAAAAACATTTTTCCTTCGCCAAAAAGTTTTCCGACTTCATTCATGCCGTCCATCAGCGGGCCTTCAATCACCTGAACCGGTTCCGCTATCTGCAGGCGTAATTCTTCCACGTCGACTTCAATAAATTCTTCGATTCCTTTCACCATCGCATGGCGAATACGGCTTTCCACCGGTTCCTTTCTCCAAGCGAGAACGTCTGCATTTTCATTCCCCGACAGCTTCCGATTTTTGACCGTTTCCGCATAAGCCAATAGCCGATCCGTCGCATCTTCCCGGCGGTTAAAAATCAGGTCTTCGATGAGCGTCCGTTCCTCTTCGGGAATATCTTCGTAAACAGGAAGAACGCCCGCATTGACAATGCCGAAATCCATTCCCGCTTTTCCCGCATGGTAAAGGAAACAGGAGTGCATGCTTTCGCGGATGGAATTATTTCCCTTAAACGCAAAGCTCAAATTGCTGACACCGCCGACGACGTGTGCAAACAGCAGATTTTGCTTGATATAGCGGCAGGTTTCAATATAATCCTTCGCATAATTCGCGTGCTCCGCCATGCCGGTTCCAATCGTCAAAATATTCGGGTCAAAAAGGATGTCCTCGGGCGGAAAATCCAACTTGTCACGCAGCAGACGATACATTCGCGTGCAAACATCCCGCTTCCTTTCAAAGGTCGTCGCCTGGCCATTTTCGTCGAACGCCATACAGACCACGGCAAAGCCGCGCCGCCGAATCTGCTCTGCTCGATATAAGAATTTTTCCTCGCCTTCTTTCAAGCTTATCGAATTGACAATGCCTTTGCCCTGAACGCATTCCATGCCAGCCTGCAAGACATTCCAACGGGAACTGTCTATCATTATGGGGCAGCGCGCCACATTCGGCTCCGACATCAAAAGATTCAAAAAATGAACCATTGTCTTTTCGGAATCGATCATGCCGTCGTCCAAATTCACGTCGATAATCTGCGCACCGTTTTCCGCCTGCATCACGCCGATGTTTACCGCTTCCGCAAAATTTCCTTCCCGAATCAAATTCGCAAATTTCCGCGATCCCGCGATATTCAAGCGTTCGCCGACATTCACAAAGCGGCTGTCCGGAGCCACTTCCAAGCTGTCCAAGCCCGAAAGCAGTATATGTCCGGATTTTGGGGGCACTTGCCGAGGACGGCGACCATCGAGGATTTTCGCAAAATGCCGAATGTGTTCAGGCGTCGTTCCACAGCAGCCGCCGACGATATTGACCAGTCCCTCTTCCGCATAACGGCAAATCCACTCCCCCATCATCTCCGGCGTGTCGTCGTAACCGCCGAACTGGTTAGGAAGTCCCGCATTCGGATGCACGGAAACACGGAACGGCGCATTCCGAATGTCGCGCAAATGAGGAATCATGTCCTTCGCTCCCAAAGCGCAATTGAAACCGATGCTGAAAATCGGATAGCCCGAAAGCGAATGCCAAAAAGCCTTAGCCGTCTGGCCAGAGAGAATCCGCCCCGAAGCGTCGGTAATTGTTCCCGAAACCATAATGGGGAAAAGTTTCCCCCGTTCATCGCACACTTGCCGAATGGCATACAAAGCCGCTTTGGCGTTCAGCGTATCAAAAACGGTTTCCACCAGCAAAATGTCGGCGCCACCGTCCAAAAGACCGTTCACCGCCACCCGATAGGAGTCCGAAAGTTCCCGGAAAGTCACCGCCCGCGCCGCAGGATCCGCTACATCCGGACTCATGCTTGCCGTCTTGGAAGTCGGTCCCAAGGAACCCGCGACAAAACGACGTTTCGGCGTCTCGCCCGCATCCAGTTCTTCTTGTTTTTTTAAAGCAACGGCCCGGCATGCCACTTCCGCAGCCGTTTTCGCCATTTCATAAGCCACATTTCCCAAGCCATATTCGCGCTGTCCTATCGGCGACGCTCCAAACGAATTGGTTTCGATAATATCCGCGCCCGCTTTCAGATATTCATGATGCACCCATTCCACTTTATCCGGGCAGGTAAGCGAAAGAACGTCGTTATTTCCCTTCAGTTCCTTATCCGCATCTAAAAAGCGCGCACCCCGGAAATCCGCTTCGGAAAGCTTGAGCCGCTGAAGCATCGTACCAAAGCCTCCGTCCAAAATCAAAATGCGATTTTCAGACGCAGCGAGCAATTCCTTGTAAGATTCGGAAAACGGCAGGGACATTTCGACCTCTTTTTTTATGCGTATTTTCAAATATCCGCATAAAAGATAGCAATGTTTTCCTTTTTTCACCGATTGGCAAGATTTGGTTGCTGCCCTTCGATAAACTCAGGGACCGGTTGTCGAAGCATTCATCAAAGCTATTTTTAGGAGCCAGCTTTAATAATTTGCAACCAAAGGCAACCGCCGAACATCCAAGCAGAGAAATGAACGAAAAAGAGATTGTCAAAAAACTCCAAAAAGGAAATTTAGACGCCCTGAAAGAGCTCTGGGAAAACTACAGTTCCCATGTTCTGAATCTCTCGTTCCGCATGCTGCTGGACAGAGACCTGGCTGAAGACATTCTGATGGACATTTTCGTCCAGATTCCCGACGCGATCCAAAACTTTCGAGGCGAATCCTCGCTTTCTACATGGATTTATGCGCTGACCAAAAACGCCTGCCTCATGAAAATCCGCAAAGAAAAAGTACATCTGCGCATCGAAAAAACGCAGCGGAACGAAATTCACGAATCTTCCTTTGGAGAATCCGCTTCCGAAAATTTCCGCCTAGCTAAAGATTCCCTTTTTTACGGCCTTTCCGTTTTAACGCAGGAACAACGCAGCCTGCTCTGGCTCAAAGACGCCGAAGGTTTTGACCTCAAGACCCTTTCGCAAATTTTCCAAGCTCCGGAGGGCACCCTCAAAGCCCGCCTATCCAGAAGCCGCACCCAAGTCCGCGACTTTTTGAAAAAGGAGAAATCCTATGCATGAACAAATCGATTTTTCAAAAGCGGTTCTTCTTCAACCCAGAAAAGATTCCTGGGAAAAAGTAGTCGCCCGAATACAGGAAAAAAAAGAAAAGGAACGCTTCATCCGATTTCGCTGGTTTTCTTCCGCCGCTTTGGCTGCAAGCGCCCTGCTTGTCGCCGGAGCCTGCTTCTTCGGTGTGAACCATTCTCTGGCTTCATCGGAAAGCGATTATACAGACACCGTACTCAATTCGGCGGCCTGGTATTCTTCGCTGGGTTCCGGGGAATCCGTAAGCACTTTTGCAACAGCCTTTGACACCTACTACTCGACAGGAGAATAAATCCATGTCTAAAAGTTACATTTCCATTCTCATCTGCGGTCTGATTCTCGCCTTCGCTATCGGCTTCTTTGCCGGAACAACCGTCTTTTGCAAGAATCCCCTAAAACTGGCGACGGCACCAGAAGAAATCGACAACCGACCCGAAGAGTCTCAAAATTATTCCGCCAAAAACTTTAAAAACGACCGTTTTAAACGGGCGATAGACTCGGCTCTGGGCCTTTCCCCCAAACAAATCGCCAAACTGGATTCTTTCAATCAAAGCAACAGATTTTTGCGCCGGGATATACGAGAAAAAATCCACGCCGCCGAAATACGGCTACACGACATTCTAAAGTCCACCGTGATGGACGAAGCGGAGCTGCAATCGGTACGAGCGGAATTGCTGCTGTTAAATGAAAAACGCCTTGACGAAAGAATTAAATACATTCATTTTTTCAAAAGCGTGCTAACTTCGGAACAAATAACGCACTTCAAAGACTTGCAAAAAGAATTTCAAGGAAAGTGGCCAACGCCACATTTTCCCGAGCAGTGCAATAAAAAAGATGAAATGCCTCCGCATGTTCTCCATCATAAAGGCCCCGGAAATCACGGCGAAGCGAGAAAGCCACAAAATGGATTTTAGTGACTTTCATCACCTGTTAGTAAAACAAAAGTTCTTTAACAGGAAAATATGCAGCAGTTTTGGTTTACAAGCCTTTCGATAATTGTTATATTAGAGACATAATTGATTTCCTCCATACCCCAAAAGCGCAGACCTCTTCGGAGGTCTGCGTTATTTTAAATGGTATTCAAAGCTGCAATGAAATTCAAAACGCCTATCATTCATTTGTACGAATTTCTGAAAAAGGCTAGCCATTTTGAATGTCAAGCAATTCTCGCTGCATCGCTTTTCAAACAAGAGAAATTCTTTCCGCTATTCTACACTAAAGAATAGCAGGGCAAGCGAAGCATCTCGCAGCCAGCGAGAGAAATCCTCATTGTGAAAGAGGAATTCACCTTTTGAAAATGAATTCACCTTGAGAAAGAAATATTCCTCTCTGAAGAAGCAATCGCTATGATGGAAAAAATCATTTCCCTAAACATCTCATTTCGTCCAAAGCTGCAAAGCTCCTAAGACTTATGGGGAGGCAATTCCCTTTTGCTTTACAAGAAAAAAAATTTCCTTTGTAAAAACATTCATTCTGCGAAAGAAAAGTCGCCTTGTGAACGGAAGCCCAGCAGGAAAAAACATTCTATTCTTCGCTAAAACAATGGTTTCGCCATAAAGAAAAACATCTTTCAATACCGAAGAAAAAAAACGCTTGCCAAGACGGCAACATAACGACAAAATCTACACTTCCGAAACTTCCGCCATCGCTTTTTTCACAAGCTCTATGCCAGCACCCGAATTTGACGCTCCTTCCGAAAGAATCTGCCGGAATTTTTTTCCTCCAGGAATTCCCGCAAAAAGGCCAAAAAGATGTTTGACAAGAATCGTCAGCGGGCAACCTTCCGCAAGCTCTTTTTCCATATAAGGCAAGAATTGTTCCAAAAGCTCTTTGCGCGTTGCAGGCGCCGCATCATCTTTGCCAAAAATTTCCGAATCCGCCGAGCGAAGAATCCACGGATTCGCATAGACCGCTCGCCCCATCATCACACCGTCAACATGCTGCAAATGCGATTTCACCTGATCCAGAGTTTTCACATCGCCATTCACACTGACATTCCAATCGGGATGTTCCGTTTTCAAACGATAAACCGATTCATAACAAATCGTCGGTTTTTCCCGATTTTCTTTGGGAGAATATCCCCGCAGTTTTGCCGTTCTCGCATGAATAATAAACGCATCGCAACCCGCGGAATGCACCGTTTCCACAAAATCCTTGAAAAACGCATAATCCGTCCATTCATCCACTCCCAACCGGGTCTTGACCGTGACCGGTATTTTCACCTTTGCCCGCATCGCCTGCACACACTCGGCAACCTTGTCCTTTTGCTTCATCAGAACCGCTCCGAAAGAACCGCACTGAACCCGTTCCGATGGACAGCCGCAATTCAGATTCACTTCATCAAAGCCGACATCTTCCACCATTTTCGCACATTCCGCGAGCATTTTCGGTTCGCTCCCTCCGAGTTGCACAGCCACGGGATTTTCTTCGGGGGAATGTTTTAAAAATTTCGGTTTGGCATGCAAAAGCGCATTGACAACAATCATTTCGGTGTAAAGAAGAACTTGCTTGGAAAGAAGACGCAAAAAATAACGTTCATGCCTGTCGGTAAAGTCCAGCATAGGAGCAATGGACAAGCGTCTGTGGAAATGCAAATCCGAAAATTTCATGCGACCAAATTTACAAATCGACAAGCAAAACATTTTTGCTTCCTGCAACAAAAACAAGTCCCCGCCGATTTTCCCTTTTTCGACATTTCCATTCGCCATTTTCCTTTTTCCGTTCAAAAGCCAAGAAGCAAAAGGCGGATTTTTCAAAAACAAGTATATTTAGGATATGGACAAAATAAAGAACATCGTTATCGCCGGCGGAACTCACGGCAACGAACTGACCGGCATCAAGATTTATCAGAAATGGCTTGCCGACAAAAATTTTTACCGAAGCAAATGCCCATCCGCAAATATCGAACTTGTGCATACCAATATCGAAGCTTCCGCCGTATGCCGCCGCTACATCGACAGAGACCTCAATCGCAGTTTTTCAAATAAACTTCTCGCCTTGCAAAATCCCAACAGCTACGAAATTCGCCGGGCGCAAGAACTCAATGGACGCTTCGGACCCAAAGGTCCCAATACAAAAACAGATTTGATTATTGACGTTCACAATACAACGTCAAATATGGGAATCTGCCTGATTCTTTCGGCACGCGATCCTTTTACCATGCGGGCAAGCGCCGAACTCGTGAAAGAATTCCCCCATGCGTTTCTGTATTACCAACCCGAAGAACGGGGCGAATCGCCTTATTTTGGAACGATTGCCAAAGCGGACATTTGTCTGGAAGTCGGCCCCCAGCCTCACGGTTCCTTGAACGCCCATCTCTTTTTTGAAACCGAAAAAATTGTTTTGCGCTACTTGGAACTCGCCGAAGAATGGAATCGGGGAATTTTGCAACAAAAGCCCAAGAAAAAAATCGACATCTATACCCAATATCAAGACATCGATTATCCCCGCGACAAATTCGGGGAAATCACCGCCATGGTGCATCCGAATCTTTTGAACGGAGATTATCGGGAAGTCAAGCCCGGCGACCCGCTTTTCCAAACCTTCTCCGGCGAGGATGTTCCTTATAGGGGCGAATTTTCCGTCTTTCCGATATTCATTCACGAAAGCGCCTACTACGAAAAAAAATTAGCGATGAGCCTCACCACCAAAACGAACGAGGAATGGTAATGGAAGAGCAAAACGAAGAACTGCGCATCTTGACCACCGAAGAAAAAATTCAGTCGGTGAAAGCCCTGATCGAAGCACAACAGAAATCGCCTTACAAATCCCGATTCAACGAAATTCTGGACAGTTTTGAAGACTTTCTGATGATGCGGCCCGAGCCGCCCAAAGAATGGCAAGACCGCTTTGACGCTTCGGGAAAAAAATTCGATTATTGGCAAATCGTTTTACCGGCGGATTTTCAGGATCCCTTTGAAGACGATTTGGGCAACATCCGGCGGCTTCGTAACGAATTCGCCGACACCAAACCAAGCATGGCCTTGGAGCATCTGCTCATTTCGCAAAACTACTTTCTCTATGAAAACGGACACGCAGCTCCTATTCCCGCCCCGCAGCCGGTTTTGATGCTCGAAAGCATGGACGATGAAAACTCCAAAATCGACTGGGACTGCTGTTTCACTCTCTTTGGAGATGGCAGCTACTACGCCTACAATCTGGAGCAGGACGAAGAAGAGGAACTCGGCGAAGACTTCCAGACCGTTCTCGCCCAAAAAATTGGCATTCTTTCCGAAATGCGCCTGATTATTCCAACCGAAGGTCGGGACTATGGTATTCTCCACAGCTGACATCCGTAAAGGTTTTCGCCGTTTCCATTTCGCACTGCTTTGGTGCGCATTCTTTAGCGTATCGTCTTTTGCGGCATTTATCCAAGAACCGATTCCCCCGTCCGCATCCCAGAACTATTTTGAAGACCGAAATTTCGACGGTAAAATGGATTATGCGAAAATCGCGTTTCTCGGAAACCTTTCCCCAGAATATATCGACTCCACCCTGCAAAGCGTCACCCTTTACTGGCCGGATTCCGCAGGAAATAGCCAAGCGTTCCTCTTTTCCCCAAAAGAAATCGTTCAAGACTCCGAAAACGCCAACTCGATTCTTCTGGACTTTTCCCAAAAAACGGGAATCCTTTTGGAACGCACCGATTTGGACGCTAAATCCCGATACGCAGAAATTCTCTACACCGATTCCACCCGTGTGAAAGCGCTGATGCGCGAATCGCTGCCGCCTCATATTTTTCAAGCGACCTTGCGAAGCCATGCCCACGGAAAGGACTCTCTACTCGTCCGCTTTACGGAAGACGTTTTTGAAAACGACAGTCACAAGGAAATTCTGCAATTCAAGCGCGCCGATGCAATTCATGCCCTGCCTGCTACTGCCAAATGGTTAAACAACCGAACCCTCGTCCTCTGGAATGAAATCCCGAATGGAGATTTTCCCCGCGCCGGCGACTCTTTGCGCATTCGCCCAGGAGCTTTGCGGGATTCTTCACAAAACAGCGTTCCCGAAACCTCTCCCTTTGCAGTTATTTCCGGTTTGTCGAGCATTCAATTATACACAAATTCACTTTCGATTCCTGAAGAAAGCGAAGCGCTGCGCAATGTTCCGATTTTTGAACGGATTTTTTCGGACACCACCGAAATCCATCCCAATGCGCAAGAGCTAGGCGTTGCCTTGAAACTCGGTGGAAACGAATTTCGGCATTTTATTCAGGAGTCCGTCCTGCTCGATTCCGTTTTCGCAGAAAACATCGCGATCTCCATTTTCCTGCAAATCTACACAACCCAAGGCGAATATGTGACGGGAGTTCATTCCGAAACCCGTTGCAACGACACGCGTTTTCTAGGAGGAGATTGCCTTCAAAAGCAACAGATCCTTTTTTTGAAGTGGAACCTACTGGCCAGCAACCGCCGAAAAGCCGCCACAGGAGCTTACCTCATCAAATATTCCTCTTCCATCCGACATCAAGATAAAATCCTTTGGCGCAGCGATAACGGAAAAAATTCTTCCGCGGTCTGGGGAATTAAAAGGAAATCCCAATAATGGCCTCTTCAAAAAACGCTCTTTCAAAAATAGAGTCCATATCGCATAGTTGCGGAACCTGTCTAAGCGCACTCGATTTTTCTTTGCTCAAGCCATTTTTAGAGGTTGCCTAATGGAAATTTTTGAACGAGAAATATACAGGCATTATTTCCAAGTCGGCGGTTTTGTTCCCATGCCAAACAAAACTGAGCAAGTCCATCTGGATTTTCTTGTTGAGCATTATGACGCTTTTTTCTTCGACGCATTTGGCACTTTCTATTGTCGGGATAATTACGTCTATCCGGGTGCCGTGGAAATGTACAAAAAAGTGCGACGCTCCGGAAAGCCCATGCGCTTGGTCACCAATGCAGCCTCCTCGTCCATTTCTAAAATGATGATCCAACTGGATCAAATGAACATTCCTTTTGCGCCATCGGAAATCATTTCGTCGGGGACTCTCTTTCCGGATTTCGCCCAACAGATTGGCATACACGAAGCGTTTTACGTCGGGAAAAAAGATGGCTTGGAACATTTAACCGCTGGTGGCGTCCGAGCGACGGAATTCCCTTCGGAAAATACGGTCATCGTCTCTTCGCAAAGCAAAGATCCCGCCGTATTCGACAGGGCTCTGGAAATTTTAAAACGCCCGAATGCAAAACTCATTGTCCTGAATCCTGACGCCTGGGCTCCACGCATTGGACACAACCGGGAAGGCGTTTCTGGCTATTTTGCACACAAACTTTATCTGGAAGCCAAGCCGCAAACCTATTATTTAGGGAAGCCATTCAAAGGCATTTACGAAAAAGCGCTTGCGACTCTTCCCCAGCCTATGCGCACCGTGATGATTGGCGACACGCTGGCGACGGATTGCGGAGGAGCGATGAATGCGGGAATCGATTCCGCTCTATTGATCGGTAGAAATCAGCCCGCAGACGAACTGGAAGCCGACGAAAAATTTTTGAATCTGCGACCGACATATTATTTGAACTTGACTTAGATGAACAATTTTCCAGCAAAGGGACAAGGGGTTAGGGATCAGAGACAAGGGGAAAGTGCGGCAACCGGTCCCTGCCCTTCGATAAACTCAGGGACCGCCGGTTAGTGTGCTTCGACAAGCTCAGCAGCCGTTTGTCGAACTAATCGAAAGGCAAATAAATCGGGTAGAATTTTGTATATAAAAATTTCCCATTCCACCTTTTTCTCACTTATATTTTCATATTTTACAAAGCAAAAGTACTCTTGTTCAAGAAAAATATATTAAATTGTATCTTTCTCTCCCGCATCACCGGGAAACAATGCCGTCCAAATGGTTTTGGGCAGCTCTTTTTGTTTTTCGGCACGCCGGAAAAGGATGATGAACATGACCGACAAAAATAAACATCTTTTACGTCTCGCCGACTGGAGCGAGGAACGCATCCTCGACACGGTCGAAATCGCTATTCGCCTCAAAAAAGAAGTCCACAATGGACAATTTTCAGATCGTTTTCACGGGCAGAATATCGGAATGTTCTTTGAAAAGCCCTCTTTGCGAACGATTACCACCTTTCAGGTCGGCATTCACCAGCTCGGTGGTTCGGCAGTTCTCCTTGCCCCCGATTCCATCGGACTTGGCAAACGCGAAAGCATCCACGATGTCGCCACCTGCCTTTCCCGCTGGGTAAATGCGCTGGTCGTGCGCTGTTTCAAGCAGGAACTTGTCGAAAAGCTCGCCGAATACGGATCCATTCCTATCATCAACGCCCTCACAGATGATTCGCATCCTTGTCAAGCATTTGCCTTTGCACAAACCATTCGGGAACAACTCGGCGACTTCAGCGGAAAGACAATCGCTTTTATCGGTGACGGAAACAATGTCGCCAATTCCTTCCTTGTCCTTTGCGCAAAACTGGGTATGAATTTTACACTCGCCTGCCCTCAAGGATACGAGCAGCCCGAAGCCGTCATCCGCGAAATGGAACCGCTTTTGAAAAAACGCGGACGGCAATATCGCGTTTTCCACGACCCGAAAGAAGCCGTCAAGGACGCCGACATTCTTTACAGCGATGTCTGGGTCAGCATGGGACAGGAAGGCGAGAAAGCCGCCAAGCAAAGCCACTTTCTCCCATTCCAGATTAACGACGAACTTTTGCGGTTTGCCCCATCGCATTGCAAGGTTAGCCACTGCCTTCCCGCGCACCGCGGCGAAGAAATCACGGATTCCGTGATGGACAATCCAAAAATCAATATGGCATTTGAAGAGGCCGAAAACCGTCTGCATGCGCACAAAGCGGTCCTTTGGCAACTGATGACGCCGACTGCGGATTTGGGAAAGGTCTAATCCAAAATCTTTATCGGGAAAACGCCTTCGCTTTGCGAAGACGTTTTTTTATTTAAAAGTTTCGGGTAGTATTCAGGAATTGCTCACAAAACAATTTCATTCCATAGCCGACATTTATACGCAAGCATTATGGCGAACGAGTTCGCCGATTATCGTTCACGACAAGCCATCCCCGATTTTCGCCGAAGAAAAATCCATTAAAAAAACGCAGCCGTTTTTATTTTCTGTAATATTTTCGCTTTCAAATAAAAATGAAAGCCAAGAAAACTTGACTTTCATCCTTTTTCAAAAAAACGAATTTTTACGAAGCAGTAGAATCCGTCGCGAAGGAATCCGAGACCGGGACTTTCGGAAGCGTATCCGCAGCCGGAACGACACCCGTTGAATCTGTATCGAGGATTTGCGTTTGCGCCTTTGCCGAAGAATCCGCAACAGGATGCGGCTCTTCAACCGTATCGCCATTCAAAATCGTTTCCAGCATTTCTGCGGCCTGCAAGAATTCATTCGAATCCGAACAGCTCTTGGTTCCCAAAATTTTTTGCAGATACTGCTTTTGCAATTTCTGGTCGCCTTCCGCTCCAGCGATATTCGCCAATTTAATCAAAGCGGCACAACTTTTGGAAGCCTCCGGGAATTGCTTGATTTCCCGAGCAAAAACGATTTTCGCCTTATCCGTTTGTCCGGCATCCGAAAGGCAGACGCCCATCCAGTAAAGAGCTTCGCTGGCAATGGTTCCCGTTTTCGATTCTTCGTAAATCTGTTTGAAACCCGAATACGCCAGTTTGATTTCGCCTTTATGATAGTCTGCGCGCGCCGTGGTGAAAAGCGAATCGAGAGCCTGCATTTTTTCTGCAGAAATGACAGCACTGTCCGCCTGAACCGTTTCGGTCTGCCCGCCAACGACAACCTTCTTGGAAAGAATTTTGTCCGACTTGCCAAGAAGCATATCCAGCCGATAAAGCAGTTCTTCATGATGACTGTCATTCTTATCGCTGATGTCCGCAATCTTGGAAGAAAGCATCGCAAGTTCGACTTTCATCCTTTTTTGCACAAGGCTCAAGGAATCTATGATGCGCTGCAACGAATCCATCCGAGCGTTATTCGCTTCGACAGATGCCGCCACTTCCTGCCTGACATCCTTTTTCACGTCATCGCCAACCGCTTGCATCTCCTTGGTTCGGAGAAGAGTCACGCTGGAACACGCTGTAAGAGCGAATGCGCAAAACAAGGAACCAAAAATCAGACGTTTCATAAAACCCTCTAATTCGCCAAAATGACGACGCAATTACTTTTTGATATTGACTTTAAAATTGGCACGGCGATTCTGGGCAAAAGCTTCTTCGGTCTGACCGGCAACCTTCGGCTTTTCCTTGCCATAGCTCACGGTTTCCATGCGATCGTCGCCCACGCCATAGGCACTCAAAAATTCTTTGACTTTCATGGCGCGCTTGCTGCCGAGTGTCATGTTGTAATCTTCCGTTCCGCGCGCGTCCGTGTGCCCTTCAACGACAATGACAAAACGGGATTCCTTCAACAGAATGTCGCCGACCTGCGTCAAAATTTCCTTCGCCTTTTCTGTAAGTTCAGACTTGTCGAAATCGAAATAAACGTCTTCGGACATCAATTCATTAAAAAGTTTTTCCACGCGAGCACGTTCCGCTTCTAGGCGTTCTGCCTCCAGACGCTCCGATTCCAAACGCGCTTTTTCAATCGAATCCGCCTTTGCTTTCGCGAGCGAATCCGCATTAGGGGATGCCGCAACAGCAGCCGGTTCTTCCTTGACGACCGGATTTACGGGCGGCTTGTTTTTGGAGCAGGCAACGACCGCAAAAACCGCAGCAGCCGAAAGCGCAAGCATCATAAACTGTTTCATTGTTCTACCATCCTTCTTCGTTTTGTTGTGAAATCTGTTTTTGTTTTTCCGGGGAATACCACGACCACGTCGGAGAAGTGTTTTCTCCGCCATTCGTAATCCGGGTTACGTTCGTTCCATCTTTACGCATCATGTAAATCTGGTAAGAACCGGAACGGTCGCTCGAAAAAGCGATGAGCATTCCGTCGGGAGACCAGGTCGGGTGTTCATTGTTGCCGGCGTTGCTGGTCAGCTGGACAATGTCGGAGCCATCCAAAGCGCAGGTGTAAATATTCATTTTTCCGCCGTCCATCGACGTGTAAACAATGCGGTCGCCCGAAGGACTCCAGGAAGCCCGTTCATTATAATTTCCCATAAAGGTCACGCGGCGCACATCGCTTCCATCCTTGCCCATCGCAAAAATCTGCGGTCTGCCGCCCCGATCGCTCGTGTATAAAATTTCTGTTCCGAACGGACTCCACGAAGGACTCACCTGTGAAAATCGGCCATACAGCAGCTTGCGGCTCTTTCCCGTTTCCGGGTCGCCCAAATAAAGAGTCGTCTTGTTTCCGCTGATGGAAGCGAACAGAAGTTCGCCTGTTTTCGGATTGACTGCCGGACTGAAAGTCTGCGACTTGTCGGCAAAAAGACGACGCTCGGCAGAGGAATTCAAGCGACGCTCAAAAAGTTGCGCCTTGCCGTTTCTAAAGCTGACAAATACAATTCCTCCGTTGTCCTTTGTCCAAGTCGGCATCATGCTGATTGTCGTGTCGCGGGTGATTTGGCGGCGATTGTAACCGTCATAGTCGGCGACCACTATCTGCTTCACACCGTCAATTTTAGAAACCCAGGCAAGAGAGGTCGAAGCGACTCCGTATTCGCCCCAGAGCTGTTTTACCATTTTGTCCGTAAAGTCGTGCAGGGCTTCGCGAACCTGCTTTTGTGAAACCGAATAGGCTTCGCCCAAAATCAAATCCTTGGTCTGGGTCGCATAAAGGTAGCACGAGAGTCGCACTTTGGAACCGTCGATCTGTTCGATTTTTCCGGTAACGTAGAATTTGGCTCCGGCGCGGACAAAAGTGACCATTTTGAATTTTTCGCTTTCCACAACGGCAAAACGCCCCGACAAATGAAAATCATTTTTTAAAATCTCTTCGGGCTTTGCAGAGAGCGCTTCAAATTGTCCGTTTTGTTCAAAGGGAATCAGCCCAATCGGCATGGTATTTTCCAAAGAAACGCCGACATCCACAGAAATCGTATCGATGGCGGCGAATGCGCCCGACAGAGCGACCAGCAAAAAGACGATCCCTAATTTTATTTTTTTCATCTTTTCCAAAAATACAAAATTTGAATTTTCCCGACAGTGGAATTTCCGTTCTCTCGAGCGTCAAAGCCGAATTTTCGCATTCTTCTTCAGTAATTCTAGAACAAAAGAATACAAGAAAAGCCCCGAGAAGAACTCGAGGCTTTCGTGCGAGTGGCAGGACTCGAACCTGCAACCTACTGGTTCGTAGCCAGTTGCGCTATCCAGTTACGCCACATTCGCAAAGGAACGACCCAAATATAAAATTCCTGCGATTTTTGTCAAGGGGTTCTCATCCTTTTTTTGCATTTTTATTTCTGGTCGATGCTCACGGTCAAGGTATAGGGCTGCGGCAGCTGGTCTTTTGTCGAAATCGACTCCGAATAGCGAACCACAATATAATAGGCCAGATAGTCCGTCACCGTATTCGTTCCGCATTCGTGGATATCCCCGATGCCGAAAGTCGTGTCGATTGCCGTTTTCTTTTTCAAATTTGCCAAATCGACTGTAAGAAATTCATCGTTGTCAAATTGACATTCTGCGGGAGCGTCCTTCATTTTGGCTGGACCGAGAACGGCCAGTTCCAGCGGTATGGAGGCAGTCCGTCCCGAAAGCCGGACAGAAACCGTGTCGCGTTTTTTCAAATATATCTTGAAAAGATCCTCGCCATCTGCGCAATTCTTGCTGTACTGTCCGCCGAGAATTCCCGTCACCGTAATGCCCTTCGTCAATTTGGAGCCGTCGTAGAATCGGAGCGAGGAATCCATCAGCACTTCGGCATCCTTGGGCTTCGAGTTGGAATAGCAGTCGGAGCCTTCATATTCATCGCCGTCGAGGAACGGGTATGTCGAAAAAGTCACCGTCTGCAATTTGCTCTTGTTGCCGTCGTCGTCCTTCAGATTTTCAAACCGGAGGGTGTCGTAATCGCTGGCAGGAAGCAGCCTGGGAATGCCCGCCACCGTGTCTTCGGCGCCGACGATGAAAATTTTCTTCCCTTTTTGCTTGACCACGGAGATTTTCACGTTGGAAGAGACCTGATCTTCATCAAAATCGTCGATGCTCTTGTCAAAGACGGCGACCAGCGTGTCCATGGGGGAAACCGAACCGAAAACGCTTTCCAGTTTAGGAGGGTCGTGATCCACCGACCCGCATGCAGACAAACCGAAAAGGGAACATACCAGCGCAACCGGAATCCAACGCTTAAAAGAACGCATTTTCTAAAACTCCATCTGAATTTTCTTCCGCATAAAATTACATTTTATTCAAATTTTTTACCACCCCCATCCTTGACTGTTTGATAAAATGAACCTATTTCAAAAGATTGCTTCGCTGTTTTCCCGCTTTTTCCCCGCTCCCGGAAAAAAAGTTTTTCTCTGGTTGGGCATTTTCCTGATTCCCTGCATTGCCATTTTCATCGCCATCTACCTGTATTTTTCCAGTCTGGTTCCCACGCTGCCTTCGTTGGAGCAGCTCGAAGACATCGAACCGAAACTCGTCACCACGGTCTATGACAAGGACAGCGTTCCCGTCCATGAATTTTTTGTCGAGCGCAGAATCTGGACGCCCATCGATTCCATTCCGCCCATGGCGATGAACGCCGTGATGGCAACCGAAGACCGCGATTTTTACAGCCACTGGGGGCTGAACATTCTCGCCATTCCCAAAGCCGTTTTGCAGTCGGTGTCCAAAGGCGACAAAATCCGCGGAGCTTCCACCCTGACACAGCAGCTTTCCAAGCTCCTCTTCCTGACGCCGGAGCGCAAAATTTCCCGAAAGATCAAGGAAGCGATGACCGCAGTCCGCATTGAGCAGACATACACCAAGCGGGAAATTCTGGAATTCTACATGAACGAAGTCTATCTCGGCGGCGGCAACTACGGGTTTCAAGCGGCGAGCGATTTTTACTTTGGCAAGTCTCTCGACAGCCTGACGATTCCGCAATACGCCATTCTCGCCGGAATGCTCCAACGTCCCGAAGGCTACCGTCCCGACCGCCACCCCGAAGTTGCCACGGAACGCCGCAATACGGTTCTTTTTGCCATGTACAGCGCAGGCTACATTTCCAAAGACGACTATAAGCGTTACATCCAGGAACCCGTCAAAACGGTAAAGCACCAGGTCGGAAACGGATCCGGGCTCTACTTCTATGAAGAAATCCGTAAATTCATGGAAAACAAATACGGGCAGAAATCCCTCTATGCCGACGGCGTGAATATCTACAGCACCATCGATCCGCAAATCCAGGCCTTTGCCGAACAAGTCGAAAAGAAACATATCGAACGCGTCCGCAAGCGTCTTCAAGCGCGAGCCGTCTGGAAACTCGGACTTTCTTCCAAATACAACCTTCCCGCGGACTCCGTCGTCGCCCATTTCGACAGCATTTACGCGCTCTTCAAAAAAGACTACCTCGCCAAGGACACCGCTTCGGATGTTTCCAAATGGCGCTATCCGGATTCTTCGCGTTACCACGCCCCGCAGATGGCCATGATTCTTATTGAAAACGGAACCGGAGCCATTCGGGCGATGGTCGGCGGAAACGACTTTAACGAATCCCGCTGGAACCGGGCGGTGCAATCCCTTCGCCAACCGGGTTCTTCTTTCAAACCCATCGTTTATGCGACGGCAGTTGAATCGGGAGCTTCCCCCTGCGATTCCATCAACGATCAGCCCGTCACCATCGAAGACGAAAAGGACCCGTCCAAAACGTGGCGCCCCGCCAATTTTGACAAAGAATTTGAAGGAATGATGACCTTACGCCGTGCGCTCTACCGCTCCATGAACCTTCCCGCGGTGCTGACCGGCATCAAATACGGACTTCCCAACGTGGTAAACTACGCCCGCAAGTTCGGCATCCGCAAAGCTCCGCTGCAACCCGTTCCCAGTCTTGCTCTGGGTTCCATCGGCAGCACTCTAATGGAAATGACTTCCGCCTATACGGTCTTCCCCAATGGCGGCGTGCGGATAGAGCCCTACATGATCGATTCCATCGTCGATAAAGCCGGGAACATCGTCGAAAAGCACAAGAGCGAAGAGAAATCAGTACTAAAACCCGCCAGTGCCTACATTATGGTCGATATGCTCAAGGATGTCAACGTCCACGGCACGGCGGCACGTGTCGGCGCCAGCGGATTCCGCCACCCGAGCGGCGGCAAGACGGGCACGACAAACAATTACACCGACGCCTGGTACATCGGATTTACGCATTACTACACCCTCGGCATCTGGGTGGGAACCGACTCCCCCGCTCCTATGGGGCCCGGGCATACCGGCTCCGAAGATCCTCTCCCCGCATGGATTGAAGTCATGAAGGAACTCCACAAAGATCTCCCCATTCAGAATTTCAAAATGCAGCCGGGAGTCGTCAGCAAAAAAATGTGCAACTTCACGGGAAAAATCGCCGGAGAATTTTGCGGAACCACATCCTATTGCCTCTATTCCGCGGGACACGTTCCAACGGAATCCTGCGATGGCACCCATATTTCCGGCAAAAAATCCGCGGACGACGCAACGCTTTTCTCCAGCAAAACCTCTGCCGAAGGCTCCATGAAAGCCAAATCGAAAAAAGAAAAGGACGCGCCTCTGCCCAAAAAGAAAACCCGGCAGATGTTCTGATTTTCGCCCGGGAAATTTTACCGGGCATCCCTTATTTCCCTTTCTGGAGCACAGCCACTCCCCATTGGGGGACAAGGCAAATCCGCGCACGAACTCGCAACTGATAACTAATAACTATAACTGACAACTAACAACAAGCCTCTCGTGCAGCCGATTTTTTGAAAATGAATTTTTAGAGGCGACCAAAAATTTGGGAATTATATACAATCTTCCTCCAAATTCCCTCAAATAATTTTTTTCAAAGCATGGATTTCTTTTTCACAAGGGGAATTTCTTCTCGCAGACTGCGAGATGCTCGCTTTCCCATGAGCCTTGGAAGCTCCGCTTCCTTTAGGCGAATTGTCCCTTGCAGGGATACTTCAACTACGGAATCGGAGATTCCTAGTTTCAGGGATGCAGCGCCCCATGAGTCTTGGAAGCTTGCTTCCCTAGACGAATTGTGCAAAGCCCCATGAGCCTTGGAAGCTCTGCTTCCTTTAGGCGAATTGTCCCTTCCAGGGATACTTCAACTATGGAATCGGAGATTCCAAGTTTCAGGGATGCCTTGTAGGCCAGCGGGCGGAAGGGATAAGGGGGCTTCCAAGTTGACGCGTTGCGTCCGCGGCGGCGGCTCAGTAATGCCTACAAGCAAGCAAGCTTGCGGCGCACCATTCGCCTTGCACGCTTTTGCAAAGGCTCCCTTCCAGGGACAATTCGTCTAAAAGAGTAAAACTCTTAAGACTCATGGGCAGCCCCTTTTCCCTTCACCCTATCCCCCGCCACGCTTTGTAGTTGGAAGTTTTGGTTTTGTGGGGTAGAATTGGGTATTGCGCCATAGCGAGAAGGAGGAACTCGGTTATCAGTTATCAGTTATCAGTTTTCAGTTGTCAGTTGTCAGTTTCAACCCTCAACTCCCAACTTCCGACTTCCAACTTCCAACTAATCACTGATCACTAGTTGCTAATCCCTAATGTGGGCAAATCGAGATGGAATTTTGTATATAAGCCCCAAAAATTTGCTATCTTTGCATTTCGGTGAAAAACGCGTATAAAGACATCAAATCCTTAACAGCGGATGAACTCAAAGAATGGCTTTCCGCTCATTGCGAAAAAGCCTATCGGGCGGATCAAATCGAGAACTGGCTCTTTTGCCAGCAGGTTTCGAGCTACGACCAGATGAAAAACATTCCGCAGCAGACCCGCGACAAGCTCGCCCAGTCCTTCGCCATACGCTCCCTGACCGAAGTTCAGCACCTCATCTCTGTCGATGGAACGGTCAAGTGGCTCTTCCAAACCCCCGACGAAAAATTCATTGAAACCGTCCTCATTCCGACAAACGGACGCTACTCCGTATGCGTATCCACGCAGATAGGCTGCGCCCAAAACTGCGCATTCTGCAGAACCGCCAAGATGGGCTTCATCCGGAATCTGGAAGCAGGAGAAATTTTAGAAGAAATCATCCGCGTAAACGAATACCTGAAAGAGACCGGAGAAATCGACGCCGACGGGAAACCCGCCCAAGTGACGAATATCATTTTCATGGGAATGGGCGAACCGCTCAACAATTTGGAAAACGTGCACCGGACGTGCTGCACCCTGCACAACCAGAAGCTCTTCAACCTGGGCCGAAAAAAGATGACCATCAGCACCAGCGGAGTCGTTCCCAAAATCAAGGAACTCGTGGACAGAAACACGCCCTGCTGCCTGGCCGTCAGCCTCAACAGCACGAACAACGAACGCAGAAGTTCCGTGATGCCGGTAAATAAAGTCTGGCCGATTGAAAAGCTTTTGGAAGCGACCGACGAATACACCCGCCGCACGGACAACTACGTCACTTTTGAATTTGTTTTGATGAAAGGCGTCACCTGCACAGACGAAGCCGCCAAAGAACTGATTAAAATTTGCGCACCGCGCCGCTGCAAGGTCAATGCGATAGTCCTCAACCAGATGGACGATCCGAATCTAGAAGCGCCGACGCAAGAAGAAGTGGACCGCTTCCTGGAAAAAGTACGTGCCGCCCAAATTCAAATCACCATACGAAATCCGCGTGGACGCGACATCCTCGCCGCCTGCGGACAGCTCGCATACAAAAAACAACAGAAGGTAGCTAATGTTGACACAGAATCTGCCTGAATTCTGGGAAAATCTTTACATCGAACATAAAGATTACTGGAATTTGGGAAAAGCCACCCCCGCCCTGCTCGACTTTTTCAATAACCCGCTTTGTCCGCAAACAGGCAGCGTTCTTGTTCCCGGTGCCGGTTTCGGTTACGATGCGGAAGCCTGGGCGAAACGCGGACACGAGGTGCTCGCTGTAGATTTTGCCCCCACTGCAGTCGATGAACTCGACCGCATTTCGCGCAGACTCGAAAATTTCAAATCGCTGGATCTGGACCTTTTTGAACTGAATCCCAAAAATCCCAAAAAAGGCGGGCAGCAATTCGACATTGTCTATGATTACTGCACATTCACGGGCATCCATCCGGGGCGTCGCGACGAATGCTTTGAAGTCTGGCAAAAAATGCTCAAGGACGACGGCGTCGTCATCGCTTTCTTCTATCCGTTCCTGAACGGGAACACCCTGCAAGGCCCCCCGCATCCGACTTCCGAAGGCGAACTGATGGCGCGCCTCGGCGGCATTTTCGATGTCGTGGAAAGGGTTGCGGTAAATGACAGCATCCCCGCGCGCAAAGGCAAAGAAGAAATTTGGATTCTGAAGAAAGCCGCGGAATAAAATAATTCTATTTTTTAAGTCACCCCGCACTGGGGTGGCTTATTGTGTTTTAAACAAGAAGGATTTGAATATGGCAGAAGAAGATCTTTGTCCTTGCGGTTCCGGAAAAAAATACTCCGAATGCTGCGAACCGATAATCAAAGGCACCATCCTCGCTCCGACGCCGGAAGCCCTGATGCGCTCCCGCTACACCGCATACGCCAAGCATGAAGTCCGCTGGCTCAAAGATTCCCTGGAACCCTCCCAGCAAACCGACTACGACGAAAAGAGCGTTGAAGAATGGAGCAAGCGTTCCCAATGGCTCGGCATCCAGATTCTGCAAACCAAAACCGAAGAAGAAAAAAATATCGGCTGGGTGGAATTTATCTGCAAATACAAGCAGGGAAACCTCGCCCGGGAACATCACGAACTTTCCGAATTCCACAAAGTAAAGGGCGCATGGCTTTTCTACGATGGACGCGCGGTAAAGCCCTCGACCATTCACAAGACCACTCCCGACGTCGGCAGAAACGATCCGTGCCCCTGCGGTTCGGGACTCAAGTACAAAAAGTGCTGCGGCAAGGACAAATAAAATGTTCAAAATTTTCGTTGACGGCGAAGCCGGCACAACAGGGCTGCAGATTTACGAACGCCTAGCCAAACGCCAAGACGTGGAAATTCTCCGCATCCAGCCGGAATTGCGAAAAGATCCTGCGGAACGGGCGCGCCTTATCAATTCTTCGGACGTGACCTTTCTCTGCCTGCCCGATGCTGCCGCCGTGGAAAGCGCGGCACTCTGTACCAACCCGAAAACGAAAATCATCGACGCCTCCACCGCCCACCGGACAAACCCGGATTGGGCGTACGGCCTTCCGGAACTTTCCTCGGATTTCCGAAAACAAATCGAAAGCGGAACACGCATTGCGA
This sequence comes from Fibrobacter intestinalis, assembly GCF_900167415.1. GTDB lineage: Bacteria > Fibrobacterota > Fibrobacteria > Fibrobacterales > Fibrobacteraceae > Hallerella > Hallerella intestinalis. The sequence goes on along the minus strand of NZ_FUWU01000016.1, from coordinate 25,479 downwards.
ATCCGGGATGCCATGCGACGGGATTCATTTTCGGCGTGTATCCTCTCATCGCTGCGGGTTTGCTCCAAAAAAGAGCCGATCTCGCTACTTACAGTCTGACCGGCTATTCCGGCGGCGGCAAAAAAATGATCGCTTCCTACGAGGCGGACGGTGCACAGCAATCGCACCCCGGGGAATCCCCACGACTTTTTGCACCGCGACCTTATGCTCTGGGGCATCACCACAAGCACCTGCCCGAAATGCAAAAAATTTGCGGCTTGGAAAATGCGCCCCTTTTCAATCCGATTGTCGGGCCGTTTTACAAGGGCATGGCGGTTTCCACGGCGATTTTCCCAAGTTCCCTGACCAAAAGTGCCACGGCATCGGACATCCAGAGCATTCTCGCCGAGCATTATGACGGATCCCGATTTGTCAAAGTCCTTCCCTACGAAGAAGAGCCCGTTCTCGATGCCGGTTCGCTTGACCCGACGGAATGCAACGGGACAAATGAAGCGCACATTTACGTTTTCGGAAAGGGAAACTCGCTACAGGTTACGACAATCATAGACAATCTGGGCAAAGGCGCTTCGGGAGCGGCGATTCAGAATATGAACATCGCGCTCGGAATCGACGAAAGCTCCGGACTCGTTTAAGCCCTTTTTCAGGAGTGCGGCGTTTTACCGCTTTGAATCCGGGAGCGCGAAAAATTCAAAGGGGGGACGATTTCCTGAATTTCCGAAAAGTTCAAGGGAAAACATCTACCCAGGAAAAAGGAACCTTTTCAAAACTTCATTTTTGCCACTGGCATTGCGACGATATTCTCTTTTATCGCCTGTGGGGATGACTCTTCCTCTCCCCCGGGAAAAGCACCAAAAGCAACCATGCGTTCCATCTGGAAAATGTGGACGACCTGCCAAATTGCACGGACAATCGCGATGGGGACGCGGCTCTGGTGCTTTCGTAAAACAGCCATTACCTTTGCAACAATGGGAAAAACCGTCCGACATCGAGGACTTATAGGAGAAATCTTCCTGTTCCCGCAAAGAAATTTCCAGCAGCTCCGTATCGGCAAGTTTCTCATCGGATGACAGGGAAAAGCAGATACCTGCGCCAAGTACGACCCTCTCTACCTGTGAAACGCGGCCATAGACAGTGCCGGGATTTTCAGCAATGGAGGGAAAGAGTGCGGGAATGGCATTTCTTGCAGCCCCAGCGAAATGGTCCGCGGCGTTTGCCCGGAAGGCTGGATTTGCCTAGCAAAAGCGAGTTCAATACGTTGCTAGCTACCGTTGGCGGTACAACTATTGCCGGTAAGGCGATTTCCGGTCGGAACATCGGAATGGTATGGACAGCTATGGATTTTCCGCACTCCCTACAGGTTATCGCAGTAATAACAGCAGATTTTTAATGCCGGCAGCACTTACATTTGGATAGCCCTTTCCAACGGCAAAATCTATGTATAGCATGAATTTCAACCATTTCGACAAGATAAGCTTGAACAACAGCTATAAGGACAGGGCGATGCCGATTCGTTGTCTCCGGGACTCCTGTTTGTAAAATCTAAAGTCTGCTTCGGAAAGGCCAAAGACCTTCCAACTCCAGCCTAGCTATTTGCCGGCTACCCCTCCCGCACAAGCCACTCGCCGATGGTGCGCTTTTCGCTGTCGAAGCTGGCCCCGATCTTGTAGAGCTTTTTCGGGTTGCCGTCGGTGCCCGGCGTCGCGGTATAGGGAATCAGGTAGCCCCTGGAGTCGATCTGGGCGAGGGCGTCCTCCGCGGTCCCGCTGCCGTCTAATTTGAACTCGAACACGTAAACGCTGTCGGCGGTCTCCACCACGGCGTCCGCACGGCCCGCCGCGCTGCATTCCTCGGCACGTACAACGTAAGGGGTGCAGAGCTTGAATATCAGGAACAGCACCGTCTTGTAGTGGTTCTCGTCCTGGCGTTCCGCGTTGTAGGGGATGGAACTAAGGAACGCGCGGATTTGCGCCATGGCGTCTTCCAGCCGGTTCTGCCGGAAAGATTTCGTGAAGCACAATATAAAGGAGTCGTTGTCCACCACGTCGTCCTTGGCGTAGTAGGGCATCAGCGCCTTCAGGAACCCGAGGCGAACCTCGTCGTTGGGAAAGCCCAGCGTATAGGAAAAACCGTCAAAGCCCTTGATGGTCAGGTAGCCGCTCTGGTAAAGCATGGGGATGGGGTTCGTCGCCGTCTCGGTGGGAGCGTCGAACATGTCCAGCGTGGCGTCGAATCCGCCGTCGAAGGGCTGCGGGTCCACCTTGTAGCGGCTCATGAGCTTTGTCAGGACCGTGGGCGTCCCCGTCGCGAACCAGTAGTTGGCGAGTTCCCCGTCGCTAAGGGAATTGATGAGGCTGAAGGGGTTGAACACGTCCGGAGAATTCTTGCTGAAGTGGTAGCCGTCGTACTTCTGCTTCAGGGCTTCGCAGGCCTCGTCGTAGCTCATGCCGTTCTTGCCCGCGAGAGCCTGGATTTCCGGCTGCATCTGCGTGAACACCTCCTCCTTGGTGATGCCGCAGATGCCCGCGTATTCGTCGTTCATGGTGATGACTTTCAGATTGTTCAGCTCGCTGAAAATCGACAGCTGGCTGAACTTGCTGATGCCGGTAAGGAAGACGAAGCGGAGGATGCCGCCCAGGTCCTTGAGGGGGCTGAAGAGCTTCCGCATTTCTTCCTTGAGGGTTTGCTGGAGCTCCGGGTTTTCCATGGAATCCAGGAGCGGGGCGTCGTATTCGTCCACCAGGACCACCGGCTGCACGCCGGCGGATTCGTAGGCCGCCTTGAGGAGGACTTCGAAGCGCGTCCCCCACGCGGAAGCCTTGGACGGAGCGAGGCCATACATTCGTTCCCATTCCCCAAGCTTGAGGTTGAGCGTGTCCGCCAAATCTTGTTCTTTGACGAACTTGTTCCCCGCGAAACTCAGCTTGAATACCGGATGTTTTTTCCACTCGGTTTCGAGCTTTTCCATGGCTAGGCCCGCGAACAGTTCCCGGCGGCCTTCGAAGTAGCATTGCAAGGTGCTCACCAGGAGCGACTTGCCGAACCGGCGAGGACGGGACAAGAAGTAATAATCCTCCGAATGGGCAAGCTTGTAAATCAAGTCGGTCTTGTCTACGTAATACTTGCCGTCTTCGCGAATCCTTGCGAAATCCTGCACGCCGATGGGGAATCTTTTCAAAGCCATAAGGACAATATAACAAAAAAGCCGCCTTCGAAATTTTCTCCGCTAAGGACGGACAAAAACAGGCTTTCCCCTTTTCTCTCATTTTTAAAGAAACCGAAATCATTTCAAATTCCAGTTTCCAGAACAAATACATATAACCCGGCGATGATGACGAATTTTCCGATACGCAAATCAGAAAAACAAATAGGGAGCGAAAGAAAGGAAGGAAGGAAGGAAGGAAGGGAAAATCAAGTCTTTAGCTTATCAAATTTCGCAAAGGGCTAGTTTCATCGTCTAGAAATACTAAATTGCGGATGAAATGCAATACAAACGCATTGACATATTCAAATTTCTCTTTTGCCCTTTGCATCATAGCGCTACATGCAAAAATTTCTTCTTATTTACCGGAAGCTCTTGGATTCTTTGTAGAGCGATCCATTTTCAGATTGGCGGTCCCATTCTTTTTCTTTACTTCCGTTTTTTTCTTTTGCAAAAAATTTCTAGACAAGGAGCTCTCTAATCGCCAAGTCACTTTTCAGTACATAAAACGGCTCGCAATTCCCTTATTTTTCTTCGAAAGCATCAACATTTTGCTAATCAACCTAAAACTGATCATTAAAAACAAATTCACTTTAGCATTCTTCCTGAAAGACTCTCTTGAACACATTGTTTTTTATCCCTATGGCGCGCTGTGGTTTATCCAAGCCTGTATCGTAGGAGCTTTGATTTTATCTCCATTCTTGGCCAAGAAAAAAATAGTGTTATCCGTTTTTGCAGGATTCATCTTGTACACATGGGCATTACTTTGTAACAATTACTATTTCCTATTAGAAGGCACAGAATTACAAAAAATTGTGGATGCTTACATGGATTTTTGCCTGTCGGCAAGAAACGGTATCTTCGTCGGTTTTCCTTTTATGGCTCTAGGGGCGTTTTCGTTTTATTACAGGACGCGCATTCGCCAAAAATTTTCACCTTTTCTGATAGCGTCTTTTACATTTCTGCTCTATTTCCTATATCTCTTGGAAATCAGGGCGATAAGGCATCAAACATCTATCGACGACTCCGCATTATACATTTTGCAATTATTCTTCATCCCCTCTTTTTTCTTTTTCATTTTAGAAAAACGAATTTCATTGAAAGAAACGACGACTAAGCTGCTCAGAAATTTATCCGTCGGCATGTATTTTTTACATCGCCCCTTGTTTCTGATGATGGAATTTACAACCGCGTTTTGGGGATTCAGAAATACGCCCCTGATGTATTTCTCTTTTGCGGCAATTTTGGGGTGCGCCATTTGCCTAATCGATTACAAAAGAGTCGGAAACGGCAAGTCCTTGCTTCGGTGATTCTCCAACAGTAAACGCCCGAATAGGAAAAGGCGCTAGACAAAAAATCGGAGCGTTCAAAAAGACTTTTGCGAAACCATGCGAGATTTTTGAAGTCCTCGCCTTGCGGGCGAGGAGCTGCCAAAGGCTGCTTTAGACCTCACAAACGGGAGTCCCGGAGGCAACGAACAGAAAACCCGAGGACACGGTCTCGTCGTCGGAGCAGAAGTTCCAGGAGTACGCAATGTAGCTGCGGTACTCCGTAGAACTCCAGAAGGTCGCGTCCTTGCCGGCGTTGAGGTAATCGCCATCGCCATTGCGGTAGCCCGCTGGCAACACGGAAAAGCCGTATTCGTCCGTGCCGTTGCCATCATTGTACCAGCCACTGGTGGACTTGAGCTTCAATCCGGCGACATCCTCTCCGCCGACAGCCGTGATCAGCGTTTCCCATTCCGCATCGCTGGGCAGGTGCCAGCCGTCCGGACAAGCTTGCATGGCCGCGGCCCAAGTATAGAGCCGACCGTATTTATGGCAGTTGGCTGGTTTATCTTCGTAGCAATAGCTATTCGCCGTTTCGTAGTTCAAGTTCTCCGCCATCCAGGTCTGGTTCCCTATTTGGACGGTCTTGTAGGTCTGACCGTCGCGGGGTCGGTGAACGTGCCTTTTGAGCCACTTCCGGCGAAGGCGAAAGCGGCGGCGAGAGCGATGAATAGTAGTATGCGGTTTTTCATTTTTGATTTCTTCCTTGGTTTGAAATTTCTGCATCATTTGGGAGTTTGCGTTCTTTGCGACTGCCACGATGAGCCGGGGGGTGGCGGCCTTGCCTACGGCTAGGCCGCAGCTAGGAGCGGGGTCCCTACCCCGCTAGTCCGAGTCCCTGAGGCAACGCACGGAATACCCAGCGATTTTGGGACCGCCATCTAGGTACACGTCCTCGTGCTCGTTGCTGAAGCCCCAGCGGTACGCAATGTGGTCGTAGAGTACCGAAAGACCCCAGAAGAGTGCGGTCTCACCGGCAACCCCATAGTCGCCCATTGAACCGCGGGCACCCGCTGGCAACACGGAAAAGCCATATTCGTCCGTGCCGTTGCCGCTTTTCCCTTCGCTATCGTCCCAGCCTCTAGTGGACTTGAGTTTCTTGCCGGCATCGGTGTAATAGCGGAGCGTCACGTTCGTGTTTAAAAAGCCGATTGTCTCTTCCTCGCGATACTCTCCGCCCACGGTCTCGAAAAGCGTTTTCAATTCATTATCGCTAGGCAGGTGCCAGCCGTCCGGACAAGCTTGCATGGCCGCGGCCCAAGTATAGAGCCGACCGTATTTATGGCAGTTGGCGGGCTCGTCGTCGTAGCAGTAACTGTCGTCCGTTTCGTAGTTCAAGTTCTCCGCCATCCAGGTCTGGTTCCCTATTTGGACGGTCTTGTAGGTCTGACCGTCGCGGGGGTCCGTAAAGGAATCCGTGGAGGAACCGCCTCCGGGAGCGCCCGTGTCCCGGCACTTCTTGATGGTGCGGCCCTTGTACTCGCTCTCCGTACAGACCTGCTCCGCAGAAGCGAGCCCGACGAGGGTGAAAAGGGCGAAGGCTGTGAAGAGGTATCGTTTAATATGCATCTGGTTCTCCTAGCGCTTTTGCGCTTTTTTCGCCTTGATGAGCAAATCCAGCAATTGGTTGCGGTACTTGCCGACGGCGAGTCCCTGGGCCGCGCGCATCGCATTATCGGTAACTTTCGCATGCGCCTGCAGCAATAGTTTAATTATCTTGATATCGGCTTGATTTTTTATCGCCACCTCCAAAGGATTGTCCCACCAGGAATTTTCGGGATTCACCTTGTAACCCCGTTTGAACAGCTGGACAAGGACTTTTTCGTTCGGGTTATTCTTGATGGCGACCAGAATCAGCGTATTTTTGTCCCGATCGCTGTAGTTCTCGTCAAGCCCCATCGACAAAAGCGTTGCCGTTACCGCCGGATTCGGGTTGTTTGCAACCGCATAAAAAAGCGCATCCCAGTTGTTTTCGTTTTTGGGGATCAAGGTTACATCGGCGCCATGCCTGACCAACGTGGTCAAAATAGCCGGATTCGCATTCTGTTTTGCCGCATAAAGGAAGGGAGTCCAGCCGTTGCGGGTCATCGCATTGACCATAGCGCCCCGTTTGACCAACACATCCACAATCTTCGGGTCCTTAGACAGGGCGGCAACCACATGCAAAGGGGTAAATCCATCGCTACCCACTTCGTTCACATCGGCGCCCCCGTCAAATGCCGCCAAAACGTCTTTGACGCTCAATTCCGAATTTCTGCAATAATCAATAAAGGAACCATGGAACGGAACGACCGCCCCGTTCTTTTTTAGCAAAGCCGTCATGGCGTCCGACTTGGCGCTTTCGATAAGCGCTCCTCCATTGGGGAAATTGTCGTTGACATTCGCCTTCGCCGCAATCAAGATTTTCGCCATTTCTACGTCGTCGTTCAACACGGCGATTCCCAAAGCAAAGCTTTCCTTCACAGGTGCTTTCGCCTTGATAAGCATCTTGACCATTTCCGCTTTTCGATTATCAACGGCGAACTCCAAAGGGGTCAGCGGTAGTTCAGAACTCTCTCCATTAGAAAATGTTACCGTTATCGAAAGGCCTACATCTTTTTTTAGGTCGGGTTTTGTGGACAGGGCTAACTTCAGCAATTTGGCATTGTCCGTCAAAATGGCGTATACCAACAGGCTAAAGGGTTTCCCCTTCCATTGCAACTCATCCATTTTTACTTTGGCCTTCTGGAATGCGCCGGTAATTTTTGATGAAGCGAGCTTCCCATCCATGAAATAGAGGTAAAAGGAGGTTCCCGCGGAATCGACTTCATTGGGCGAAATTCCCTTGCCGAGAGCCGCTACCACCATTTCTTCGGAGAGCAAGCCCCGTTCGTAATATTGCACCGCCGATTGCCAGAAAGTTGCCTCGTCATAAGACCCTTGCTTCAGCTGCGCTTTCCAGTCCTTGGTCGCCTTCCAGATTTTTGGCGCATAAGGCGAAAGGGAATCCAGCGTGCGCAAAAAGGGGCTGCTCAACTTTGTGACCTTTTTCTCGCCCTGTTTGAAAGTCTTGGAGAGAATGACTCCGGGACGAGCGTCGGCAGCGAGGAGCGCATCGACAACTTGATCGATTCCCGGCACAAACAAGGCATAATCCAAAGCGTTCATGCCATTCAGTGCCATTTCGTTTGGCGAAACTCCCGCCTTTAGAATCGAATTGACCAAAGCGAGTTGCGTTCGGCGTTTTTCTCCGTAATATTCCCGCAAAGAGGCATCGGTCGTGTCTCCCGGATAACTTTCCGACAAAGCATACATCAGCACGTTTTTTCCGTTCACATCTGTGGCATGGATATTCGCTCCCTTCGAAAGGAAGAAGTCGAACGCTTGCCGGTTCAGATTTTCGGCAGCCCGGAGAAGAAGCGTCGTGCCGATGGAATTTTGCAATGCATCCGGATCGCTGTCGCCTACAGCCGAAGCGAGGGCCTGTCCGCAAGCCTGCTCGTTCCAACGCTTGAGAATGCATATTTCGGACACTTTTTCAAAATCCGAAAATTCCTTCTTACGGCATTCATTCGCTTTGCTTTTGGAAGCGGAAAATTTCTTTTTCCAATCATCGAAGCATTGTTTCCAGGAGTCGGCATTGAAAAGCCCCTCCTTCGGCAAATTGCTTGGAGCTGTCACATCGCGAAACTGAGCCAAGCAAGTGTTCCTTTCCGCAAAATAGGAGCTGCTTACCGAGCACGGATTCTGCCCCAAAGCAAATGCAGCTGCCCAAAAAATTACAAATGTAAAGAGTCTTTTCATTTTCAACGTTTATTCCTTTGTTTTATCTTTTTCTGCAACGATTTTTTCAAGGTGCTTGACGCTGCGCTGCAAGGAGAACAGCAGCAAAAGAATCCCGATTACAATGAAAAGAGCCAATCCGGTCATCGCGACAATTCCCGAAACAGGCATTGCAGCTCGATGCTTCAAACGTGCCGCCGCCGCTTCAAACTTTGCTTTCGATACTTCCGATTCATAGGAGCGTTCACGCCTTTTATTTTCCGCAACGCGATCCGAAGCTTCCTTGATATAGGCGTCATAGAAACATTTTAGATTGTTGACGATATTGGAGCCTACATGCAATTCATTCAGCACGAGGAAACGATCTGTAGCTTTCGCCCATTCCCCGCTCACATCCATATCGATATCGATTTCCTTATAATAGGCCCGCGCTGTTTTGAATACATCCAGCCGTTTGGAGCCATCCGCGATTTTTACCAATTCCAAAGCTTTGAAAAGGACCGGCTTTCCACTTTTCGGATTTTTTTCCATGAAATTTTCGAAGACGGCAAACAAGCTTTCCACATTTTGAGAGGCATCTTCATTACCCGCATTGCCGATGACGGAATCAACCGCCGCAAAAATTTCAAAGGTTTCCGTTACGGCGTTCATGTCCTCCGCACGTCCAAGCCAATTGATGGACGTCTCGTAAATTTGCAGGCGGGATTTTTCCGCATAGAACATCAAGTGCGAAGCCTGCTTATTGACGATTTCCTGTTGGACAGCGCTGTCGCACGGGAACCATTGCTGCATTTTCGCCCGCACATTTTCGGAAAATTTGGAATCGATATCGCCATATTCATAGCACCGGCTGGGATAAATAAAATCGCCCCAGTCCCCATATTCATAATAGCCTTCGCTTTTGTCGCAAATATTCTTGCGTCCTTTTTTGGAAAAAGTAACGTTGGGAAGGGCCGATGCCAAATTGGCGAGCGAAATTTGAGGCCTTGGGCAAGATTCCGTTTCTATGGCCGCAGACGTTGTACGCTTTTTCGGTTTGGATTGCACAGGTTTTGCGCAAGACAAGACCTCTTCCGCGGTAATCTCCCTCTGCGAAAGCATTTCCGGCTTATCCACGGAACGTTCAAATACGGGGAGAATGGAGTATAGGAAAATAAAGAATCCCGCACAAATTGCAAGGATACCTACCCATGAAACGATGGAGAAAAACAGGTGCGAAAAAGGAAAGTGATAGCCTTCTTCGACCTTTTCGAGCATCGGCAACGGCTTGGCAAGCCACTTTCTAAGTGTTGATGGGATTTTTTTGAGAAATGCGAGTATGTTTTTCATTTTTTTTCCTCTGGTTGATGAATTTGTAAAAATCATTTCGTTATTTTCCGCAGGCGTATTGGAACCTTTCCGCCCTGGAAATCAAAGAACTCTGCGAAAAATTTTCCGAACGCGGATTGATAGTCAAAACATAGCGGTCGAACCGGTAATTCAGTTCCGTCACCTCGCCCAAGAAATTCTTGATGGCATGTCCCCGGATCCCGCAAAAATTCAGGCCGGCATCCCAGACCTGCTTCGAATAGATTTCCCACGTCTTTCCGCAATACGGTCCGGTCAAAAGGTCAAAAGCCGTATAATTCCAAACGCCTCTCTTCGGGGCGTAAAAATACATACTGTAGGTCCAGTGCCCAACTATCCGCTTCGCCCAATGGGTGTTGCCTTTACTTCGCGCATAAGAGGGCCCCATTTTTTCGCTCGCATAGGCAATGAAAACGTCCCCGTCCAGATTTTTCGGAATCAGGTAGAAGGAATTCCAGAACTCGTCGTAATCTTCCAGTCCGTTCGACTTGCCGATTTGAGAGAGCAGCCGAGCGATTCTCTCCGGATCGTCCCGCCCGGCATCCTGCACAATGAAAAGATATTCGTTCGAACGGTCTCCCACGATGGTATAGCTCCGCTGTTTCGCCGCGGATTTTTTGGTTGCGGGAACTTCAATCGTTACGCGGTAGCCGCCAAGCCTATCGTATGAAGTAACAAAATACGGAATTTTCTCTTCGACCTCATACTCGCCAGTCGCCAAAATATCGTCCGCGATTTCGGAAGCCAGTGCCTCGGCATTCTCGCCGGGTTTCAGATTCACAATTTCAAATGTCACCTGGTCGCCGTATAGATTATCGACCAGCCGGATTTCGGCAAAGGCGTTCCCGTGTTCGGCAAAATAGGAAAGCTTCACGCCGCGGGGCAAATCCGTTGAAAGGCCGAGAGAATAAATCTTTCCCTTATCCGTCAAATCCAAATTGACCAAATTCATTCTGCCGATGTAGAATGCGTTTGAACCGGGAACTTTCCGAATGGTGGATAGGATAGACCGGGGAACGTCCGGGGTTTCCGCCGGGATGCGTTGGCGTTCCTCTTGCATATAGATTTTCCGATTGGCCAGATTTTTCTTTTCCTCCTCGGACAAGTCGTCGAAAGAAAATATCTCGCCCTTTTCCATTTCCATGGAAGCGAGATGCTCCCGGAAATTTTCGGCTTCGCCCTCGGTTCGAAAGGATTTTGTCACGACATGGAAATACCGGTCCTTGTCCTCGCCTTTTTCGACCACATAGGAAGGGATTCCCAAATCGGCCAGATGTTCGACTATCTTTTGCGCCTGATAATAAGAGCGTTCCTTTTTGACCGAGATGGCATAGGGCTTTTTTTCCGAGACCTTTTCGACTTCAACGCATCCCGCCAATACGCCAAGAATAAGGCCTGCATAAAGGATGACGAATATTCCCTTTGCAAAAACCCGGAAAATTTTATTCTGTAAATCGTTTTGCCGCATTCCCCCAAACGCGTTTTCGCCGTCACAGGTAAAAAGGGCTATTTCAGGAAGTTCAAAAACATTTTTTGATATTTTCACAACACTAAAACATAAAAAAAAAAACAGATTGTCAAGACATTTTGAAAATTTTTATTTTCGTTCTAATTTGCACATTTTTATCATCAAACCACCCGTAGGCGACAAGCTCTGCGCCCCTTTTCAATCCGATTGTCGGGCCGTATTACAAAGGCATGGCGGTTTCCACGGCGATTTTCCAAAATGCGCTGACAAAGAGTGCCACAGCAACGGATATTCAAGACGTTCTCGCCGAGCATTATGACGGATCCCGATTTGTCAAAGTCCTTCCCTACGAAGAAGAGCCCGTTCTCGATGCCGGTTCGCTTGACCCGACGGAATGCAACTGGACAAATGAAGCCCACGTCTATGTGTTCGGCAAAGGAAAGTCCATTCAGGTTTCCGTCATCCTGGACAACCTAGGCAAAGGCGCATCCGGAGCAGCCATTCAAAATATGAACATCGCTCTTGGAATCGACGAAAGCTCCGGACTCGTTTAAAATCGCACAACAAGCGAAACGTTCAAAAGCTGCCGAGAAAATCTCGGTAGTTTTTATTTTTCGTCAAAACTCGATTTTTGGGACTTATATACAAAACTCCACCCGATTTGCTTGGTTGGTGTGCTTCGACAGGCTCAGCAACCGGTTGTCGAACCATGGTTAGGGATTAGGGGTTAGCGACTAGTGATCAGTGATTAGTTGGAAGTTGGAAGTTGGGAGTTGGGAGTTGGGAGTTGAGGGTTGAAACTGACAACTGAAAACTAATAACTGACAACTGAGTTTCCCTTGTGAAAAAGAAATCCACACTTTGAAAAAATTTTTAATTGAGAGCATTTGGTGGAAGATCATATATATTTCCCAAAAATTTCTATCATTTTTGGAGCTTATACCTATACCTCATCAAAAGGTTTTCATGAAATCCATCGAAGTCGTCGCAGGCATTATCGAAGACAACCACAAGATATTCGCTACGCAACGTGGTTACGGGGAATTCAAAGGGACATGGGAATTCCCTGGAGGGAAAATCGAACCCGGCGAATCCCGTGAACAAGCGCTGGCCCGAGAACTAAAGGAAGAATTGGCCATTGACGTTTCGGTCGGCGATTACCTTTGTTCCGTAAACCACGATTATCCGAATTTCCATTTGTTGATGCACTGCTTTTTCTGTAAAATCATCGGCGGAAAACCGACTTTGCTAGAACATGACTCCGCAAAGTGGTTGGGCGTTCAAGACTTCCGTTCCGTCGAATGGCTTCCGGCAGATCTTTCCGTCATCGACATTCTCGAAAAACAATTTTCCACTTCAAATCGTTAATTTGCATTCATTTCAAACTTTTTGCGTGAGGCATGCGGAGGGAGGCGCTTGCGCCAGTGCGAAGCACCGACTGGAAGGTAGCCCGTAGCTCGCCGACCCGGCAACATTTTCCGCTTTTGATTTTGCCGGGGCACGCCCGAATTATTTTTTTGACCAGCAATCCCGTTTGCACCAAAGATGCAAGCAAAAATTCCCCGTCGCGATATTTGAAAATTTATCGGGCTGATTGGATTCGAACCAACGACCTCTTGAACCCCATTCAAGCGCTCTACCAGACTGAGCTACAGCCCGCAACATTTGCAAGCGAGACAAATTTACATTCGCTTCGCTTTTTTTGCAAGGGGAAACTATAAATCGGGCGCAATTATCTACTTCCAATAGCCGATAATCAGCACTTCCGGCGTTGCCGCAGGAAACTTCCGGCTGGAAAACGACACGATTTTTGACAGGCTTTTCTGCTTCGATTTCGGATCCCGGACAAGCCCGCGAGTGGACAGGGTGATTTTCAGCCCGGGAATCTTGCCGTTTTCCTGAATGGAATCAAAATTCGACACGTCCAAAGAGACTTTCTGGATTTTAACCGAAAACTCCGAAGCCTCCGAGGAAAGCGACAGATCCGGCAGGGTTTTCAAATCCGTGCACCACACATAAAAAGTCCATTCCCGCTTTTCGCCAGCGGAATAATACCCGGCATCAAACATTTTCTCGCTGAACAGGAAAGGTGCCACAGCGGTTCCCTGAAAGGCAGTCGGATGCGGATTTCCCTCGGCATCCACGACGACGACGGTATTGGCAAATCGGCCTTCCAGATTTTTTGTCGAGAAATCCAGCTCGATATTCACCGGCTCGCGGGGCTTTACCGACTTGGGAAACCTAAAATTTTTGCAGCCGATCCCCTGGCAAAGCACGGTTTCGATATTCACCGTCTTTCCGGAAACATTGGCACCGCTGAACTTTATATGGCGGGATTCCCCTTGCGGAATTTCGCCCAATTCGTAAGGGTCCGGGACAAATCGGAGCACATCGTCCGCCAGAACGAATGCCGCCATGGCACACAAAATCGCAAATATCTTTTTCATCGCTTTCCTCGTTTTTTAGCGAATGTAGAAAAATCGTCCGAAAAAAGCGCGCCCGCAACTGAGCGGCTTTCAAAAATCCAGTTCGCTTCCTTTTCCATGAGCACTGCAAATAGATGTTACAAAGGCAATTAAATTTGCCTCTGACACTTCGGATTCAAGCCCCGCATATCGTCTTTGAACAAGCAGCCATCTTCCGTATTGTGGCTGCATTTACAAGCCTACACGTATGCGCCTTCTTGAAAGCCGTATCAAAGCGGAACGTTTCGTGCCCAGATTCCAAACACCTTTTGCATTCGTCGGCCATGGCAAAGGCTAAATTTTTTTATGAGGATTTCCAGAAATCATTGCCATTTTCATAAGTTTCCCGCTTTTTGGCGTAGTATAAGAGCCGTATCATTAGTCAAAGTGCGCATAGGTACTGTAAACCCTTTTCGTCTCGGGACACTTCGCCAAGAAAATTTTTACGGCAACTTAAAATTCAAACAGTTTATCAGGGAAATTTGTAGAGTTGCGCAACCTCAAAACTTCAGTCAGTACAACAGCCTCTACACCATCGGCACTGACCACAACCTTCATCGATTTGAGAGAATTATCTGCATTGTAGGTAAAGAGGGTTTCTACCGGTTTGCCATCATTCTCTGCAAAAACCTTTTCAATACGTTTCTTCTTTGCATCGTAGTACAAAGTTCCTGAAGTTCCCTTAATGGTATAGATATTTCCTTCGAATCTTTTTGGGGTCTGCCAAGATCCAGAATCCAGTGGGTTGAAATTGGTATACTGCATCGCATCCAAAACTTCACCATTGTATGGAAGAACCTGGCTTTTTCCTGTATTTAAATCGACAACCTTCATGCGATTTCCGTTGACAACACTACGCTGGCTCATTAAAGGCATCTTGATTTCTGAATATATTTTTGAGGGACCCTTACAAACCATGTAAATTGTTATGCTCTGCGGTTGCGTCAAGGTCGTTGAAATAGTCGTTTTAATATTCATTTCAACGGAATCGCTCGCAAGGGGGCTCTTTTTCAAATCCGCCTTGACCTGTTCCAATGTCAATGCATTGGAAATCACAACGGCAAAAAGAAGAAGGGGGGCTATTCGTCTCATCTTTAATCCTTTATGCAGCGGATGGACATACCAAAGGAGTGTGGTTGTATTGCGACTCTATCATAAGAAAACGATACAGATTTTACAACCAAAGGATTCGTTAATGTTTGCGTCCAAAAAAATGAATATAGATTTATTTCAGCAAATCGATGTTTGCTATAAGATTCCTCCTCAGCTTTACCATAAAATTGCCCACCAGGTCTAACAGAAAATCCACATTCATCTGAACTCCGCAATCCCATCATCCATAAAGAGTCAGACCTCAATAGTGAGATAATTTCTTTTTCATTATCCCATCCACCAGCAAGATTAATCATTTTATCAAATTCTTCAAATTTCGGCAAATGCCATCCTGTTGGGCATACCGAGTCCACTTTATCATAATCAAGGGGGAAATCCTTCGCTCCTAACGAATACAACATTCCATAGATTTCGCAATTAGCCTCATCATTATCATAGCAAACGCTATACTCCGTTTTGTAATTCAAATTTTCCGCCATCCACACTTGATTGCCAATGGTGGTGTATTTATATTCTTGGCCATCCCGTTCATCCACAAAGGTTCCGCGGTTGGGCATGCCATAGACGTTCGTCCCTTCGGCTGGGCATACCTTGTCCGCATCAAAATCGTCTCCGGCATCCGTGGCGCAACCTGCAAAAAAAGCAAGGGCAAGGGTTAAAAAGATTCTTTTCATAAACGACTCCTTATTTGAAGATTTTCCCCTGACCTGCGGAAAGTTCCTTTGCAAAATCTGCAGGACTAGAAGCAGACATATCGTAGGTGGCGCAATACACATACCCTTTTTGACCGACAATTTTTGTTTCGATATAGTTTCGCAATTCCTCATTCCAACACCCTTGGCTAGATGAGTTATTGGATGCATCGAGAAGCAAATACAGCGTCGTAAGACCTGGCTCCATAACCGGAGCTGCACAAGGGAAAACGACGAGTGATAAAAGAAGAAAAACAAGTCTACGTACGAAACACTTCAAAGAAACCAATCCTCTATTTATTTTTTAAGCAGCGAATGGACGCAAATCTTAAATCTCTACGATATCTACTGAATTCTATTTCTTGCGCATAAGATTTAATTTGTACATAAATAACATTTTCTTGATCTACGTTTTGTGCCCACATATTCGCAGAAAATCCTCCATCATACCTTCCACTGGAAGGCTTCAAATCAAACCCGCAATCATCTGTTGCGCTTACACCTTCACCACGGTTTAATTCCTTCCATCCTCCTGTGGTAGAACGCAAACGTGCACAATCGCCGCCCATCTTTTTTATCAGAGTTTCCCACTCTTCCTGACTTGGCAAATGCCAACCTGTAGGGCAGGCATAATTGGCTGCATACCAGTTGTAGCTCCACCCATTTTCTGCACAATTGTCCTCTTCAGAATCACAACTGCTTGATGCTTTTTCCGTCTTACCTGTAGATGGTTCAACAACTTCAACTCCATCGATGTAAAAGTTCATATTCTGCGCCATCCACACTTGATTGCCAATGGTGGTGTATTTATACACCTGACCATCGCGTTCATCCACAAACGTTCCGCGACCACTTTCGGGGCAGACTTTTGCAGCATCAAAGACTTCAGGTTCCGTGCCTTTGTCAGAGCAAGCCAACAATAAAAGCAAAAAGAAGACTAAAAAAAAAGATGGTTTTCGTAACAACTCTTAATTACGGGAAAAGATAAAAATTATCACTACTGTCCAAAGCAAACAACTATTCGATAGTGCAATAAAAATCATCTTTTCCAGGAGGCATCTTGTCCGAGGGCGCACCCGCACAGCCCCGCTTTCGATTTCACGACAGCACGATGCACTACCCACTATCCACACAAATATGCCCCCCCCTGAACAGCAAGTGCGCCACCCTGAACTTGTATCAGAGCCTGTGTGCGGGAGTTAAAACCTAGTGGTTAGTGTTTAGTGGTAAAAAAAGCCGAAAACGCAGTTCCGAGTTTTTCGCTATTCACTACCCACTATTCACTATTTCCCTGCAAATGAGATGCCGAAATAAATTCGGTATGACGCGGACGGTTGTAAAAACGCTGAAAAATTTCCAGCGGGACTTTGGGGCCCATAGGGACAATTCGTCTAGGGAAAACAAGTTTCCAAGACTCATGGGTAAATGTAAAAACGCCGAAAATCTCTAGGCGGATCGTTTGCTGGCTCCGCCGGCCAGGTGCTGAGCTTGTCAAAGCAATCGGTTCTAAAAAGCCCCTTTCATTTCATCATAGGCTCGATTCAGGACATTCATCCATGCAGCGTATTTTGAATTATTCATTTTCCATTTCCCTGTCGCTTCTGCATCCCATTTATTCCCCGCATCGGAAGTGCAAATCAAAGATTTTTTAGCCGTTCCGTTTCCAAATTTTCTACAACAAAACTGCCATCGTTAATTTCATTAAGTCGATTTTTAATTTGTTCAATCAAAGAAAGCATCCTTGCACTATTCTTTTTTTCCAATTCCTTATCAAACCAGCACGCCATATTATGAGTGTTAAACTCATAGCAAGAAGAAAAAAGGTCGCTGCACTCAAGATTCCATGGGACAAGTATAGAATCATTATCAATGACATCAATCCCTGTCATTGGTTTTCCTGTTTGAACATCAGAAATCCAAATGGGACCCTGCAAATAATCGAGTTGGATTTTTATCACTTCTGCTTTTATTTCAAAGTTTCTCCATCATTCGATTCGGTCATTGTGTAGCCTCTTCAAGAATTTAGCTTTTGACGCCACGTTGAAATTTTGTTCAACAAAGCTTTTCCCATTTTACGGCAAATCATTTGATTCTCTGCACATCCATGCGGCTTCCCTTTTTGCAACCGCCAGCCCATTTACTATATTTGGGGCAAATTTGTTATCAACCCAGAGGTACATCATGTCCGACAATCTGTCCGTTCTCGGCAAAGCCCGCAAGGCTTACCAGCCGAAACTTCCAGTAGCCCTTCGCGAAGGAGCTCTCAACGTCAAGCTCAACAAGGGCAAGGCAACCGAGTCCGTCCGCGACCAGAAAAAAATCAAGGCCCTTTTCCCGAACACCTACGGTGCTCCGTATGTTTCCTTCAAGGCGGGCAAGGCGGCGGGAAACGCCAAGCCTATCAATGTCGGCGTTGTCCTTTCTGGCGGTCAGGCTCCCGGTGGACACAATGTTATCGCGGGCCTTTTCGACGGCATCAAGAGCATCCACAAGAGCAGCAAGCTTTTCGGTTTCCTCGGCGGACCTTCCGGACTCGAAAACGGCAAGTTCATCATTATTGACGGCAAGGTGATGGACGCCTACCGCAATACCGGCGGATTCGATATCATCCAGTCGGGAAGAACCAAGCTGGAAACCGAAGAACAGTGGCAAAAATGCCTGAAGGTCGCCAACGAGCAAAAGCTCGACGCGATTGTCATCATCGGCGGCGACGACTCCAACACGAATGCGGCCGTTCTCGGTGAATATTTCCAGTCGCAGAATGCCAAGTGCGTCGTTTGCGGTTGCCCGAAAACCATCGACGGCGACTTGAAAAACGAATACATCGAAACCTCTTTCGGCTTCGATACGGCTGTCAAGACTTACTCCGAACTGATCGGCAACATCATGCGCGACGCCAACTCTGCGCAAAAATACTGGCACTTCATCAAGCTTATGGGACGTTCCGCTTCCCATATCGCTTTGGAAGCCGCCCTGCAGACCCATCCGAACATCACCCTCATTTCCGAAGAAGTGAAGGCGAAAAAGATGAAGCTGAAACAGGTCATCAAATACGTCGCCGACATTGTCGCCGCCCGCGCCGCCGACGGCAAGAATTTTGGTGTCGCTTTGATTCCGGAAGGCCTTCTTGAATTTATTCCGGATGTCGGCGTGCTGATTTCCGAACTTTCCGAAGCCCTCGCCCATCACGAAGCCGAAGTCGAAGGCCTCGATACCGCAGCCAAGGTGGAAAAACTCAGCCAGTGGGTTTCCAAGTCCTCTGCCGAAGTTCTGAACAGCCTTCCGGCATTTGTGCAAGCGCAGTTGATGCTCGAACGCGACAGCCACGGCAACGTCCAGGTTTCCTTGATTGAAACCGAAAAGCTCATCATTGAAATGGTGAAGAAGGAACTCAAGAGCCGCAAGAGCTTCAAGGGCAAGTTCAGCGCCCTCAATCACTTCTTTGGCTATGAAGGTCGTTGCGCCGCCCCGTCGAATTTCGATGCGGACTACTGCTACAGCCTCGGCTACACCGCTGCGGTTCTCGCCAACAACAAGATGAACGGTTACATGAGCTCTGTTCGCGACCTGACCAAGGGAGCTGACAAATGGGTTGCCGGAGGCATTCCTATTACCATGATGATGAACATGGAACGTCGTCACGGCGAAGACAAGCCGGTGATTCAAAAGGCCCTCGTCGAACTCGACGCCGCTCCGTTCAAGTTCCTCGCCAAGAACCGCGAAGTCTGGGCGAAGACCGAAAGCTACAGCTATCCGGGTCCGATCCAGTATTGGGGTCCGAGCGAAGTCGCCGACCAGATGACTTACACCATTCGTCTGGAACGCGGCGCAAAAATCAAGTAATCTACAGATGTTACGAAAATGGGACTCCTTTGGGAGTCCCATTTTTTCTGCATAGACAACATCCGAAATCGCCAAGTCTGCAAACGGAAACGGATTCCCCGCCTGTTATTTTTCTTTCTCCGTTTTGTCGGCAGTTTGACTTTCCCCGATTCTTTTTTCCGCTTCCATCTGCCGCAGTTCCTGAATCATCGTTTCAAGATCACAAGAGGGATCATCCGCCGGGAAATGGAATGCCGGAGACGGATTTGCTTGTTTCAGCTCCCGTTGATTTTCTTCTTCAGCGTTTTTCCATTTCTCCTGAAATTTTTCCGCAAATTCTTCGAAATTTTTACTCAAGATGCCAACAACACATGTATAGCGGGCCAAAAAATTTCCGCCTTTACCGTGAATTGCAGAGCGGCATTGCGGGCAAACGGCCTTCCAGCAGCAAGCACCGGAAAGAGGCGAGCCAGAAATCCAGCGGATTAAAGCAGGGCTGCCGCATGAACAAGGCTCTTGGAAAAATTCCTTTTCCCAAACTTCAAGAAGCCTTTTCAAATTCAAAAAAATTTCCAGACGGGAACTGCTGACCCAACGCAAACTCGATTTATGGAGCGGACCTATATAAGCGCCCCCTCCATCCACCGCATAGGAGACATCGATAGTCGCATACCGGGGCGTATTTTTTATCTTTTCCCGATTTCTCCAAATCAAATCCAAATTTTCATAGAGCAAATCCGCTTTCCGTTTATTTATCTGGGCTTGGAGCTTTTGAATTTCCTGAAAATCTTTCTTGTTTTGTGTTATGGTTTCACTTACCCAAAACGCGCCCTCTTCTATCATCTTGTTAAAGACGGCAAAAGAAGTCCGCCGATTTTCCTTTGAATGCAACATATCCGCTATGGATCTGGAATCATCAAAAACTATACGCGCCATAAAGCCTCCCTTTTTATTTGTTTATGCGTATATGCAAATGTTTGCATATAATATAAAATAAAAACCGACAAGAAGCAAGAGGAAATTCCATTTTTGGGAAAAGGAAATCTATAAATCCTCCATTAAATATCCGCTATTTGATTTTTTTCAATGCGGGAACTTTCTTTTCAAAGAGAGAACTTCTTTTCAAATGGAGCATTTGCTTTCGCAAGATGAATTTTCTCGTAGGCCGCGAGATGCACGCCTGCCCATGAGAAATGGATTTTGGCTTGCAACCCCTGATCACCAACTTGCTTACCTCGCTCCTTGGGAGAGACTTCAAAAGGCTTGGAGAAGCGAAAATGGTTTCGTCCTAAAAGTCCGCCCCCCCCCAGCACGCCGATTTGAAAATCGTACAAAAAAGCACCCATCCTTCTATCCAAGAGGACGGGTGCCGCTTATTCGAGACGACAGGTTTTTCCTTCGCTCGCCACTAAACCGTAAAGGTTCTTATTTCAACTTTTCCGAAGAAAGCAGCCATTGAGAGCTGTTCACCCGGAGAATCGTTCTGCCCGCCGAGCGAGTTGCCGCCTGACGCACAGCGGATTCCGAAACAGGAAGCCGACTCTGCCACAGAAGATGCCCATTCAAATCGAAAAGCATCGCCTTTCCGCGATGGGAAAGAATCGCCCGCTGCCAAGAAATTTTCGGCGGCGCCATCTGCGGAGCGATTCCCGTTTTTCCGCCGATGGCCAGATAGATGTAAGCCGTAATCTTTGTCGAATCACCATCGGTTTCCCAGCCCTTTACCTGAATGGTATAGACTCGCGGAGAAAGTTCCGTCGAATCCGTTAAGGGCGTTACCGTAAGAATCGATCCGGAGAGTTCCGCCGAGAGCGCATTGTTCCCCACCTTGAAAAGCTCGTAAGAAAGCGGGTCGTTTTCGGGGTCCGAGAAAATGGTGTCCAAATCAATGGACACGACAAAGCCCGACAATTCCAGGACTTCGATCGTATCCCGAACCGCGCGAGGCCTATCATTGACCGAATCCAAGGCCACGTGAATTTTCATGGAGGCGATTCCCGAAATGCTGTCGGTAGCAAAAACCGTCACATAAGCATCGCCACAGGAATCCTTGACCGAATAAATGTTCAAAATTCCCGCAGCCGAAAAAGTCGGATTCAGTTTGCCGTCATCGCTTTTGGCGCTGAAGTAAAGCTTCTTTTCCGAGCTGAACCAAGACTTCACTGTAGCGGCGGAGAATCGCAAAGACGACGCGAAATCTTCACGGGCGGTCGTATCGACAAGGGCGACCAGCACTTTCGGCATATTCAAATTCACATAGACCTGCGCGACTTCCGAAGTGTCTCCTTCGGCATTCACGACGTAATACGAGAAAGAATCCGCCATCCAAACGTCCGTAGGCGTGTAGATTAACGAACCGTCCGTCGCCAATTCAACCGTTCCATTCCGCGCATCCGTTTTCAGATAAGCCGAAAGAACCGTTTCTCCATCCGGATTGAAATCGTTCACCAGCACACCCTTCTTCGCCGAAACGACCAGCGAGGAATCGGAATAACCGTAGATGGTGTCGTTTACAGCCACCGGCGGATCGGCGACCGGATTGACCGTCAAAGTAAAGAGGATTTTGGCGGTATCCTTTTTATCGGTCGCATAAATCGTCACCGTCGCTTCGCCATTCTGATTGGAGCGCGGAGTGATTAAAACCGCATACTGGGAAGACAGCGAAAGCAGTTCGGCATCTACCGTGGAATCCCCGTAAGCACCCACATCCAACTTGTCGCCATCGACATCTTTAATCTCCAGAGCGGATTTTGCAAAAGAAATCGTTTTTTCTTCCGCATCTTCATCGATTTCCGCATTGCTGAAGAGATCCACAATGGACGAGTCCAGAATGGTTATCGCCGGAAGATCATTGATGCAAGCGATTTGAATCGTCACCGTCGCTTCGGCACTTACACCAACCGAGGAACGAGCGTCTTTCAACGAATACTTCCAGGAATCTTCACCGCAATAGTCGGCTTCCGGAGTATAAGTGAATGCACCGGTTTCTTCCAAAACAAGGATGCCGTGCGCAGGCTCCATATGCGCATTCAAGTCGAAATCCGCTCCGTCAATGCTGAAGTCGTTCAAGTAAATGCTTTCTTTCAGCGGAACGGTCAAAACTTCGTCTTCCTTCATGCTGTAAACGTCATCCACTGCTGTCGGCGGGTTATCGACATCGTGCAAACGAACGGTCATCGACAACGAGACGGAATACTGGCCATCCGTCGCCGAGAGGTAGAGAATGGTAGAGTCGTCGCTATTCGCTTTCGGCAAGAAGCGGAGCGTATCCGCCAAGCTGAATTCCTGTTGGGAATTGAGCAGAGTCAGCACGCCGCTGGTCAAAATTTTTACGGAAACCGCCAGATCGTCGCCGTCTTCGTCTTCAAAAAGTTCTGCAAGCACCAGTTTCAGCGTATCGGTCTCGTCGAGATTCAGCGTGGAATCGTTCAAAGCTTCACCTTGGGCGGTCAAAACCGGCGGATTCGTAATGCAGGAGTCCGACAAAATGAACTCCGCAATTTCAATCGTGTTCGAGCTTACATCGGAAGCTTTGGCATGAGATTCCTTAAAAGCGAACTGCACACCCATCTGCTTTGCCGCATTCCAACTTACCGAAGTGCTGGATTTCCAGCCTTGCGCCAAATCCGCAAAAGCGATAAAGGATTTTTTGTAACCCTTCGCCGCGACAAGTTCCGCTCCATAATAATTATAATCCGTAATCGTGGACTGCTTAAAATCCACTCGGAACGGCGCAGTCGCCCGATAGGTCATGCACACGCCCTTGTAGGAAGCCAAAGAAATCGCCACGTCCTGATAACTCGCATTCTGCTGCCAGCCAAAACCAAATCCCGCGCTATTGGATTTGGAACCCGCCGTAACCGAAAGCTCCGCCGACTTGACAATTTCATCCGCCGAATAATTGTACGAGGATAGCGACCCATCCGCCGGATCCGCATAGCCATACCAATAGGCAGGGACCTTCGTGCCGTCGCCCTCCGAGTTCCACACGACATCCGTCGCCGCAAAAACTGCGCCGACAGCCAGAGCCAGACTGAGGATTATTTTTTTCATTGACTTCTCCTTTCAAAACATTGCCGAAAAAGATAGCAAATCGGATGTTTTTTGCAAGTTTTATTGGCGAGATGTGTCCGCAGCTTAATCCCAAATGTCGGCGGGCAACCGGGAAATGTCCCGAAAATCCAATTTTTGCAAAGAGGATGGATTCACCGGCGAAAGCTTGGCGAGCGGTTTTCCGGCCCGTTCGATTACGATCTCTTCGCCTTTCAGTGCCACCTGGTTCAGCAAATCGCCAAATCCCTTGCGCGCTTCCATTGCCGATACGATTTTCGCCGTCATTCCAGAACCTTGTCCTTGATGACCAGATCCACCCGGCGATTTTTCTGGCGGCCTTCCTTGGTGGAATTATCCGCGACCGGGACGCTCATCCCGTAACCTTTGGAAACCAGACGGGAACTGTCGATTCCCTGCGCCACCAAAAAATCGAGTACGTTCTTCGCCCGCTGCTCCGAAAGCTTCATATTGTGTTCCGCAGAACCCGTATTATCGGTGTGGCCTTCCACGGAAACGTGCAGTTCCTGATAAACGCTGAGGATTCCCGCCACCCGGGCGAGGCTCGTCTTCAAATCGGATTTGAGGGTCGCCTTATCCACGTCAAACAGGATGTCGGACATCGAAAGGATAATCCCCCGCGCGTCCTCCGTGACCTGGATGAGCTTGGATTGCAGTTCGTTCAGCTTGTTCTTCGCCTCGTTCTGTCGGGCTTCCGCCTTGGCGCGTTCCTCCAAAAGAAGACGGTTCAGCGAATCTTCACGAGCTTTGGCTTCTTCGGCCCGAAGCGCTTCCCGGGCTGCGGCAGCCGTCATCGCAGAATCCATAGCGGAATTCGTCTTGGCGAGCCTCACGCGTTCCCGCTGCAAATCCTCTTCCAGCCCCAGAGCGCGCCCGCCCCGAACCTCCGCGATTTTTTCCTGGATGCGCCGGATATCGCCACGCACCTGCGTTTGCTTTTGCCGCTTTTCTTCTATCGCCAAACGGTTTTTCTGCGAAGCCATCTGGTTTTCGATGATTCGCCAATACAGCTGGCAAGCGGAATCCTTTGACGCAAGACGCGGACTTTTCGGATTCTTCGCCCTTAAAGATTCTACAGATTCCGCCAAAGCACGGGCTTCGGCAATCGTCAAGCGAATTTCCCCGGAACCCGCCGGGAGAGTCCGTTCCAAAGAATCCAGTTTTTTCAAGTAAGAACGCGAAGGCACGGAATCGGGCTCCGCCGCAAACGCCAGCCCCAAGAGCAAAAAAGGAAGAGTCATCCATAAACATTTCATTGTGCGGCTTCCTTTCCCTGGGTTTCATTTTCCAGCACGCTCTGATACCATTTTTGCAATTCCTCGTCGCCCTTTAATTCCCGCGCCGCAGATGAATCCGCCAAAGCGGTTTCCTTCGCTTCCTGTTCGGCAAACGCCAATCGATAATGCAACCGGCTGCGTTCCGCCGCATCCCACGCGGCATCGCTTTTTCCTTCTTCCGCAAGCTGGCGGGCAATCGCCAACTCGCTATCGCCCTGCACCACCGCCGCCGACTGGATTTTTTCCGTCTTGGCAGCGCGCCCCATTCCCTCCGCTTCCGAAATGGAAGCCGAGAGCAAATCCTTGTTCCCCGCACAGCCGACGAACCACATCGCCAGCCCGCACCATAAAATTTTTTTCCGCATAGCATACTCCTTTTGTGGATAGAAAAATACAAATTCCCCAAAGCTCGCAGAAAAAGTTTCCGTTCCAAGTTCCTTCAGAGCAAGGTGCAGGAGATGCGGCGTCCCTGTAGCTTGGAAGAAAAAGCAAAAAACGGCAAGGATGCCGTTTCTCCAAATTTTCCAACTAACCTCTCATCACTAGCCACTAACTTGCTTCAGAGATGCGTCACCACGCTCCTTGGGTGGAGCGAAACGATTATAAGCAACTCGAGAGGAATTTTGTACATAAGCCCCAAAAATTTCGTCCGGAATTCTTCAAAGCCCGCAGTCCGAAACTAGAGCCTTCTCTTAAGACTTTCGATTTCCGCAAGGGATAGCCCGGAATACCTGGCAATCTCGGCTTCGGTCAGCAAGTTTTCCCGCAGCATCGCCGTGGCGATTTCCCGTTTTGCAGACAGGGAGCCTTCTGCGCGACCAGTCGCTAACCCCGTAGCAAGTCCTTCCTTGCGCCCCCGCAGAACGCCGTCGGCGATGCGCACATCGATTTCGTCCTGAGTCACCATTTCCTTCGCCTGCTCCTTCAACAGTTCG
>NZ_FUWU01000084.1 GCF_900167415.1 Fibrobacter intestinalis | reverse complement strand
CTGATCACTAGTCGCTAACCATGGTTCGACTAGTTCGACAAGCTCACTAACCGACGGTCCCTGAGTTTATCGAAGGGCACCAACCAAGCAAATCGAGGTGGAATTTTGTATATAAAACCTTTTTTTGTATAAGTAACGATTGCTTTGTCGGCGGATGCTGGGGAAGTTGTTTGGGAAGCCGAATGTGATGAAGGCTTCGCGTGAGGTATGCGGAGGGTGGCGCATTGCGCCAGTGCGCTAGCACCGACTGGAAGGTAGCCTGTAGCACGCCGACCCGGCGACTGCCTTTTGTTGAAAATCCGCCGGGGCACGCCCTTGCGTATAAAAAAGCCTATAAAAAACGTCCTCGAGGAAAGGAGACCTCGGAGGACGTAAGGGGGAGTGTTTGGTTGTTCATAATTTATCTAAATCGGGGATGTTTAGATAAATTATGGACGGATTATCGTTTACCCTTGTAAACGCCTACTTTTGCGCTTTGCCCCAGGAATCCTTGAGTCCCACGGTGCGGTTGAACACCAGATGGTCGGGCTTGGAGTCTTGGCTGTCCAAGCAGAAGTATCCTTGCCGCATAAATTGAAAGCGGTCTTCCATGGTTGCTTTGGCGAGCATCGGTTCGAGTTTCGCCTGCTTGATGACCAGGGAATTCGGATTCAGGAAATCCAGCGGGTCTTGACCGTCGGGAACGTTCCCCGGATTTTCCAGCGTAAAGAGGTTGTCGAAAAGACGGACTTCCGCATTGATGGCGGCGGGAGCATAGACCCAGTGGATGGTGCCCTTGACTTTTCTGCCGTCGGGGGAGTCGCCGCCCTTTGTCGCCGGGTCGTAGGTGCAGTGGATGCGGACAACATTGCCCGCGTCGTCTTTTTCAACGCTTTCGCATTTGACAAAATAGGCACCTTTGAGACGGACTTCGCCGTCCGGTTTCAAGCGGAAATACTTTTTGGGCGGATTTTCCATGAAATCGTCCCGCTCGATGAAGAGCTCCTTGCCAAAGAGGACTTTGCGGGTTCCGGCGTTCGGGTCTTCCGGGTTGTTTTCCACTTCGACTTCTTCGGTCCTGCCGTCTTCCCAGTTGTCGATGACGACGGAAATCGGGTCCAGAACCGCCATGGCGCGCTTGGCGGATTTGTTCAGCTCTTCGCGGATGCAGAAATAGAGCAGGTTGATATCGACCATGCTGTCCGCTTTGGAAATGCCTATCCGGTCGCAGAACTCACGGATGGAAGCAGCCGAGTAGCCGCGGCGGCGCAGACCGCATACGGTCGGCATCCGGGGGTCGTCCCAGCCCATGACACGCCCGCTTTTGACGAGTTCCAGCAGCTTGCGCTTGCTCATCACCGTGTAAGAAAGATTCAGGCGGGCAAATTCGATCTGTTGCGGGAGATTGGAAAGCCCGAGGGATTCCAGGAACCAGTTGTAAAGGGGACGGTGCGCTTCAAATTCCAACGTGCAGATGGAATGGGTGATGCCCTCCATCCAGTCCGAAAGCGGGTGCGCAAAATCGTACATCGGGTAGATGCACCAATCGTCTCCGGTGCGGTGGTGCGTGGCGTGCTTGATGCGGTAAATCGCCGGGTCGCGCATATTCATGTTGGGGCTGGAGAGGTCGATTTTGGCGCGGAGCGTCTTTTCGCCGTCAGCAAATTCCCCGGCTTTCATCCGGCGGAAAAGATCCAGATTTTCTTCGACGCTCCTGTCCCGGTAGGGCGAGGGCTTGGAAGGCTTGCCCGCATCGTTTCCGCGGTAGTCCTTCATTTCTTCCGGAGAGAGGTCATCGACGTAGGCTTTGCCCAGCATGATGAGCTTTTCGGCGAATTCGTAAAGTTTGCCGTAGTAGTCGCTCGCATAATGGACGGGCTCTTCCCAGTCGAAACCGAGCCAATGCACGTCGTTGTAAATCGCATCGACGTATTCCGTATCTTCTTTGGTCGGGTTCGTATCGTCAAAGCGGAGATTGGTCTTGCCGCCGAATTTTTTGGCGGTGCCGAAATTTAGGCAGATGCTTTTGGCGTGTCCGATATGGATGTAACCGTTCGGTTCGGGCGGGAATCGGGTGAGTACGTGGTCTCGCTTGCCAGTCTTCAAATCGCTGACGATGATGTCTTGGATAAAATTGGAAGATTCCGGGATGTCCATAGTGTTCTCCAGAAAAAATTTCAACCAAAAGTTAGCAAAGGTTTGGCGAAAAATCTATATTCCGAGCGTATGATTTGCCCTTATTGCCGTAGCGAACACGACAAAGTTGTAGATAGCCGTTCCAGCGGGCTGTCCATTCGCCGCCGCCGGGAATGCCTGGAGTGCGGAAAACGGTTTACCACTTACGAATATGTAGAAATGACGCCGCTGACCGTTGTGAAAAGAGACGGCTGTCGTGAACCTTTTCAAAGGGAGAAACTTCTTGCGGGGCTTGAAGCCGCCTGCAAAAAAAGGCCGGTGAGCCGCCAGACGATTGAAGACATTGCGACGGATGTGGAAAATGCTCTTGTGCTCAGCGAAAGCCAGGAAGTGCGCTATGACGCTATCGGCAATTTAGTGATGGAAGCTTTGCGCAAAGTCGATGCTGTCGCCTATGTCCGTTTTGCTTCCGTATATCGCGAGTTCAAGGAAGTGGGCGAGTTTGTTGAGCAGGTCTTGCAGCTGGATTCAAAGAAGTAGCGCTTTTGCGATGGCCGACGAAAATCATTCTATCGATTATTTTGTCCGTCTGCTGGAAAAGGCTTACGCCAAGCGGATTCCGCTGATGGATTTGACGGATGCTTTTCGCATAGTCAATGGCGCGGACGACGGTTTTCCAGGTGTCGCCGTGGACAAATATGCCGAGCATTTTCAAATCCAGTATTTCGGCCCGGATTTGCTTGGACAAAAGGAGGCGATTGCCGCCGCCGTCCGAAAATTTTTGGAACCGCAATTTCTGGTGTCCAAATTTCGGCTTTCCAGTTCGGGAGAGTCGCTGGAAAAACCGCAGATGCAAGTGGAGTCCGGCGAAACGGCGGATAGCGCGACTGTCGTTCGGGAGGGGAATTGCCTTTTCAAGGTGGATCTCTTGGACACGGTCAATCCGGGGCTTTTTTTGGATATGCGGGACGGGCGTTTGGATGTGGAAAAACGTTCCCGCGGGAAAAACATCCTGAATTTGTTCAGCTACACTTGCAGTTTCTCCGTGCATGCTCGAGTCGGCGGCGCGCTGCGGGCGGTAAATGCGGACATCAGCGGGAAAATTCTGGACAAGGGCCGGGAAAATTACCGGTTGAACGGCATCGACCCGCAGAAAGGGGAATTTTTCAAGGGCGACAGTCGGGAATATCTGGATTGGTGCGTGCGCAAGGGATTGCGTTTCGACGGCGTAATTCTGGATCCGCCGAGCTTTTCGCGCAATCGGGGAAAAGTCTTTTCGGTCAAAACGGATTTCCAGAAACTGGTTGCCGAAGTGGCGGAAGTTCTTGCGCCCGGCGCCTTTTTTCTTGCCAGTTCCAATTTCAGCGGATTTTCGTTGGAAAGCTTTTCCAAGGAAACGTGGCGAACTGTCCGGCAAAAATTCCCCTCGGCGAAAATCGCCTGGAGTCGCGGGCAGGGCTGCGATTTTCCGGGTTCGGGAACGCGCAAGGAGAGTTCCCTTTCCGCCGTCATGATTGAAGTTTAGCAGCCGGTGTCAAAATGCAAAGGGCGTGGGCGAAATAGGAAATGCCCGGCAGCTTGTTTTCGGCAAATTGCCTGTCGTAAAAACGCAGGCAGAAATGTTGCCAGTACACGTCGGAACAGTTTACCAGCATTTTCAATTGGGACGGATGCCCGACAAGGCTAAGCATGGACAGCAAAGGCCGAGCTTATGACAACATATTCGTAGAACGATTCTGGAGAACACTCAAACAGGAGGATATCTACATCAGGGGATACGAGACCGTGACGGAATGCAGACAAGGTCTAGAGGCGTATTTGGCGCGTTATAATGATGTACGACTGCATTCATCCCTTGGCTGGAACACGCCATCGGATGTATATTTCAAAAAGGTTCGGCTAGACAAGGTCGCCTAGGTCGGACTAATTCAACGAAGAAATCAATTTTTTTCTGTTGGAAAAAGTGAACCACTTTAGAACGAAGAAAAGGTTGAGAAGATGCTGTTGATAATTTTAACTCTATTTAGTGATTATTTCATCTAGTTATGAACCCACAAGAAGTTCTCGTATTAATTAAAGGTGAAATAAAGACGGAAGAGGTTGAATCTCTTTCCTTTGATGATGCTAGCCGAAAATGTAAGGTCGTTTTTCGTAATGGGAATGCTTATGAATATAGCGCCGGAAATGTTGTTTGTCTAAATAACCCATGCCAGCACGAATTCAAAAAACAGAAGATTTCCGTAAATGGCATTGAACTTTACAATATTGAAAATATCTATGAATTTTGCGATGCCAAAACAAATAAAAAATATTGGCATGTTGTTTTTAAAGACAAGGCTAAAACCTATAAGTATGATGAACTGAAGGTCCTGAACGAAACGAAGGATACTTTTCAAAGTGCCGTTTTGAATTATCTGAAGGATGTCGCTGCAAATAATCCCTTGTTGGTTCAAGAATTTTGCGAAAACAGCAATAAGAAAGAGGATGCTTCCTTATTGAAAAAGCAATATGACAAAATAAAGGGAATCTACGAAAATGAAGATACTGCGTTGGCTCTTTATTTGAAGTCTGGCGTTCAGAAGGACTTGCAAGCTACAGAATCACGAAGTCTTGTATTCCCATTTGGCTGCAATCTCAGCCAAATCAATGCAGTTCAAAATGCGTTTAAATATACAATTAGCCTAATTCAAGGCCCTCCAGGAACCGGTAAAACTCAGACGATTCTAAACATTCTTGCCAATTTGCTGATTCAAGGGAAGACTGCGTTGGTCGTATCAAACAACAACAGCGCAATAAAGAACGTTCAAGAGAAATTGTCTCAATACAAGTTGGACTTTCTTTCGGCTATGCTTGGTAAAGATGAAAACAAGACGTCTTTTATTGAGTCGCAAAAGCCCGGAAAATTGGAACTTCCCATAGAAAAAAAACGTCCTAGTCTTGCTTCGTGGCAAAAGAACATATTGAAGAAAGTTTCCGATGCTAAGCGGCTTTTTAGTGAACAGAATGAGTTGGCTCGTATAAAAGCAGAATTTGAAAGCGCAAGGGTGAACTACGAGCATTTCAAGGAATATCTTGACGAACTGGGAATTTCTGACTACTCCATTGAAAATCGAAATGGTCTGAACCAATTTGATATAGAATCTGTTAGAAGCCAGCTAGAATCAAACCTTAAAAAAGATCCGACGAAAAATAAACTTTCCATTTTTACTCGCTTTTGGTTGCGTTTCGTTAAAGGACTTTCTAATTGGAAATTTCTCAAAGGTGATACTTCTGCGATTATAGCAAGTCTTGAAAATTTCTGTTTTATAATTCGATTGGCCGAATACGGAAATCGCATTAAGTCTTTGGAAAACTCAGTGAAGGCAAATGAGCAGGCTACGTCTGACTTGCAGAACTTTTCTAAATCGATTTTGTACGAGAATGTTTTTCGAAAGTTTAATTTGCGAAAAGAACAAACCATCTATACAAAAGATGATTTATATCGTAAATGGAGTGAATTCCTTAAAGATTACCCGATTTTATTTAGTACAACGTTCGCTTCAAAGAGCGCTCTCAGTCCAAATGCAATTTTTGACTATGTGATTATGGATGAATCTTCGCAGGTCGATATTGCTACGGGTGCGTTGGCTATTTCATGTGCTAAAAATGCTGTGGTTGTTGGCGATAGTAAGCAACTTGAAAAGGTGACAACAAAAGAAGAAAAGGACAAGTATCAAGAAATTTTCGAAAAGCATAAAGTGCCACCGATGTATAACTGTGCGAATGTGAGTTTCTTGGACTCTATAAACCGTTTTATTCCTGATGCTGCAAAAACTTTGTTGAAAGAACATTATCGATGCCATCCGAAAATTATTGAATTTTGTAATCAAAAATTTTATGATAATCAGCTAGTTGTGCTTTCTAATAATACGGAACAAAATCCGTTGGTAATTCATTGGACAGCTCCGACTAGTCGAGAAAATAATGTCAACCAAAAACAGATTGAGGCGATTGCTCAAGAAGTTATGCCGTATCTTGGATCAACGGATGTAGGGATAATTTCGCCTTATAATAAGCAATGCAGTGAATTAAGAAAAGTTGTTTTCGGTGTTGATATTTCGACCATTCATAAGTTTCAGGGCCGTGAAAAGGATTCAATAATTTTTTCAACGGTAGATAATGTTCTGACTGAATTCTCCGGAGATCCGCAGATAATAAATGTGGCTGTTTCAAGAGCAAAGAACAAGTTTGTATTGGTTGCTTCCAAACAGGAACAGCCAAAGGGCAGTATTCTTGATGACCTAATTGGTTACATTCAATATAATGCAGGTGAGTCTGTAGAAAGTAAGGTTTATTCCATTTTTGATGTCTTGTTTAGTCAAAAGTGCTGCACGAATTTCAGAAACATGGAAAGTATCTCGAAATATCCTTCGGAAAACATCGCGTATAGAATGATTCGCGATGTCTTGAAAACTTGCCCGAGCCTGGATGTTTTCTTTGAGTATCCAATGAATCATCTAATTCGAGATTTTTCAAAAATAGCGGATGATCTGGCGTTGCTCAGTTATGCCAAACATCCTTCAACTCATATTGATTTCTTGATTACAAATCGTATTTCAAAAACGCCTGTTCTGGCGATTGAAATAGATGGAGCGAATTTCCATAAGCAAGAATCCGTTCAGGCGGAACGCGATCGCATGAAAGATTGTATATTAGAAAGGTATGGCATTGATTATGTGAGGTTTTCTACCAAGGGAAGCAATGAGCGCGAACAAGTTGAAAGAAAATTAAAAGCGTATATTGTAAATTAGGAAAATTTCTATGCCCTCCCCGTTCCTCACAATTCCCCGTGCCCGTAGTACAATTTGGCCTGCAAGTCAAAGAGATAGTGCTCATCCAGCAAATGCTGTGCAGCAAACTCGAAATAATCTCTATAGCCAAAATCTTTCAACATCTGCATCAGCATAGCGCCCGTAGGGAATCCATACGGAACACTGCAACCGGCACCTATGATAAAAACATCAGACATTAATCTTTACAATATCTCCCAGCGACCGCCCTTATCGCTACCAACACGGTGAATAACATTTTTAGCCTTTAATTTATCGATTTCTCGTTGTACTGTTTTCGAGGACACGTTAAGCTTTTTAGACAGTTCCCTCAGAGATATCGAACTATCCGCGCGTATGAAATCAACAATCAAGGACGCTCGGCTTTTTTCTTGGACATTTTCTTGGTCACGGCCATGCAAATCGGGATTTTCCGCCCTGAAAAGCAACATTATATCGTTTGGATGCACAGTGTATTCCGGTTCAGGAATGCCATGTTCCTTGCACAACTTGCAAATTTTTTCCACGCCACGACCCCAACTTTCTACAAAGCCGGCCCTGAAAAAGGTGTACGCAATGTCAGGATTGTGAGGTAAAGAACGATGCTTTTGGAAGAGAGTCTCCGTAGTCCAATTGGTCGGGAAAACGCAATCATTGCTAATGTAAAGTTTATCCTTATACACGCTGATTTGCACGGGTACACCAACAGAGAAATCCTGATGTATCAGGGCGTTAAAAACAGCTTCGCGAATGGCATCTTTAGGAAACGGATAATGTTCAATGCGGGTGACATTGTCGTATGAAATTTCAGGTCATCAGCACTCATCCGTCCGCTTCGCATGGCCTCGCGATAGAAAATATCAAAACTCTCTTTGTCAAGGTCGTCCACAGAAACATTTTCCAGAGGAAGCGCATCCCAGTTTTTCCCCGTCTTACGCAAAAGAAAATTGGTCAAAGCCGCTCCTTGCAGAAGTTGCTTCGTACTCCCAGAACGGTAATGATATTCGCCTTTGTAGTTTACAGGATACGGATTTTCATCAACGGAAATCCGGACAACATCCAGTCCATTTTTCTTCATCAAGTCGACATCAACCACTAGCCCCAATGCATCACGAACCTTATTGGGAATATCTTCCATAAACCTTTTCGAATCCGCAACCCCACACACCTTGCCGTTGTCATCCACGCCGATATACAGTTTGCCACCCTGGGCATTGGCAAACCCGCAAATCCACTTGAGGTATTCGTCTCTCCACGACGACTTGTATTCAATATCCTGGCTCTCTGACATAAACAACCTCTCGGACTAAATAGTCCTCCCTTAAAATCCCGCCCAGCCCGCATAACTATTGGGAAAAACTGATTTCTACCCTGTGAAATTATTGCAAGGTTTTCTAAAATATGACTGAAAACCTTGCATTTTTTATGTACAGACCGCCAAAATCCCACGCACAGACAAGCCTTTTCTGCTCCCTTGAGGAACAGTTGAACCACAAGCACCCCCTCTACGTTCTCGCGAACAAGATTGACTGGAACAAGTTCGAGACCGAGTTTTCCAAATTGTTCGACGAAAAGATGGGTGCGCCAAACAAGCCGATCCGTCTCATGACCGGGCTCATCAT
>NZ_FUWU01000046.1 GCF_900167415.1 Fibrobacter intestinalis | reverse complement strand
CACAAAACCAAAACTTCCTACCACAAAGCGTGGCGGGGGATAGGGTGAAGGGAAAAGGGGCTGCCCATGAGTCTTAAGAGTTTTACTCTTTTAGACGAATTGTCCCTGGAAGGGAGCCTTTGCAAAAGCGTGCAAGGCGAATGTTGCGCCGCAAGCTTGTTTGCAGGCATTATCTTCGAGGAGACTAGTAGTATTCGTCATTGCGTACCCACCAAGGAGAAAATCAGTCATATTTGAAAGCGACCGTCATTGCGAAACCCGGAGGGGTGAAGCAATCCTTTCCCGCTGACAAGATTGCCACGTCGCTACGCTCCTCGCAACGACGAGGTGCCAGCACAGATTGCTTCGGCTTTGCACAATTCGCCTAAAGGAAGCGGAGCTTCCAAGGCTCATGGGAAAGCGAGCACCTCGCAGTCTGCGAGAAGAAATTTCCCTTGTGAAAAAGAAATCCGCGCTTTAAAAAAAATTATTTGAGGAAATTTGGAAGAAGATTGTATAAAATTCCCTAGACGAATTTTTGAATGGGACAGGGGAAGCGATGACCTACCGCTTTTCAAAACCAAATCAGCAAGAAATCATTTTTCCGAATTTCCCTACTTCCAACTTTCAACCAATCCCTAACCATGGTTCGACAGACGGTCCCTGAGCCTCGGTTAGTGAGCTTGTCGAACTAGTCGAAAGGCTCTCGCCGCTAGCAGCTGATCACTGTCCGCTGAATACTAGCCACTAAATAACCCCAAAGCCATTTTTAAAAGCGGACATAAACCATTTTCGCAAACAGAAATATATATTAAGGAAAACTTTTAAAGAGGACTTTATGGGTAACATCGCCATTCTGGGCATCATCATCGCCGTCATCATCGGACTCATCATCTTGGCTTTTGTCGCCAAATTTTTTAATCTCTGGCTCCAGGCGTTATTTTCCAAAGCCGGGGTCAGCATGTTCCAGCTGATTGGCATGCGACTCCGCAAAGTGCCTCCCAAAATCATCGTCGATGCCCGCATTCTCAGTTGCAAAGCCGGAATGCCGGTCGATACGAATCTGCTCGAAGCGCATTACATGTCGGGAGGAAATGTTCTCCGCGTCATCCAGGCTCTCATCGCCGCCAACAAAGCGAACATCAAACTGGATTTCAAGCAAGCCGCAGCAATCGACCTTGCCGGTCGCAACGTTCTCGAAGCCGTGCAGATGTCCGTCAATCCCAAAGTGATTGAAACTCCCCGGGTCAGCGCAGTCGCCCTCGACGGCATTCAGCTGCACGCCGTCGCCCGAATTACCGTGCGCGCAAGCATTCAGAAACTGGTCGGCGGAGCCGGCGAAGAAACCGTCGTCGCCCGTGTCGGCGAAGGAATCGTTTCCTCTATCGGCGGAGCAAAAAGCCACAAGGACGTCTTGGAAAATCCGAACATGATTTCCCAAAAAGTCCTCGCTTCGGGGCTTGACGCGGGAACCGCTTTTGAAATTCTTTCTATTGACATCGCCGACGTCGATGTCGGCCAAAATATCGGAGCGCGCCTGGAAACAGACCGAGCCGAAGCGGATAAGAAAATCGCCCAGGCAAAAGCGGAAGAACGCCGCGCCATGGCGACCGCTGCCGAACAGGAAATGAAAGCCAAAGTGATGGAAATGCGCGCCAAGCTGGTGGAAAGCGAAGCACAAGTTCCCATGGCCATGTCGGACGCTCTCCGTTCCGGTCGTCTCGGTGTAATGGATTATTACAATATGAAAAACATCCAGGCCGATACGCAAATGCGCACGCAACTCGTCACGGGCGAAAATTCCCAGCCGAATCAACCCAACCCGTAAAGATTCCCCATGGAAGGACTCCTTTTCTTTCTCGTCATTGTGGCTCTGCAAGTCGGTGCGACGTGGATTAAAAAGCGCGCCGAACAAAAAAGCCGCCCCGTGCCGCCCCCCGAGCAAGAATACGATGACGAGAGCGAGTACGGAAACGACGAGGACGATTTTCCCGACGAAGACGATATGGAGTCGGAAGAGGATTTGCCACCGACACCTCCCGATCCTTTGCAAGAGTTAATCCGCAAATTCCGAGAAGAACAGGCAAAGCAAAACGGGGAAATTCTGCCGGAGCCCGAATCGCCCAAGGTTTTGACCGAACAGGAAAGCATCCCGGAAGAAATTCCCGCCGTTTCTCCGCAAGCTGCGGAAACACCTCCTTTGCAGAATCGCTTTCAGGAAGCCGCTAGAATCTATACGAACTCAGACGTTCCCGAAGCCAGCGACGAAATCTCCCGAGCGGAAATTGCCGACACCGATTATTCCAGAGAGCAAACTCCGGAACCCAAATTCGCCTTCAGCATTCGGGAAGCCCGCAAAGGATTTCTTTGGGCGAGCATTTTGGACGAGCCCCGCTTTCGAAAGCCGTTTGCCGGTTTCCGTTTCCGTTGATTGGGCGAAATTTCCCAAAAGGCATATAACACGGAAATTTTGCTCACGATTACGAAATAGAGGCGCATCATCAAATTATCAACCGCTTAAACCATAAAATCAGAATTAGATATTTTACTCTATGTTCGAGAAATTCAAAAAAGATTACTGCATTGAGTTTTACAAAGCCTATGATTCCATAACAAAAAATCTAGGATTTCACACTGATTTTTATCGTTTTATCAAAAATAAATTTCTTCATTTAAAATCAATAGAAGATGCAACTAAATCCACAATGGATGCTTTTATTGAATTCATTTATGCCAAAATGTATAGTAGCAAATTTCTTCCCCCGAATGAAATCAATCGACGGCGAGAAATGTATCGCAAAATTTTTGAGTTTTGCTATAAAAAAACATTCAATGTTGACAACATACCATCTACCCAAGAAGAAATAAGAAGAAGTATTTTCAAATCAAAACTAGCGTGTTTAAAAATTTTCAAAAATGTTCAATCTTGCATATCAACAGAGGAATTTCTTGAGGACGATAAAAAGTTTGTAAATGATCTTATTGAAGAATTTTGGTTCATACACACCTTCTGCAATTTTATAGAAAAAACATCATGCGAAAAAATTGACTTTTTCAAGAGATTTTTCGGAGACTATCCATTTAACAATCCCGAAATTCCATCAGAAGAAAATCGTTTGTGGAATGAAAAACATAGCCAAGAATTTGAAATAATAAAGAATGATAAGAAAGAATCTGCCGAAAATCTTAAATCCGCTCGGCAATGGTTCAAGGAACAACTTGAAACCGTCAAGTTCGAAAATTTAAGCGAAGAACAAAAATCTGTATTCTTTAAAGAAATGTTTGTCTCTTTCGGAAACATCTCCGTGGCAAAAACAGGCGGAGCTAAAGGTTATCTAGTGCAGTTAAAGAATTTATTTTATCTCGGTAGATATTACAACATACATCTACTTCCATTAAAATATATTGAGAAAACTCAGAATCAAGCTGTACTAGAAAGTATTGCTCACGAAACATGGCAAAATTATCGCGACTATGGATTTATTCCAAAAGAGCCAATAGAAGATGCAATTAGAAGAGGCCAGAAAAAAATGGTTCATCCAAAAGAAAAAGACGACTATGGTAAAAATGCCCGAAGAGAGCCTATGGAAAGAGTAAGCAAGCTCCTTCCCAGCAACAAAACTTTAGACAAGGGTGACAACTATGAATCCGCTACTAACAACTACCTTTCAAACATAGATATGCAAGAACTAATCAACGCAAAAAACATGCAAGAAGTAGCTGATTATTTAAAGCATTCTGTTACTTCGTTTTTTACCAAAGAAAATATAGCAACTGTAAAAAGGACCGGTCCGTCTGAACAACTCATAAAAGATTTTTCAAAACAATCAATAGAACAATCGCTTATATTGACCTCCCTTTTTCCCATTCATAAGCCCGGCATCGGTATAATTACCCATTACGACATCTATAAAAATCAAAACAAAGAAATGCCATCGATTATTGAGGACATAGCAAAAACGATATTGATGAAGTAAACTCCCCCCCTACTTTTTTCTTACCCCTCTTTTTTTCTCTTACCCCCTTTTTTTGTGAATTTCTTTCAAAGCAAATACCTTGTATCACGATAATGAGCAAAGTATTTTTTCATTGCTTCAACGGCTATTCCGCCCAAGAAGAAATGAAAAGGAAAACACTATGACAATCAAACCAGAAGACAACGAAAGCAATATGCAAAACGGAAATTGGGGTACACCGGGAACCAACAAGCAGTGGGACGATGTACAAAAAAATCGCAATCAGCAAATTCAAAAAACTAGAGAACAAAGGAGGGCTAAATAGATATGTGTTCATGCTGCGGCAAAGACGGTAAGAAAAAGAATCTTTATTTTACCAAAACCGAAGCAAACATCGTCGCCAACGAGCGCAAAATCGCAACAGGAATAACAATGCACGTTTACCGCTGTCCTGAAGGCGACGGCTGGCATATAACAAGCAATCAAATACAATGGTAAAACCAAGCAAAAGGAGACCCAATATGGCACAACCTCAAAATGACCCAACAGGAGCAGGATGGCCCACAGGACACGGCGGAGGCAAAGGCCCATCCGGTAGTGGACGAGGGAATAACAATCCCCGCAAATAAAAAAGTCCGCTTAACAGGCTGGAATCGGCGAAAATTTCACTTCTGATTAAACGGACTCTGCAAAGATAACTTTTTAGGTGTCTTTTGCGATAATTAGGCGTTGCGCAAAGCAACGCCTTTTTGCATTCACTTCAAGCTGACAAATGAAACGGCTCTAGAGAATTCTCTCGACATCTTCCTAGATGGCTACCATTTCTGCCAAAGCAATTATGTTCAAACATTTAATCCGCACAATTCGCTTTCTGGTGCAGCGAGAATTCCCCGTTACACCAAGATAAGCCGTTTTCGCGATTCTTATAATTCTCCAGCGGAAGCTGCAAGCTCCATTTGGAATCCACTGCGAAAGGAGAAATTCCCGCATAAGCTCCCGTCGTATCTGCCGTTACCGTTTTTTCGCTCACATAGAACAGAGAATCTATGGTCAATTCACCACAGCGCAGAGCGATAGAACCCTTTGTGCCCGGCATAGAAAGCTTTACCGGAATATCCCTGCCTGGCATCGAATCGTTTCCAAAGATCAAGAATGCATCCGGTGGAAGCAATACCGTCTCCGGAATTTCCACCATAGACTTAAAGGAAGAACTGCTCGTCGCCCACAAGGAGCATCCCTGCAAATCCAAAGTGTCCAAAGAAGCGTTGTAGTATTCCACAAATTCATCCTTGCCTTCGGTCATGAATTCCGTGATAGTCAAATCGCCCGCCTTGGGCGCACGCAATTTCGAAGGCAAAAAGGCCGTCGCCGAAAAAGTGGAAAGCGAATCCGATTTTATTGAAAGCGAAACATCGGCATGCAGGGAGTTCAGTTCCCAATTCAAAGCGAAATTTTCGCCGTCGATCAGCACTTGCGAATCCATCTGGTAAAGGAGTTCCCCCGAAGACGAAAACAATTCCAAGTGCACATCGTAAGTTTGCCCTATCACAAGCATTCCCGTAGAAACCGTCGCCGCTTCCGCTGTAAAGGAAAGCGGGTACGACTGAGAATCCTTGCCGGAGACAAGCGAAAGCTCTCCCGAAGCGATGTCCATCGGATTGGTAAGCCCCAGAGGAATCCGCACAAATAAAAAGCCCGCCACTGCACGCATGGATATGGAGATATTGACCTCTTCCCCTGCCGAAAGTTCCGCTGCGACTTCGCCTTGTTGCACCAATAGGCCGTTGGCGTAATACTTGGCATAGAAATTCCAGCTTCCCGGATTCAGCAGCTTATCCACGCTGGCTTCCAAATCGCCCAGAACCACATGAAAAGTATCCGGGCCGACCAAGTCCAAAACCAGACTGTCCGTCAGCGGAAGACTTTTACAGACCGCATCCAAATGCACGGATGTTTTGAGGGGATTCGGCCCTTCCGTTTTTTCGCTCTGGGAGCAGCCCGCCATACAAATAGCGAACAGGGAAAGGGTGAACAGGATTTTTTGTAAACGACTATCTCTCATTTTTAGCCTCCTTTGGTTTAATGAGAGATCTCATAGGGTATAACGTTTCTCGAACGCAAAATTGCTACTTTATTTTTGAAAAAAATTATTAACACCTTGAAGGCAATCGATGAAAAAGCTAACCCTGTCCGAAAACAACAAAAAAATCGCCGGCGTCTGCGGAGGAATCGGCGAATACTTCAACATCGACCCCACCATCGTCCGCATTTTATGGATAGCGGGAATTTTCCTTTCCTTGGGAACGGGAGTGCTCGCCTATCTGCTCTGCTGGTTTTTGATTCCCAATCCGGACTGACACTCCGATTCAAAATATTCAATCGTTTTACGCAAGCCTTCTTCCAGCTGAACCCGGGGTTCCCAACCGTTCAAGGCCTTTTGCGCACGGCGAATATCCGGCTTGCGCTTTTTAGGATCGTCCCCGGGCAGGCTCATATACGCGATTTTGCTTTTGCTGCCCGTCAGTTCAATAATTTTTTGGGCGAGTTCCAGCATGGTGAACTCGTGCGGATTTCCGACATTCACCGGACCGATGCAATCGTCCTGATCCATCATCCGGACAAAAGCTTCTATCAAATCGCTGACATAACAAAAACTGCGCGTCTGCTCGCCCGAACCGTAAATGGTGATGTCCTCGCCCTTTAACGCCTGCACAATAAAATTGCTGACAACCCGACCGTCATTCGGGAGCATTCTCGGGCCATAAGTGTTAAAGATGCGCACAATGCGAATATCGACACGGTTCTGCCGATGGTAATCCATAAAAAGGGTTTCCGCCACGCGCTTGCCTTCATCATAGCAGCTGCGAATGCCGATGGGATTCACGTTTCCCCAGTAATCTTCCGTTTGCGGGTGCACTTCCGGATCGCCATAGACCTCGCTGGTCGAAGCCTGCAAAATCCGGGCATGAACACGCTTGGCAAGCCCGAGCATATTGATTGCGCCCATCACGCTGGTCTTGATGGTTTTGACCGGATTATACTGGTAATGGATAGGACTTGCCGGACAAGCCAAATTATAAATGCGATCCACTTCCAAAAGAATCGGTTCCGTCACATCGTGACGGATGAGTTCAAAACGGCGATTGTCACGCAGGTGATTGACATTGGCAAGACGCCCTGTAAAATAATTGTCCAGACAGATGACTTCATGACCATCGTCCAACAGACGCTCACAAAGGTGACTGCCCAAAAATCCGGCACCGCCCGTTACTAAACAACGCATATCGACTCCACGCAAAAGCTCATTTCTAAAAGTCTTTCTTTAGTATTTCTCGTAACGAGAATACCCCCCCCCGTATCCCCCGTAATACCCGTACCCATAACCGCGTTCTCTCATACAAGAGTTCATTACAAGGGCAAGCTGGCCGCTCGTGTAGCGTTTTAAGCGTTTCAGCACTTCCTGAATTTCTTCCATACTGTGCGTGTTGTACTTGATTACGAACAAAACCAGAGTCGCCAGATTCGCCATCAGTTCAGCATCCGTCGCCAAAGCGACCGGCGGCGTGTCAATGAGAACCACGTCGTACTTTTCACGGGCTTCCGCCACCAGATTGGCAAAAGCCTGTCCGCGAAGCAATTCGCTAGCCGTGACGTTGAGAATGCCCGTACTCAACACATAAAGATTTTCCACATTGTCGTAGAGAGTGACCATCGAGTCCAGAGATTCCTTGCCCAAGAGGACTTCGACAAGGCCTTTCCGCCGCTTGCGAATGAGCTTTCCCCTGCGCATATCCGCATCGATAAGCAGGACCTTTTTCCCGGCGTTTGCCATAGCCGCAGCAAAATTCAAAGAGATAAAGCTTTTGCCGATGCCCTTGTCAATGCCCGTCACCATGATCACGTTGTTCGTTTTGGAAAGCATTCCAAATTCCACGGCTGTCAGAAGCGAACGGATATTTTCGCTCGCCGGATCGTCCGGATCTTCCAGCACAAGAATCGGATTTCCCTCGCCGGAACGCCGACGGTTGGTGAGAACGCGGCTGAATGTTCTGGGAATTTTAGCCAGGACGACTTCCCCCGTTTCCCGTTCCAGTTCCACAGAGCTGCGCACGCCGCGCGGCGAGAGCGCCCGCAAAAAGAAAATGATCAGAACGCCCAAAACAAATCCTCCCGCCACAGAACCCAACACAATCATCGTCTTTTTAGGCTTGGACGGTTTCGTTTCCACCTGCGCATAATCCACAATACGCACATTGCCAATCGCCCCTGCGCGCACGACCCGGAACTGCTGAATTTTATTCAACATATCCAGATAGACCGTATTGTTCACCGAAAGGTCCGCCTGCAAGCGCAAAATTTCCTGCTGGGTCTTGGGCATTTTTTCGGCATTCTTTTTCAGACGGTTTAATTCGTTTTGAATGCGTTGTTGCTGCGCAACGATCGTCTGCACATTGGGATGCTCTTCAGTAAAAAGCCGAACAAGGCGTTGGCGTTCCGCACCCAGTTCCAGCAACTGTTTTTGCAAATTCGTTTCTTTTTCCAAAAGGGCGTGGGTTTCCCCCGTCATATCGACGGAACCGACCTGAAAACGGTAATCCGCAAGAACCTTTTCCGAAGTGTCGAGCTTCGCCTTGACCGCCGGCAGTTGCTCTTCCAAAAACGCCAGCGTTTTTTCGGCTTCGGCGCTTCGCATTTCTACGTTTTGCCGAAAGTAGGCGTTCGCCACCGCATTCAAAATAGCCGCAGCCCGATCCGGATAGCGATGGCTGAAATTCATGGTCAGAATGCCCGTCTTTTTGCCCTTCTCGGCAATTTCCAATC
This sequence comes from Fibrobacter intestinalis, assembly GCF_900167415.1. Taxonomy (GTDB): domain Bacteria; phylum Fibrobacterota; class Fibrobacteria; order Fibrobacterales; family Fibrobacteraceae; genus Hallerella; species Hallerella intestinalis. The sequence continues at coordinate 16,833 of NZ_FUWU01000046.1, read as the reverse complement.
CAGTCGCCAAAGCCCGCGCCACATTCAACGGCGAACTCTGGGCGAGCGCAAATTCTTCGCCAGCTTCGGCCCGCAACAAACTAACACGAATTGCCAAGGTATCGCCCGCATAAGGAGCCACGAGCAGCTTGCGCACCTCACCCCGGAGGACTTGCTTTTCTTCGGGATCCAGAACCGCAAAAGAATCCGGGGAAAGCACGACCGCTTTCCATTCTTCGGTTCGAGCAAACTCCGGAATGTAAAGGGAGTCCAAATCCATGCGGCCTTCGCGATGCAGCAGGCGGTTCATTTTCCCAATCGGAGTCGCCGAGTAGCAGAGCTTTTCCTGCTCCACGACGTCATTCAGCACCATGCGGCTTTTTATCAGTTCGATTTCCGCATCCGCAGGGCTCGACGATTCCAGCAGAGCGCCCATATCGCCCAAGGCCTTTGCCGAAGCACTGCCCGAAACATCGATTTGCAACAGGGCGTCGCTCGTGTATTGCGGACGAATCCAATAAGCGGCAAGCACGCCGACAACCGCTCCCAAAATAAGGCAGAACAGCAGAAAGAATTTTTTTTCCCACAAAATTCCGCAAACTTCGAGAATCGAAATCTCGTCGTCTTTGGGTGCAGCCGAAACCGGCGCGTTCATCGTATTTTCATTTTCTGCCATATTTATCCTCTATATCCTTTGGGATTTTTTTTCTGCCAGTTCCAGGCATCGCGACACATTTCTTCCAAGCCGAATTCGGCTTTCCAGCCCAATTCCCGAAAAGCCTTTTCCGGATTGCAAAAACAGGTCGCAATATCGCCCGCGCGCCGCGGCTTTATGCAATAAGGAACCCGGACTCCATTCGCTTTTTCAAATGCGTGGACCACATCCAAAACCGAATAGCCGCGTCCCGTGCCCAGATTGTAAACGGCGAGCCCGCAACGGCGTTCAATCGCCTGCAAAGCGCAGACATGGCCCGCCGCCAAATCGCACACGTGAATATAATCCCGCACGCCCGTGCCATCCGGAGTATCGTAATCGTTTCCAAAAACGCCCAGTTCCTTGCGCAAGCCGACAGCGGTCTGCGTGATGTAGGGCATCAAATTGTTCGGGATTCCATTCGGGTCCTCGCCAATAAGACCGCTCGGATGCGCCCCTATCGGATTGAAATAACGGAGCAGGACCACGTTCCATTCCGGGTCGGCTTTTTGCACATCCATCAGAACCTGTTCCAGCATGGACTTGGTATGCCCATAGGGATTCGTACAAATCCCCTTGGGACATTCTTCTGAAATGGGAATTTGCGCCGGATTGCCGTAAACCGTCGCAGAAGACGAAAAAATGAAATTCTTACAGCCATGACCGCGGAGCGCTTTCAACAGAACAAAGACGGAGTTCATGTTGTTTTCATAATATTCCAACGGCTTCTGGACGGATTCCCCGACAGCTTTAAGGCCCGCAAAATGAATACAGGCGTCAAACCGGTATTTCTGGCAGACCCGTTCCATGGCGAGAGCGTCACGCGCATCCACCTTTTCAAATGCGATTTCTTTGCCTATGATTTTTGACACTCGGCGAAGCGCTTCTTCGTAGGAATTTACCAGATTATCGACAACGACAACGGAATGGCCCGCCTTGTCCAATTCAACAATCGTATGAGTTCCGATATAACCCGCACCGCCCGTGAGAAGAACCTGCATGATTTTTCCTTTTACGTCTGGAACAAATTTAACATTTTCCCCTCGGATTCGTGGAATCATCACGAACTCATGCGCTTTGGAATGTTCCCAAATCCCGTTTTGGCATCGTGCCATTTGCCGTCCCAGGCAAAAAACGGGTCGTGACATCCTTGCCGCTTTTCACAAACCACTCGCCGCTAACCGCTGATCTCTCACTTTCCTTCATCGCCAGCCGCAATACGAAACTCGGCAACTTTGCAGCCTTAGATTTTTTCGCAAGATGAATTTTTAGAGGAGACGGTCAGACTTCGTCGCTGTCCCGGTCTATTTTTTCTGCCCGATTTCCCCAAATCGCCACCAGACGCACGCCGTCCACCGTCAGATAGGGATCGTAAGTGTCGATAATCTTCGTATGCCCCAGAATCATGCGCCCCCAGCCTCCCGTTGCAAAAACGGGCATATCCTCTTTGCCTAGTTCCGATTTGATTTTAAAAACCAGCGCTTCCAATTCGGCGATAAATCCAAAAAGAAGCCCAGCTCGAATCGCATCGTCCGTATTATTTGCCACAACGCGCGCCGGCCATTCAATGCTTACCGGCGTCAAACGCGCCGCCTTCTCGGTCAGCACATCCATGCTCGCGCTAATTCCCGGGATAATGAGACCGCCAGCGAAGCCTCCTTGATACAGGACATCGAAGGTCGTCGCCGTTCCCATGTCGATCACAATCGCATTTTGCAAGCCCCGATTTTTCAAAGCGATGACATTGCACAGGCGATCCGCCCCCAAAGAAGCCGGATTCGCATAAGCTATCGGGCAATCCAGACAATTTTTGGAACTCACCACCTGAACGGGCTTTTTCAAGAGCTTTTGCAAAGCCTTGATCCACGGGCGTTCGAGCACAGGAACCACCGTCGAAAGCCCCACATAGGAAATTTCTTCGGTGTTGATTTGTGAAAATCGGATAAGCCCGCCGACACGATTCATCACCTCGTCGCTCGTCGTTTCTTTGCGGGTGGTAAGGCGCCAATGGTCCACAATTTTTTCGCCTGCGTAAATCGCCAGAACCGTGTGCGTATTGCCCACATCGACGACAAAGGTGAAAACTTCTGCTTGATTTTTCATCGATTTCTCTAGCCTAAATCCGCATGGAAATATCCAGAGCCTTGACGCTGTGCGTTAAAGCGCCGACCGAAATAAAATCCAGCCCGAGAGTCGCGATTTCTTTTGCGCGCTCCAGAGTCATGTTGCCCGAACCTTCGACCAAAACCTTGTCGCCGCTTTCCCGAATAATCCGAAGCGCTTCCGCCATCATTTCGTTCGACATATTGTCGAGCATAATCACATCGACGCCCTTGTGCAAAAGTTTTTTCAGGTCTTCGAGATTTTCGACTTCCATTTCGACCATCAGATTCTGCACATTGTTCTTTTTGACCACTTCCAACGCTTCCAGCACGCCGCCACACGCCGCAATGTGGTTGTCCTTCACCAGAACCATGTCGAAAAGCCCCATGCGATGATTGCTGCCGCCGCCCACGCGGACTGCATACTTCTGCATCGTGCGGAATCCCGGAATCGTTTTACGCGTATCGAGGACCTTCGTCTTGCCGACCTTGAGCACTTCCTGAAAGCGGTGTGCAACCGTCGCCACTCCGGAAAGCTGCTGGATAAAATTGAGCAAAGTCCGTTCGCCCGTCAGCAAATCACGCGTACCGCCGTCGAGTTCCGCAATCAAGTCGCCCTTTTTGAGAACGTCGCCATCTTGACAGTGAAAAGTCACTTGCACATTTGCCCGAAGTTCCCGAAAAACGAGTTCTATCACCGGAAGTCCCGCAATCACGCCGTCTTCCTTGGCTATCAGGCGCGCGTGTTCCTTTTGCTCTGCAGGAATGGTCCAGAGGCTTGTCACATCTCCCGAATGCACGTCTTCGGCAAGCGCCAAGCGAATCATCGTGAGCGCATCTTCTGTGGGGAAAACCGGTTTTGAATTGTCACCATACATAATTTTTGTTCCGAGTTAAGAGTTGTGGTTTAAAAATTGTAGATTCTGCTTTCTGGAAATAATAAGGAGGTGGCATTTTTCTTGATTTTGAAAATCACGGAATCTCCTCCTTTTTTAATAAGGCCTAAAGAATCTTTTTTCGGCCTACCAAGCAAAAGATCAACGGTAATCAAACTTTGCTCTAACAGAATATCAAATTGAGAAACTATTGGATTTCTTGTATGTTCAATCTTGTTGAGCATAAATTGTTCTTTTCCATTTTCAATTTTTCTTGAATTCACTTCTATCCAAAAAGTTTCATGATGTTTCGTCAATAATTGTTGATGAAGAGTTTGAAGTCGCCAGACAGCTACATCGGAAATTTTCTTAAAATCATTTCCTAGAATTTCATCTTCTTCAATTTCTAAAAGAGCGTCCAAGTAGTTTACATTTAAACGTAAATTTTGTGAATTAGGATATTTACTATAAAGTGTATTTCGATATGATTTTATTCCGTTTGAATTATAGCCATATTTTTCAACGATCTCAGCAGCACTCTTTAGTTTACTGATATCCCAATCTGGAACTTTACAAAAAAGATTCTTTTTGATATTAGGCCTTGCGTCGCGAAAACTTTTTAATTCAATTCCTTTGTAATCGGGCAATTGAGACGCGTTCATTGATATGCCGAGTAAGGATTCAATTTTTCGACCGATGGCCGTATCCGCACTCAAATCAGTATCAATCCATTCATTTCTAAATTTAAAAAGTTTATGCAACAATTCAATGGAAATAGAATCCCTAATTTCCGACAGACCGAATACCAGCTCTTGTAAAGGATTTACTTCACTTGTTTCGCAAAATTTTTGAATATCTATTTTCGTTAAATCAACAACATGCAATTGATTTGGCGATTGTGCAATTATAGCATAAATATCATTTGGCTCAGAAAAATCCTTTAATTTATAAATCCACAGTCTTGGGTCTCCCTCTTTTGTCTCTGGACGATAAAAAGATGTTCTTGTTTCGATGGCTTTGATTCCAGTATGGATCACTGTAGGTTTAGAAACCTTAAAATCCTGTCCTTTTTTTTGCAACCCATAATCATGAATACGATGTTCTCGCAAATAAGTTCTCATAGGGGCAGTTGCATCTAAGATGGATTTGTGGAGTCCTGTTGCCGTAACTTGCACCTGCGTAAAATCAACATTAAGATTCACCAAATATTCAATATTTCTCTTTTCAAATTCATTAAAAGAACGCATGTGAATCATTTTCATTCCTTTACTGAATCATTTCTAAAATTTTGTTCCCAATTGCTTTAGCCATAAGCGGTGGCACTGCGTTTCCCACCAATGTGTATTGGGGAATTTCGGATTTACGCTTTGTGCCACCTGTTTGACGTTTCCCTTGAAAAACAAACGAGTCATCAAAAGATTGGAGTCGAGCCATTTCCCGAACAGTCATTGCACGATGTCTGGAATAATGCACAAAGTCATCGGACATGGTAACGACGGTAGGGCTTTGAGATTCAGGATTCAAAAGCGTGTAATTTCTTTTATTGGTTTCCAGATTTTTCTTCTTCAATTCTTCTTTGCAAGCATCTGTATAACCCTGATGTTTTGCAATGATTTTTAGCCTCTTTTGGACTTCTTCATTTTGCAAGCTGGTTTGGTGGTTAAACAATTCTTGTTCCTGAAAAGATTTTGGATTTTCCAAATCCCCTTCGCTTTTTACATAAAATGGTTTTCTATCGAAAACAAAACGATGACCTAAACGCCCTTCTTTAGACCATTCAGCATAAAGCTTTTTTTCGCCTTTTTCGTTTTTGCATCCCGAGACAGTTCTTTCCAAAAGCAGTTTATCTAATTTTGGATTTTTCTTAACAGGCAGATAATCTGTTTTGGTTTCTCCATTTCCAATAAAATCCAAATCCCACAAAGCCTCGTAAACGGTGACACGTTCCTCTTTGGAGACAGTAGGTGGAATTTCGGTTATCAGTTGTTGGTCATTTCTGCATCCGATAAAAAGAACTCGCTCCCGATTTTGCGGGACTCCATAATTTGCAGCCTGTACGACAATGGGCTTATGGATTCTATAAAGCCGCACTTTATTTAAAATGTCGTCATACTCCTTTTCCGATTTGTCTTGACAAGCGTAATCACGGATAAAGGCAAAACATTCATCCAGGCTCATAGCATACAAATAAAGCATCGAAATAAACGAAGAAACCTCTGATGTCTGCTTTTCAAATTCTTTTAAATTTCTCATTGCTTCTATAATTTTATCTATGATAAAATCATCTTCAATGACGGCGATAAAAGAATTCATGGAATCCACAAAACAGTCGTTGTCCATATCGCACAAGGTTTTTTCTTGAATGACAGATGCTTTTAATTTTTGACGTTCATTTATATGTTTCAAAAACTGTATTCCATGCCTTATGGTGGCAATGTCTCGACTGGATTTGCTGATTTGATAATCGATTCCCCGTGTCAGTCGTTTGAACATCTCCTCTATGGGAACAAAGAAATTTCCTGCTAAATTTTCAATGTCCGGACTTTCATCTACTTCTAAATGTATTTTCGCCAAAATACACTTTCTCTCGAAAGGAGATGCTGCACGACAAAGCATTTTATCAAGATAATCGTAAAGCAAATTTATTTTCTTTGAATCAATTATCGACAAGATTTGTCGCATGATTTCTTCTTTAAACTTACCATTATCTTTGGTAAGGATCCCCTTCACGTTCTCCATCACGAAATATTTGGGACGAATCTCACGAATGACTTTCAGATAGTGCTCAAACAAGTTGTCTCGTTTGTCGTATTTTCGACGTCTTCCAGAAAGGCTAAAGGATTGGCAACTGGGACCACCAGTGATAACATCTATCTGCTTACCTCCAATTTTCTTTTTCAAATTTTTCAAAAAAGAATCCGACATGATGTCTTCGCAAAGGAATTCCGTATTCAATCCGAGAACTTCATTGTAACGAACTTTATGAGTCAATTCACAATTAGAATTAATATCACTCGCTAGAACAAAATCAAAGTATTTTTCATCCGTATAGGATTGCAAAAAGCCTTCGCTAATTCCACCTGCTCCCGCAAACAAATCCAAGAAAGTGACAGGTTCCTTTCCTTTTAAAAAGGATTTTTTTTCGCTCATGCTATTGCGCCCCTTTGCCGGTGAGCACGACATAAATCGTTCGGAAAAGGATTTGCAAGTCGAGAAGCAGCGACATATTTTCGTAGTAATACATATCGTATTCCAGCTTCTTTTGCACATCTTCAATGCTCGTGTCGTAATGGTAGCGCACCTGCGCCCAGCCCGTAAGCCCCGGCTTCATTTTCAAGCGTCCAATGTAGAACGGGATCTGTTCCCGCAATTTTTCAATGAAAACAGCCCGCTCCGGGCGAGGTCCCACCATGCTCATGTCTCCTTTCAACACGCACAAGAGCTGCGGCAATTCATCGATACGCATTTTTCTTAAAAGCCGACCCACCCGCGTGATGCGGGGATCGTTTTTGGTCGCCCACTGCGCACCGTTCTTTTCGGCGTCCGTCCGCATCGTCCGGAATTTGCGCACCATGAACCGCTTGCCATAAAGTCCGATCCGTTCCTGCGAATAGAAAACGGGACCCTTGGAATCCAGCTTGATGGCTATCGCCGTCACAAGCATTATCGGCAATGTGATGAGCAGAAGCAAAGCGGCGATGACGATATCCATCAGGCGCTTAATCTGCACCTGCCAAGGCGGCATGGTAAAGGCAAAAAGCTCCTGCAATTCAAAGCCGTGCACAAGATTCGTCTTGTAATGTCCGCTAATGACGTTGTAAAGTCCGGGAATCACATAAATATGCAAAGGCAAATCCCGCGCCCAGGCGAGCACCCGGGTGACCTCTTGCAAAGACGAGCTGTCGTGCGAAATGACGATGCCCGAGATTTTACATTTTTTGACAATGCTTGACAAATCGGCATATTTGCCGAGAACGGGAAATCCGGCAAATTCGTGAGGCATCACCTGAAAATGCTCATCCAAAAATCCCAGGACTTTTTGTCCGCGTTCGGGAGACTTGGCAAACGCTTTGGCGATTTTTTCCCCGGCTTCCGTTGCGCCCAAAACCAGCAAGCGATTCGCGCCAAAGCCTTTCCGCAGAAGGATTCGCAAGAACAAAGCGATTCCCATACGGAAGCAGGCCACTCCGAAGAAAATCACTACGCCATACAGCAGAATCCACCAAAAGCGGGAGCCGTAAGTATAATTTCCCCAAAGGGGCGCGCCCCGCGTCAGCCGACCGATGAATTCAAAGCCGAACAGCCCCAGAAGAATCGCCGCAATTCCAATAAAAGCCGCCCGAGCGACATACAAGACCTGCAACGTCCGGGAAAGCAACAGCCAGGAGCGGTAAAGCCCGGTCAGCGCAAACAGGGAAAGCCATCCGAAAGCGGATGCGAATCCCACCCGGGTATATTCCGACAGCATTCTGGACGGATCAAATTTATCGACCACCCAGCCGCTGTGAAACTGCACCCAGAAGGCGGCGACAAAGCACAGGTAAACCGCCAGGGCGTCACCTAAAAGGTGCAATACGAATTCGAGTTTATTTCCCCGAAGCATGGCGGCCTTATTTCAAAAAGCGAATCATCTGGCTTTTTTCCGCAATGGAAGACAGCGAATCGATAGCCTCGAGCGCCGCCAGGATTTTGCTTTCCTTGCAGCGTTCCGAAACCACGACAATGCTCACTTTGCCCGGATCTTTCACGTCTTTCTGGATGATGGATTCAATCGAGATGTTGTTCTGGCTGAAAATGCCCGTGATGCTTGCCAAAACGCCACAGGAATCCTTGGTCGTAAAGCGCAAATAATAGCGGGAATAGGTTTCATCCACCGGGATGAGCGTCGCCGGATTTTCCTTGGTGAACCAGCCCATCGGGAGCGGCTTGCGAGAACCGACATCCGTCGAACGAGCGAGCGACACCAAATCGGCAACGACCGCACTGGCAGTCGGCAAACGACCCGCGCCGGCCCCCGTCTGCAAAGTCTGCCCCAAATTGTCGCACTGCAAATAGACAGCATTCAATACGCCATCGACGCTTGCCAAAAGATGGTCGTTCGGTACAAGGCACGGATGCACCCGAGCATCGACAGAGCCGTCCGCCCCCCGGCCATAAATACCGAGCAGCTTGATTTTATAGCCGAGTTCCTTGGCATTCAAAATGTCTTCCGCCGTTATCTTGGAAACGCCCGTCACATGGATTTTTTCAAAATCCACATATTTGCCGCTGCAAAGACTCGCGAGAATCGCCGTTTTGTGCGCCGAATCAATTCCTTCGATGTCAAATGTCGGATTGCGTTCGGCAAAACCGTTCTCCTGCGCTTCCTGCAAAGCGCTTTCAAAGGAGAGTCCGCTTTCGCCCATGCGGGAAAGGATGTAATTGCACGTTCCATTGATAATGCAGCTCAAGTGCTCCACTTCGCTGCCGACAAAACCTTCCTGAATGCTGCGAATAATCGGGATTCCGCCGCCGACCGCCGCTTCAAACAGGACATGGCAGCCGTTCTTCTCGGCGAGCGGGAAAATTTCATGACCGTATTTGGCAATCATCGCCTTATTCGCCGTCACCACGTGCTTCTTGTTTTCCAAAGCCGCCAGAATCCACTTGCGGGGCATTTCATAGCCGCCGGCGAGTTCGATAATCACATCGATAGACGGATCGGCAATCATCTGCATCGCATCGGTCGTCGTCGTGTAGCCCTTGGCCTTGTAAGGCGCCACTTCCTCGTCGCTCTTGGCACAGATGCAAGCGAGTTCCAAATTCACATTCAATTTTTCGCGGTACTGCGAAGCTTTCGATTCGATAATTTCAACGACACCGCCACCAATAGTTCCAGTGCCAATGAGTCCTATGCGCATAAGCATCTCCATTTAAATTTTTCCGCCTAAAATTTAGAAAATCATAAATTATATTTGTTATGTGAATTACGATTTTACACAATCCAAGCCGGAGGAGCTGCTTTCTCCAAAAGATATCGGGAATGTGGTGTTCCCCGCCCACTTCTTCAAAGCTCGCCTGCGCGAAGAATTTTTGCGCACGAACCGAAACCAGCATCCTTTTCTGTATTTTAAAATCGTCACTCGGCAATTCGATTTGGTCGGATTCAGCAAATTCGACTCTTCATTTGTCCAAGCCTGGAAAATCGCCGTCTTGACGGTCCTTACGGAAACCAAATTCACCGACGTCATCGGCTATCTGAACAATCCGGACGGACTCGGCGTCATCCTTATCGACTCCAACCTGCACACGCTGGAACGCCTGCGCCGAAAAATGCTCATCAACATCAAAAAAGCGGGACTCATTTCCGTCCTGCGCAAAAAACTCAAGCAGCCCGTTTTTCAAGTCAGCATTTACACGGGGCTTCCCGAAAAGCTCGATCAGGAGTTGGACCATTCCATTGCGCTCACCAACAAGCGGAACAACGGATTCTTCTCACTGAAGAGGCTTTTCTATTCCGATATTTTAAACCAGACCAATCGGAATATGGAACGGGTCAAGATTGCGCTCAAGCGGACGTTCGACTTTTTTTCGTCCCTTTGCGCCATTGTCCTCCTTTCCCCGCTCCTGCTGGCGTGCGCCGCCATCGTGAAAATCAGCGACCCGAAAGGCCCGGTGATTTTTAAACAGACCCGAGTCGGCAAAAACGGCAATCTGTTCACCATGTATAAATTCCGCAGCATGTATATCGATGCCGAGGAACGCAAAAAAGAACTGGAAAAATTCAACGAGTCCAGCGGCCCGACGTTCAAAATGAAAAACGACCCACGGATTTACCCGATGGGACGCATTCTCCGCAAATTCAGCCTGGACGAACTGCCGCAGCTTTTCAACATCTTGGCCGGCGACATGTCCGTTGTGGGCCCCCGCCCGCCGCTTCCGTCCGAAGTCAAGGAATACCTTCCCTGGCACAAGATGCGGCTTTCCGTAACGCCGGGCCTGACGTGCTTCTGGCAGGTCAGCGGGCGCAGCGACATCGGCTTTGAAGAATGGATGCGCCTGGACAACAAGTATGTGCGCCACGGGAACTTCGGCACCGACATCCAACTGATCGCCAAAACGTTCAAGGCGATTTTCAAGAGCGACGGCGCCTACTAGCCACGCCAAAGCAAAAACTTCGGAAATTGTATACAATTCTCCACCAAATACTTGCAAGAAATCAAAGTACTGAACATCTTTTCGCAAAGGGAAGGACGCGTTTTCAAACAGGGCATTTTCTTTCACAAAGTAAATTTTTCTCGCAGACTGCAAGATGCTCGCCTAACCTGAGTCCTTGGGAGCTATGCTCCCTTAGTGCGAAAAAAGCGACCAGCAGTCAGCAGCTAGCAGAGACTTTCGTCACCCCGGTCTGCTAACAGCGTGACTATCGGCGAATATTCGTCATTGCGAGGAGCGTAGCGACGTGGCAATCCGCACAGCGACGAAGCAATCCTGTTTGCAAAAAATTGTTTCATCCCCTTTGGAAGCCTACAATGACACATCTAAAATCCAGCCCCTCCTGTGCAACCGATTTTTGAAAATGAATTTTTAAAGGAAACCTCCACCGATTAAATTTTGTATATAAGCCCCATGCAAAACTAGTCTTTGATGCAACGAATGGAATAGGCTTCATCCCCAATGCGACCCGCAATTTCTTGACTCATGTAATCATTCCCCGCATAAAAGAAAAATAAATAGGGATGACTCTTGCACCTTGCGGACGAACATGTTGCGGACGAACATGTTGCGGACGAACATGGTGCGGACGATGTCCAAAAGTATGCCGAACCATATTCGCAAGCGGAGTAATTCGCAACACTCTCATTTCCAGAAGCGCGCCCAATGGCTACTGCATAAAATCGACATATATATCCTGAAGGTTTTACACAAAAGCCATAATCATCCGAACAATCAAAGGATTCGGGAATACTGCTAGAGGCTGGATCATTACAACCAATATCAAGCCATCCTGATGTTGATTTTAAGGCTTTGCCCGCTTGCTCAAGACCTCCGACAAATTCGACTAAATCCTCAACTTCCAGCTTACTTGGCAAATGAAAGCCTAAAGGACAAATTCCACGAAGAGATTCTTGATACTCACACGAATCACTACTGTAAGAGCATCCTTTGATTTTGCCATCAAAAATTCCAACACCATCCACCGCTGCGCTAAACATATACAATCTGCCAAATTTTTTACATTTTTCAGAATCGTTGTTATAGCAAAAACTGGTAGAGTCTTGATCATAGCCAGGCTCAAGATAGGCGTAATTCAAATTTTCCGCCATCCATGTCTGCGCCCCGATGACAACCGTCCTGTATTCTTGGCTGTCTCGCAAGTCAAGCAAGCGATTTTCTTCCGGATAGTAGATACTGCTGTCTTTCAGCACCTTGCTTTTCTGCACATAACTTGACGAGGACGATACCTCCGACGAACTCGATATTTCAATATCCATAGAGCTCGAATAGAGTTCTTCCGACGAGCTGGACGAACAGGAAACGACAACTGGTGTACTGGAGGAAATGCCGACAGAGGATGATGAGCCTGTTTCCGTTTCAGACGAAAAAGTTTCATCAGAAGAGTAGTAGGAAGGGCCATCGTTACCGCAAGCATTCAATAGGACACCAAAGCCCAGTAGCATCATGAATTTTTGACATAACGGAATAAAATTTCGCATAAGCCTTCCTCACTTTATATACGAAATGCTCAAGATTCGAACGCCACCATGTTCAATATCGCCAACTTTCCTGTATATAACGTGCACCCGTCCTGAACCATTATATGCGGATAACGCAAAAGAACCTGCAACAGTCATCGAAAGCGGTCCAGCAAAATTATCGTCATTCACAAGGAAAAATTTTGTAGCCGGACTCTCCTTTGAAACAGTATGTTCCACCCCATTTTCATCAATATAATTCAGCATAATAGTTGTTGTGAATTTGGAGGATTTAAACAAATTAGAGCAACTTGAATCCGTCCCCAAATAAAAAAACATAGCGTTATATTGAGCGCCAATATCCACCCCTAATTTGCAAACATATCCCTGCATATCACATATCTGGGGATGTCCACTTTCTGTCGAAGTGTAACAGGATTCTTCTGCGCAAACGATTCCGCACAGAAAAGCAACGATGAATATCATCTTCTTCATATTTCAATCCTCCTTTTAGTGAATTCCAAACAACATCGAATAAGGAATTTTCTCGATTTTACTTATGCTAAATCCATAGCCCACATTTGAGTCATTATCGCTTTCCAATGTAACGTATAATTTAGCAGAATTTATCTTCAATCTCTTTCCGGCCAACTGGTTCCATCGATACTTTCCTATAATGTTTTCATTTTCATCTTGCAATAAAATGTAATCTCCCAATCCGACATAGGTTTGCTCGGAAAAAGTGACATAATTCGCCAAATTATTTCCAAGCGTAAAACTGCACCTTAAAGAACTTTGCGGACGATATGGATGCAGCAGTTCGCAGCCAATCTGTCCTTCCGCATTTTCTAGCGGCAAATCACTAACAATAGACGCGACTTGAGAAAATCCATCTTCGCTATTTCCTTCTTGGACTTTTGCCCTAACGGCAACAATCCACATTCCCCGTTCAGGCAAATCAACATCTATCACTTCAACGTTATTCAAATGGTCAAAACATATCGGATTTAAACTCTTGCCATCTCCGCAGTCATTAAAAGCGGTTTGCGACAATTCGGAAAGTGAAATTTTTTCAAGCCCATTTGAACAATTTTCATCAAGAGGCTTTCCATCTATAGTTTCGATTGACAACGGCTTTAATCTCCATGGAAAATAATATTTTCCGCCAGGAGAAATCAAATACAAATCCAAATCATTTTGTAGTTTTTTTTCAAAACATTTTTTTTGAGTTCCAGGAGCATCGTCCCAAGTCAATGTTACCCTCAAACGCTCTATATGCTTATTTACATTTAAGACCCATCTTTTTTCTATGGCATCCTCAATTTCAAATTCCTGAAATTTTCTAAACTCCATTTTATAAGAATCATAAGAATCAAACATTTTTAAAGCCTTTTCCGCATTAACTTTACCCCAACCGGTAACAAAATCCGGTCCCTTCCCATAAACCACAGGCATTTTCTGCCCAGTTGTAGCAAAAACATCATGTGCAAGCGAACGACCAAAGCCAATCTCATCAACCATATCATCTGCCGTGTGGATAAGAATCGCCTTAGAAGTGGAATTACGCAAGGAATGGGAATAAGTTTCATCACCCGTCTTATCCATATAAGCTTGATTCATCAACGCAACTATTCCGCTGACATAGGGAGCCGACATGGACGTTCCCGAAGACTCATCATAACAAGTTCCCCCATTTTTTTCATCGCAAGGCACACTGGACACAATGCCTATATCCATCAAATCAAAATCGAATCGGAAAAACTTGGAAACAATACTTTCATGATCCCATATAAACGAAATTTCAAAGTATTCATCATTAACTCCCGAAATATCCTTTTCATAAGATTGTGCAATATACGACACCGGAAGACTGTAAAAATCATCAGCACTGGCAAGATAAATTTTCCCTTTGATTGCATTTGAATATATTTGCCTGGTTTTCTCGGGCAATCGCATGCGCACTTCAAAAGTATCTCCCTGTTGAACATGGAATGGAGTAGAGGCGAATGTTTGGTAAGGCCAATTGATGTAATTGGAAGCGGGGATGAATCCCGCATTTATCCATTTTAACGCACGACCATGCGTTGCATTTTCATCACGAACCGATTCAATCGATGTCGTCGCAAATTCAGCCTGCGTATTAAGAATATTTTCATTTTCGCCAAAGTAAAGATTTATATAGGGAGTCGATTCATTTTTATGAGTTATTTTCAAATAGTCGAGATAGGCGACAAAAGGAGAATTCTGAGAATAGAATACTTGCAACCCACTACCAGGAGCCATTATATCTGGCTTTATACGTCCGTCCCATGTAGGACCCAAACTTGACGTCGTATTGGGAATTCCGGTACGGCTTGCATAATTTCCAACAACAATTCCATTTTTTGTATCAAACCCAATCGAATGAAAGCCTAAGCCATATCCGTTCGAATCCACTTTTGCATGCACTTCATCGTAGTGGCCCTCTGCAAAATTACCTGCACTAGCCACAAATGTTTTTGGCCTAAAATCAACCGAATCATTTCTCCAATTGAGAAAAGTATTTTTCTCAGTCCCATTCACCTCATACTTTCCGGTATGAGAATGGTTAACAACATGCCCTCTTTGGTTACGAGTATACAAGCCCTGAGAATAGAATTTCACTTTGGGAGCAATTCCTCTATACTTATGCCCAGGAGAACCTTTTCCATTCCCCCCAATAATGCCAGCCACATGGGTAGCATGATAAGCCTGCGTTCCATATTTTCCATTTTCAAGCTGCTTTTCTTCCGGAAAAGCATTTCTAGGTGTTTTCACACCATTTATCCATTCATTTAATCCATCATGATCATAATAAATTCCCGTATCATAAACCCCTACGACAATATTTTCTCCCGTATATTTTTTATTCGCCAGCCATAAAGAAGTTACGCTGTCGTTGAATCCTGAAAAATCCACATTCCAATTACTCTGTTGTAAAGATTCAATATTCACGGATTTTCGCCCAATATTATTATCGACAAATTCCCGATGAACTATATCAATAGACTGAACGTCGCGGTTCACTTGCAAACAAGCAAGAGAATTTTTTGTATTTTCCGAAATGATGATATAATTATCAATAGCAGCATTTTCCCCTCCGCAAGATTCCACAATATTCCGACAATTTTCCAAAGCAACGTCATCCCAACAATGGGTTTTTGCAAATACCGTTGACCGCTCAACCGAAACCCAGCGACATTGCCCCAGTGAATCACATTCTTGACGCCATTCCGTCCAATCATATGATCTATATTGGATATTCAAGGCGGTCGAATCATCCACACCGAATGAGTTGTAGAAGCCGTAGGTAAGCGAATCGATTAATTTTTTTCTTATATCGAAATTTGACTTCAAAAGAATTAAGGATTTTTCACCCTTTGCTGCGGCCAAAAGCTTAACAACTCCCGCTTGCCTTAATAAAAAGGCTTCTTTTTTGTTCAGCGGCATATCTTTTATCATCCAGAAACGCCCCGCCTTTTGTATTTCGGAAGAATTTCCGTCATAGGGCATTATCGCATAATTGCCGTTTCGGTCATTCCATAGTTCTACATCCGCATTGCTTTCCCCCGTCAAAGGGTCATTACCCCAGAGCAGATTATGCCCAACATCATAAACCGTAAAGAAATAATTCGGTTCTACAATGTGCTCATTTTTTTGAAAACTCCAATCATTTTCCGAGTTCCAAGCCCCCCAATCTTTTTTATAAATACGAAAATTTATATGGATTGAGTCTTTCGCATACAAAATGGCGTTGATCTTTAATTTGATCAAAGTATGCCTTCCAATAGAGCTTACCATTGCCGTTACAGGATACAACCATGTTGAATAATCTACTGTTGCATAAAGCATCGTATCCATAGGGATTTCTCCCCAATTTACAGATGTACAATTTTCATTTTCCGAGTTATTTTTACAATACTGTATATTTGAATTTTCCGCATAATATCGAATTTCAGGGTTAAATATAGCGTTTGACGAAATATTTCTTAACGTTAGACGATATTCAACCCAATTCCATTCCGTTTGATGCCTTTCACTCAACAATTGAACAGGAACCATACGGCACCAAGCAATGCATACCGTACTCGCCATCAATAATAAGATAAAACGCAAAAGTCCTACTTTCATTTGATTATAAATATAATGCATTTTAAATTAATTAGTCCTCCCTTAAAATCTCGTCCAACCCGCATAACTATTGGGGAAAACTGATTTCTACCCTGTGAAAATATTGCAAGGATTTCTAAAATATGACTGAAAACCTTGCATTTTTTTTCATGTACAGACCGCCAAAATCCCACGCACAGACAAGCCTTTTCTGCTCCCTTGAGGAACAGTTGAACCACAAGCACCCCCTCTACGTTCTCGCGAACAAGATTGACTGGAACAAGTTCGAGACCGAGTTTTCCAAATTGTTCGACGAAAAGATGGGTGCGCCAAACAAGCCGATCCGTCTCATGACCGGGCTCATCATCCTGAAGCACATC
>NZ_FUWU01000070.1 GCF_900167415.1 Fibrobacter intestinalis | reverse complement strand
GCCGAAGCAATCTGTGCTGGCACCCCGTCATTGCGAGGAACGTAGCGACGTGGCAATCTTGTCAGCGGGAAAGGATTGCTTCACCCCTCCGGGTTTCGCAATGACGGTCGCTTTCAAATATGACTGATTTTCTCCTTGGTGGGTACGCAATGACGAATACTACTAGTCTCCTCGAAGATAATGCCTGCAAGCAAGCTTGCTGCGCAACATTCGCCTTGCACGCTTTTGCGAAGGCTCCCTTCCAGGGACAATTCGTCTAAAAGAGTAAAACTCTTAAGACTCATGGGCAGCCCCTTTTCCCTTCACCCTATCCCCCGCCACGCTTTGTGGTTGGAAGTTTTGTTTTTGTGGGGTGGATTTGGATATTGCGCCATAGCGAGAAGGGGGAACTCGGTTATCAGTTCCGACCGCCAACTTTCAACTAATCACTGATCACTAGTCGCTAACCCCTAATCCCTAACCATGGTTCAACAACCGGTTGCTGAGCCTGTCGAAGCACACCAACCAAGCAAATCGGGTGGAGTTTTGTATATAAGTCCTGAAAAAAGGCAGGAAACGCTAAATGCAATCAGCAGGGGCAACGACGAAATGAACTAGACCATGAATATCGACAGCAGCATGAGGGAAAAGCGCAAAAACAAACTTTCCGGAATTTACAACGAAGTATCCTGAGTCGAATCGGAAGATTGTTCCAGTGGAACGCCTTCCTTGTTATAAACAGAAACGGCCTGCTGAAACTGCCCGGCGAACCATTCCCGAAGGGAGAAGGGCGAAAGGACTTCCGCCTCTTTCAAAAATTGGGCGAAGTAATGCTTGGCGTGGGTTTCCGTGCAATAAAATTCGTAAATCCCGTTCACCGGCTCGCCGCATATCTCCGGTCGATTCGTCACGATGTTTCGTAGCATCCGCTCCCCTTCCGCAGTCAAACGGATCCGGACCTTTTTTCCATAAGAAAGATAGGGGTCAAAGTGTTCGCGATACAAATCGATTTGCTGTTTAATCCTGTATTGCGAAAGAATGGGCAAAGCCGAATCCTGCAAACCGGCAGCGACATCGCGAATGTGTGCAATTCTCAAAGTGCGGAAACAGTCCGGTGAATTTTCAACGCCGACTTCGTAAACGACCACATAAGCGCGGGCAAGACTTGGCGAAAAGGCGATAAAGCACGGAATACAGGAATGTCGCTCGCCCCGATAGTTCAAAGCGACCGACGCCCGATTTTCAATGGAGCTTTCCAAAGTTTTGACGCATTGACTCTGTACAAAAAGTTCCCGCCGGCATCGGGGAAGGCTCGTGTATTTTTCAAAAAGATAACGGCAATAAGCGGCCCTCTTCAAATTTTCATGGGATTCCACGAAGTTGATGAAATGCAGATTCTTCTTGTAAACGTTGAACTGAATCGGCGGAGACATTTTATAGTTGTCCGTATGAGGCATTTCCTTTCCGGGAATCGGCCAAAAATCGTATTGCGCGATGATGATGTTGCAAAGCTTTCCCAGCGTTTCTAATCCATAATCCACCATGTCGATTTCCAGCTGCTTTCGCGTAAAACAGGAAATCGGCACTTTGATTTTTGACGATGGATAGGGTTTAGAAAACATTTGTCAAAGTTAAAATCTGACCCCGAAAAATTAAATGAACCCAATAAATTAAAAAAGGTTCTTGTTTTAAAAGCAAAATCATTTTTTTTTGCAAATTTCAAAGAAATTTGTGCGAAATAAAGTTCCTGTTTTAGGAACTTCAAAAGCATTCAATTTGTTTTTTTGACGATTTGCAAAAATTCCTTTTTATATTAGAAAAAAAATTCTAAAGGAAAAATAAAAATGTTCATTTGTGAGAAATGCGGTGCAGAACGCGAGAATCTTCAGGTTTTGACAAATGGATTTTGTCCCAAGGGCGGCAAGCACGAAGTTTACCGCGGAAGGGAAACCGGTCCCTTCCACTGCCGCAAATGCGGAATGGAATACGCCAAGATGATGAATCTTGTCAATGGATTTTGCCGCTGCGGTGGAAAGCACGAGCCGGTGTAGAGAGGGGTGAAGATAATCCTACATATCTAAAGCTTCACTAATAAAAATCTTTCATAAATACTCCATAAATTCACCTAGAAATAAAATGAACGCAAAAATAAAATTTCTTGAAATCATCGATAAGGTTTCTGCTATTGCTCAAAAATGCGACGTTTCTTGCGAAAAAGCAAAAGCTCTAGCCCAAACAATAAAAAGCCAGGAATTATTAGTACCTGTTGTCGGAGAATTTAGCGCAGGCAAAAGTACTTTCCTAAATTCATTTATTGGAAGACCCATTCTCTCTGTGGACGTTTCTCCAGAAACGGCTGTCGCCACAGAACTTCGGTATTCAGAAAAAGAATTCGCTGAAATTGTCGAGGATTCTGGAGAAGAACTTTCTGTAAAAAAAGTATCCATTGAAGAAACGCACCATGTAAAACCTTCCTGGCGCAGCATTCGGCTCTATTTAAATTCCGAAAATTTGAAAAGAATCGAACCTATCATTTTTGTGGATATGCCAGGATTCGATTCCCCACGTGACGACCACAATCGAGCGATTGCCAGTTACTTGAATCGAGGCGTTCACTACGTTGTTTTGACCAGTGTGGAAAGCGGCACCATCACTTCGAGCATGTCCCGCCAATTGCAGGATATCCAGAACATGGGCCGAGATTTTTCTTTCTTTGTAAGTAAAACCAATTTGAGAAGTCCAGAAGATGTTTCCGAAATCATCGAAGAAATGAAGGACCGCATCGAAGACGCTCTGGAAATTGAAAGAACGCCGCAACCTCTTGGAAAAAATGCTGGTGCGGAATTAGTCAAATTGGTTTCTTCAATCGATCCAGAAAATCTTTTCTTGAATATTTTCAAAGACCCTCTTTTGGAATTGATCGACGAAGTAGCTGACGCCATCCAAATTAAAATTTCCGCATTGAAATTGGACAAAGATAAAAATCGCGCCGCTATACAAGAGATGAACGATTCGTTAGCCAGACTAGAACAGCGAAGAGATTTGATGATTGCGGAAGCAAAGAGCAACCGTTTCGATGAAGATGCCGATACAATAGTCAACGCCGCAGGAGCATCCATCAGCTCAAAAGTCGAAGAATTGACAGAAATGGCAATGAAAGGAGCGTCTAGCGAAAGCATCTCCCAAGAAATCAACGCGACGGTTCGATCATCCATTATTCCAGCAATCAATAAAATTTCTCAAGAGTCGGCTTCTAAAATTTCAACCAGTTTTCAAGTAGAGCTTCGCGAATTGAATGCAACATTCAGCAACTTGGAAAATCCGGATTTTGTTGCCAAGATAGGAACAGCGGCATCCAATCTGGGAAATTTTGCCAAAGAATCTCTTGCGAGCCTCACCGCCAAAGCGGATAAACAAAATGGTTATCTTAAACCGGCGTACAAGACAATCGTCGGAGCACTTGGCATTATGACCAACGTATTCGCGCCGGTTCTAGAAATCGTCCTACTGTTTCTTCCCGAAATTATAGGACTATTTACTCAACATCAAAGAGAAGTTGAAAAGAGAGAACAAATTCGTTCGCAGATTTTGAATTCCATCCCCAAAATGAAACAAGAATTGCGCGAAAAAATCGGGCCTATTCTTACGGAACAAAAAATCGCAGCCATTAACGCAATTTCAGAGCAGTTTGATTCAAAAATCGACGAAATGAAAAATGAAATCAGCAAAGCGAACGAGGCTTTGGAAAACAACGAAGACATTGTTGAAAAAATGAAAGAATATGAAGAAGCCGAATTAACGCTGAAAAAATTAAAAGACAGCATTTAGGAGAAAAACCATGTACCAAGAACGCCTTGAAAAAATCATTGAAAAACGGAATCGCCTTGAAGAATTATCCGCAAAACATCCCGATGTACTGAAGGATGATTTTGCAGCCAATTGCGGAGAAGATTTAAAACAGGAAGAAAAAATTCGGCAAAATTATGCAGAAAAAATCGACGCCAACCGCGACTTGCAAATAGGAATTGTGGGGCGAGTCAAAGCAGGAAAATCCTCCCTTTTGAACGCTCTTCTATTCCAGGGAGAATCCATTCTGCCCAAAGCGGCAACTCCCATGACAGCGGCCTTAACAATTCTTTCCTATTCGGAAAAAATAGAATTAAAAATTCGTTTTTTCGATCAAGCGGATTTAGCGGCATTAAAAGACAAAAGTAATGCTTATGAAAGCAAATACGCAAAACTCGTAAAAGCCATTATAGAAGATTCCCGGCATAAAGCGGAAACAAAAGCGGCGGAAAGAGGAAACCGCATAGGTTCTTTTGATGAAAATAAGGCAAAAGAGCGCGCAGAACGGGAAGCCAAACGAAAATTAGCGGAAGAAATAGATCTTTCTGGAGCGTACGAACAATTCCAAAAAATTAAAGAGTCCTCCGTGCAGGAATCCGAGGTTTGTGGGCAAACAAAAATTCTCTACCCTTCTTCTTTAGGCGAAATCGCTTCGATGCTTGCCGATTATGTTGGCTCGGAAGGGAAATACATGCCCTTTACACAAAGCGTCGAAATCGCATTCCCAAATGAAAATTTGAAAGGGGTGCGCATTGTAGATACTCCGGGGTTCAATGACTCGGTTCCTTCTCGCGAACAAAGAGCGTATCAATTATTGAAAGCAAGTGATGTCGTTCTGATTTTAAGCCCCGCTGGCAGTTATTTAAATGCATCGGACAAGGATGTCCTTCAAAAAATTACAACCAAAGATGGACTCCGAGAAATTTTTGTTCTGGCAAGCCAAATCGACACTCAACTTTACGGCGGTGAATACGAGTGCTACAATGGCGATGTATTCCGCGTCCGAGAAGAAATCAAAAAACGTTTGGCAAGCCAAACCGCCTCTGTCCTCGGCTCCCTCAATTCCGATGGAATTTTTGACCAACTGCTTTCAGGCGATGGCGACCGCATTCTAATGACATCGGGCGATTGCCATTCCATGTATTTGACATTTTCCAATAAAGAAAATTGGGACGAAAACAAGAAAACCGTTTGGAAGAATTTATGCGAAAATTTCCCCAATTATTTTTCAGAAAAGGATTCTGTTTCTTCTGCGGAATCACTCAAGAAATTGGGAAATATGGAATTAGTGGATGAAAAAATTCATGCCGTAAAATTGAAAAAAGAAGAAATCCTTGCAGAAAGCGCAAATCAGCAATGCGTGTCTTTGGAAAACGCCGTCAATGACTTGGCTGAGGATTTGAAGAGAGCCGTAAAAAGCCAAATGGAACGAATCCGGTCGGCAAATTTGGAAAGCCTTCAAAATGAAAAGAACGGGATTGAATCCTTCTGTTTGAAAGTAGAACCGAGCATCACCCGAACCATAAACGAAGCCGTTGCCGAATGGCGTTCCGCATCCACAAAGGATTTAATTGCTTTTGTAAATTCTCTCCAAAACGACGCTAAATCCGAATCGGCATCATACAAAGAAAATTTTACCCGCGACCATTCCTACACAACGGGACACTTGTGGTGGAAACAACGTCATCATTACCAAACGGAACACACACGAATCAGCATAACACAAGTCAGAAGCTCCATAGAAGATTTTGTGGAAAAGAACAATAATAGTTTAAAAAGAGAAGTGCTGGATTCCCTAGAAAAATTGAAAAGTAATATCGCCTCCAAAATTTTCATTGTCTGGGCGGACAAGGCAGCGGATCAAAGTCTGGAAGCAGATGCTGTTGCCAATAAAATCCGGGCAATTATAGAATCCCTACAACTCCCTGAATTCAAAATCCCTTCGGGGCAATTGCCAAGTCCATTGCTGAACTCCGGTTCTGTAGAAGATGAAGAAGTCACCGAGATTTTAGGCGAAGCCAAAGCATTTCTTTCCAAAATGGCAAATTCTTTAACCCAAATGCTCACGGAAGAAATTCATCGTTACGCTATGGCCATTCAAAAAGCCGACATCGCTTCGGAACTTTTAGGCCGTTACCGCAATCAGCTGGACACTTTAATTAAAGACATTGAAAACAAGGAAAAATCCATAGAAAGCTATGAAAATGTACTCAAAGAATTGGAGAGCATTTAATGGATTAGGCGACCCTTTCCATTTTTCAGAAAAATCTTTGGAATATACCCTAAAAAAGAGAATCCTCTAATGAATTTAAATGAGCTAAACGATCGTTACGAGCTTGTTTCAAAGCTGCTAGCAGCAAAGCCTACCCAAAGCGATTCGCTAATAAATTTTCAAAATGTCTTGAAGAAAGACTATATGGAATACACCAAAGAGGACGACGCCCTTTCGGAGGAAGCCTCTGCTTTGCTGGAATTACAAAGTATCGAACAAGATTTGGCTGTATTTATTCACAACAAAGAGGTTTACAGCAAAAATTCCATCGCTTTAGCAGGTGGATTTAGCAGCGGAAAATCCACTTTTTGCAACAACCTTTTTAGTTCCTCCGAAATCACTTTACCTGTGAGCATTAACCCCGAAACGGCCATCCCGGCTTACGTAATTAGCGGCGAGCAGGCGCCGAACGCATTTGGTTTAACCGCTACAGGAGCCAGCGTAGAATTAGGAGTAAATGCCTACAAGCAAATGAACCATCAGTTTTTGAAATCTTTTGCATTCAACTTAAAGGACTTAATGCCATCGGTTGTGATTCATGCAAAGATGCCAGAACAATTTGAACATATTTGTTTTATTGATACACCGGGATACAATTCTGCGGCGACAGACGATTCTTTTACCAGTAGGGACCGAGAAACTTCCCTTATGTTCATCCGTCAGGCAAAAGTCCTTTTTTGGTTTATCGGCCTTGACGGTACGGGAACTTTAACGGACTCCGATATAGAATTTTTGGAGGAGGTTCTCGAAGAATCCCCCGACAAGAAAATTCTGATTGTATGCAATAAAGCGGAATTAAAATCAGAAGAGGATTTGAACGATATTTTAGATCATATCGTAGAAATTCTTGAAGACAATGAAATCCCTTATGAAGGCGTGGTCGCCTATAGCTCCAAGCAAAAGAAAACTTTCGCCTTTAGAAAAAAATCTTTAGATGGTTTTTTTACAGAATGGAACCGGCTGAATACGGACAAAAAGAAAGACTTGCAAAAACGCTTGAAAATTTTATTTCGCAAACACATCAATGCGGACGCAGAACAAATCCAGGCCTCACTTGAAAAGTCCAAAAACTTGAACAAAGTTCTTTTGCATTTTAATTCCCTCATGAACGACGCGGAAAACAAATTCAGCGAAGAGGCTACTCAGCAACGAAGAGCTTCCATACGAAATGGAACAAAAAGTGTTTCCATAGAAGGGCTGAACCAGCATTCCATCGAATTAATCATTCGTGAAATTTCCTTAATGAAAGCGTCTTCTGAAAACGATGCGAAAAAGTACCAGCACAACAAAGAAACCATCACAAAGATCTATGAAAAAATGAACGAAATCGTGGCCGAGATATTCAAAGGGTTTCAAGATTTACCCGAAGACGATTTTGTTTCCATTCCAGCAGGCTGCTTTACAATGGGAAACGATAACGGTCGCAAAGATGTACGACCCGCTCATAAAGTCTATGTCGATTCGTTTAAAATGAAAACAGGACTTGTAACTCAAGCGGAATGGAAATCCGTAATGGGAAAAGATCCTACAGTAAAATTCAAAGGCGATTCACTGCCAGTCGATCAAGTGTCTTTTCCAAAGGCCATTAATTACTGCAATAAATTAAGTGAAAAAGAAGGATTGAATCCTTGCTACGACAACAAAGGGATCTGCGATTTGACCGCAAATGGTTACAGATTACCGACAGAAGCGGAATGGGAATACGCCGCCCAATCTTTTGCAGAACTCCCCTTAATAGAATGCGCCTGGTATAAAAACAATTCTAACGAAACGACTCATCCCGTTTCTCAAAAACAGGAAAATGATTTCGGATTATATGATATGCTGGGCAATGTTTATGAATGGGTCAATGACGGCTATAAAATTTACGATTCCGAAGAAAAAGATAATCCTCTTGTCAAAGCCTCTTTGAAAGAGGATCACGTCATTCGAGGAGGCTGCGCAACGAGTGACGAAAAATTTTGTTCCGTTACGATGAGAAACGTCGCTGCTCCAAATGGTAGCGGAATGTTAATCGGTTTTCGCATGGTGAAAAAAGCTTAAGGAGATTTGAAAATGGGTTTCTTGGATAATTTTTTGGATGATGTGTTCGATACGTTAGAAACGTTAGTAAGTAATGATGATGACGACGATGACGAGGAGGATAAGGACGAGGATGGCGACAATGACGAAGAGGACAACGAGGAAGACGACAGTGATGATAACGAAACCGATGAACAGCCTCACAAAATTTCAGAAGATATTTTGTCTGCACAAAAATTCCTTCGGGATTTCGTGAACGACTATGGGGAAGAAATTTTTGAATCTGACAACGCGCATAAATTCAAGACGATGATTTCCCAAATCGATTCCGAACACGCGGATACTAAAGATGTTTTAATGATTATCCTGTCAAACAATTTAGGCGGAAAATTTTTGGCTATTCAAGACTCTGACCCAGATGTTCAACAAAGAATCTTTGCCGATTCCATAAAAGAGCTAAATGGACAGGGCATGCAAAAAGAACGCGCGACTGACATTGTAAGCATTGTCGCTAGCGCATTGGGAATGACGTTTAATTCCAAATGACTATAATATGTTTGAACGTTGGTTACAAAAGAAAGTTGTTAGAAAATGCGATGTCTGCGGTCACAATTGGATCGCTTTCGTAGGGGGGTATAATCCTCAGAATATGGACTCACTAGAATCTATGCAACACTTTAAAGAGTTTCAAGAAACAAAGGATTGTCCTGTTTGCAAGGAAAAGAAATCTAATCCGATAAAGGATTCCTTGAATGAACAAGACAAATCTGAAAATGTCAAAACATTTCTTGTCCAAGATCCAAGATACACTCTTGATGATGTTTTTTTGCCTGCAAGCTCTCAACTTCAAATTGATGAAGCTTTAGCGAAAATCAAAAACTATAAATTGATTTACGAGACGTGGGGATTCAAGTCTGTCGATCCCAGTGGTGCTGGAACGGTATTGAATTTCTATGGTAAGCCGGGAACGGGAAAAACTCTCACGGCAGAAGCCCTTGCGGGAACTTTAGGAAAAAAGTTTATCAGTCTGGGAATGTCTGACGTAGAAAGCAAATTCATGGGCGAAACGGCAAAAAACATTCGTGCTGCTTTTGATTATGCAGCAAAGAACGATTCTGTTCTATTCTTTGACGAAGCAGATACTTTGCTAGGAGCAAGGCTTTCAAATGTGACTCAGGGCATTGACAATGAAGTGAATTCGTTGCGTTCAACAATGTTGATTGAACTTGAAAAATACGAAGGCATCGTTATCTTTGCAACGAACTTTGAAAAGAATTATGACAAGGCATTTGTCAGTCGGATAACCCAACATGTTTTTTTCGACTTGCCCGATTTAGAAGGACGTCGTAAAATTTGGGATCGTTTTCTTGTGCATGGAATTCCTTTGGATGACGAGCGAGAAAGCCTTTTGACTAAACTGGCAAATATTTCCGAGGGACTTTCTGGAAGGAACGTTCGTACGTGCATGCGTCTTGCGCTTCCCAAGGCGATTCACGATGCTGACGACAAAAATCCGGTTTTAAAATTTGCGCATCTTCAACAGTCTATAGAAGATGTGTTACATCAAGAAAAAATTGGCACTGAGGTCAGTTCGAAGGTGGCAACGAATAGGGCTGCACTGAAGATGCTTGGAACAAAAATCAAAGAAGAAAATCAAAAAAAAGGAGAATGAATAATGGGATTTTTTTCATTTGTTGGTAGTTGTATAAGTCATGCAGCTTCTTTTGTCGGATCTGCAGTATCTGCCGTGGGTCGTACTGTAGGCAAGGTGGTTACTGGTGTAGCTAGATTTGCAGGTAAAGTCTTGACAACGGTTGCTTCCGTTGGTGAAAAGGTTATTAAAACGGTGAAGACCGTATGGCCTGTGGTTAAACCTTGGGTGGCTAAGTTTGCCAACGCATTGATCGCGGTTCCTGTTGTCGGGCCTTACCTTGCTGTGGCCGCTAAGACGCTCTTGGCTTTAGAGAATTCTCCCATTCTAAAAAAGATTGCCTCTGTTGCTGAACGCGTCTTGCCGAAAATGAAGAAGATTGGCATTGCCTTGACCAAGTGGTCAGACATTCAAAAGGCTAAGGAAGATCAGGAAATTCTTGAAGAAGGTGAAGCCGAAATGCGTAGCAATGAAGAAAAGTGTTCTCTGCGTATGGCTCAGATTATAAACAAGTTTATTATTGTTAATTCAACCATTCAAAAAATGATTGAAGAAGACAAAGCTGTTGACTTGGATAGCTATTTACGCATACGAGCGGATGCCCGCATTTTGGAAAAGATTAAAGATCGTTTGACAAATATCAAAAGCCTAGACGAAGTCTCTGCGGATGACTTATTTGTTTTGAATTTTTCTGATAAAGTGATTAATGAAGAGGATGTTTCCGCCGAGGACGCCGATCGCTTTGCCGAACTTGTAGAAAAGATGTTTGGCAAGTCCGTAATGGCAATTGTATTTGATGAAATGATAAAGCAGTGGGCCGCCGATTTGGAAGTTGACCGAGAAAAGGAAAAGAAGATGTTTGCAGAATGGAATTCATCCAATGTGATTTTTAAACGATTCTCCCGTCTTGAAGCGGACAATCTCCTTTCAGACGAGGAAATGGTGGAATTTAAGGGGCTGAAAGATAAACTTCCTAGAATGAAGGAAAATCTAGACGAAGTCCAAAAATCTATTGGGCACCGTCAATTCTACATCGAAGCCGCAGAAGGCATGCTTTGTGTTTACGAAGGCGACAAAGCAATTGCTGAAGTTGTGGGTGAAGATGAAATAGATATTATCAAAGAAAATGTGGAAGATGTGGGACAATTAATTATTGAGTGTATGAATCGCGGCAAGGAATGGGAATCTCTCACAGAAGATGAACAAGGATTGATTATGGATTTTTCAAATATATTCCGTAAGTCCGCTCAGAATCGTGCCAAGGAAGTGGTTGAAGTTATCGGAGGTGCTTGCTAATGGAATATCTTTACTATCTCATTCCGTCTGATTCGATTCAGCTAGTATTTCTGATTGTTATTGCAGGCCTTTCTTTTGGAACGGCAGCCTGGTTACTTTTGACCGCTAATGAAAAAGCGTGGGAAAAGGTTTGGCAAAATGGAACCTTTGATGACAAAATGGATGATCTAAGTGCAGAACACGGTTCCGTTATAGAATTGGCGGATGCGGTCGCCTTGCCGTCAGAAAAATTTGCGGAAGTACTTCCCAGCATGCTTTTGGTGATTGGGTTATTAGGTACATTTCTTGGTGTGGGAGTGGCCTTGAATGCCGCTGCAGATGTATTGGACAACAAGAATGTGGAACCCGCTGAGCTTTTGGCTAAGATGATGCCTATGTTGGGTGGTTTGGGTGCGTTGTTCAAATCGTCCATCTATGGCATTATTTTCTTTTTCCTCTTTACTTTATGGCGCAGTAAGTTTGGTCGAAATAAGGAACGTTTTAACTGGTGTGTAAAGCAATGCAATAATCAGTTGAAATTGAAGAATAGTTTTGCAGCAGCAAGTACTAATAAAATTGTTAAAGCCTTGAGCGATATGCAAGAAAGTCTTGGCAAGAATTTAGGAGACTGCATTCGCAATTCGTTGCTGAATTCTTTGGAATCCGGTTTTGGATCCCTTGAAAAAGGCATCCTTTTGATGAATAAAAACTTATGCAAAACACTTGAGGAAACCGTCGTTGAACGCTTCAAAGCATTGGAAGGCGAATTTCAGGAACTAGTTGATGAAACCAAGCGCATGACGGATAAGATAGTTAGTGTTTCCACCAATATCACAAAGATGACCAAGGAAATGGACTCCTTGAGTACTTCTATGAAAAATGAATTTGAATCCGTTTCGGAATCCGCCGATAAAATGGGTACGGCTGCTGCAAGCTTGACCAAATCTGTGGACGATTTTACTCCTGCCGTGACAAATACTTTGAATAGCATTCAGACTCAGTTTGTGGAGTCTATCAATGCAAGTAGTTCCGTTATGGAACAGGCAGGCGATTCCATTAGACAGGCTGTGGTTACGATGGCTGACGAATCCCAAAAGGGGCAGAAAAAATTGAACGACACGTTGGATGTATTCGAAAAGAATATCCGTGTTTCCCTGAAAGACATCAAAGACGCAACAACTACCATGGGGGTTGTGAGCGGCGATCAGATTCATGTTATGGAAGGCCTTAAGGACGGTATTGAAGAAAGACTTTCTTCAATCAGTAGAGCCAATTTGAAAATCTCTTCTGAAATGAACAAGCTTCCTGGAAACATTGCCGAAATATTGGCGAAAACTTTGAACCGTGTTCCTTCTGAAAAGGAAAACGATCTCAGTAGAAAAGGCTGATGTGCAAATTCAAATGAAGAATCCATGCTGATTTCATTTTTATAGGTCTTTTGTATGAGAAAAAAACCGAATCCATTCGTTTCTATTTCTGACTTGATGGCTGGCGTAACCGCTGTGGTAATGCTTCTTCTTGTAGTGACTGTGGTAAAGATGTCTGTAATGGCAGATGCCGCAGAAAAGAGAAAAAAACAGGGCGTTGAACAAGCTATTAAAGAAATTAGAAAAAGTATCAATCCAAGTTTAAATAGTCAGCCCTTAAAAAGTCACTTTGCGAACGCAAGATAAGGACGTTCGCATTTTTTGTTCATTCCGTTCCACAGAAGGCAAAAACAGTATAGCCATTCCAACAGGGCAAAAAAGCGCCTCATGGCCCTCTTGAAGTTGAACGCTGCTGCTGCAAGCTTTGCGTTGAGCATGTCGCCAAAGATTCCCTTGTAGAAATTTCTGCCCATACGGTGGTCGCTTTTCAGGTGGCCGTTGATAGGCTCGATGCCAGCCCTCTTGCAAAAAAGCTTGTGAGCCTTTTTCTTCTGGTAGTAAGTCGCGTTTTTCTTCGGG
>NZ_FUWU01000006.1 GCF_900167415.1 Fibrobacter intestinalis | reverse complement strand
TCCCCGAAAATCGCGCTCGCCCTCGTCGCGATGAAATACGTGTTCCACAGCGAGGCGATGCACGCGCACTTGCAAACGGCCATCCGAACGCTCAAGGAACTCCCCCGAGAGGAGGCGGAAAGCTTCATCACGGAAACATTTATATATTTGAAGGCATTGATCCCCTCGAAGGAAAAGGAGGAACTCAAAATGGACTTCATCAAGACATCCGAAGCCTACGGCTACGAGACCATCGCCGAAGCCGAAGAAAAGGCCCTCGCCGCAAAATACGAGGAAGGTCGTGACGAAGGAATTGAAATCGGTGTTGAAAAAGGTATCGGGATCGGCATGGAAAGGGGACGGGAAGAGGGTAGAGAGGAAGAACGGCGGGAAATAGCGAAAGCTCTTAAAAACAATGGAGCATCTCTAGACCTCATCGCGAATGTTTCAGGCCTTTCCGAAGAAGAAATCCGAAATTTGTAACTCATATTTTTAGGACTTAAGCCTCGCTTTCTGCGGGGCTTTTTTGCAACATCTCTCATCAATTGCGCCGAGAGCCCTCCACAGACAATTCCTCTCAGCCGATAAGCTTGTCGAAGTCGATATCAAAAACCTGCTCAGCAATGATATCCGGCTGACGAGCAAGGCGCTGCACATCGCGCGCTTTCGTTTCCCCGCACAAAACCAGAGCAAAATGGCAACCCGAACGAATCGCCAATTCAAAATCGGTATAAAGACGGTCGCCGACAATCAAAATCTCTTCGGGAGACACGAATTCCATCAGCGGCGAAAGCATTTCGGGATTCGGTTTTCCAAAAATGCGAGAAGGTTCGCGCCCCGTCGCCGCCTTGAACATCGCCATAAAACTACCGATGTCCGGCACAGGCCCCAATTCGTCGGGACAGACAAAATCCGAATGCGTCACCCAAAAATCCGCCCCCCGCTCCAGTCGCCACGAGACTTCGCACAGGTCCCGATAATTGAAAGAAGAATGGTAAGCGACCAATACCAATTCCGTTTTATCCATGGGCGCATGGATGTCGAGCATTGGATCTTCGGCGGCGAACCATTCCGAAACTTCCGGGTTGGCAAAGAGATAGACGTTCTTGATGCCGCGCTTGTGGATTTCCGAAAGGGCAAAGGTCATCGCCGAAAGGATGCGGTCCTTGTTCTGCAACGGGAGTCCCATGCGAACAAGACGGTTCATGTAAAACACCAGCGATTTGCTCGTATTGTTCGACATATAATAGACAGGAACTTTTTGCGCCACCTTCTGGACGGTCTGCACAGCCTGCGGATAAGGCTTTCCCGAAAGGTAGAGAGTCCCGTCCAAATCGAATACAACGGCCTTTATTCGCTTCATAGCGCACAATTTAGAATTTATTTTTGGGCTATGAAATCTCCGGATACCCGATTTTATGTTCCCGAACTCGCCAAAGGCGTTCTTCCCCTTTCCGCCGAAGAAAGCGCGCACGCCATTCGAGTTTGCCGCGCTCGCCCCGGCGACATTCTGCAACTGACCGACGGCAAGGGGCACTTGGCAACGGGCATCGTGGAAAAAGCGGATCCGCGTTGCTGCGAAATCCGGGTTGAAAGCATCAAGGAATCCAATCGTCCCAAGCCGCTTCTGCATCTGGGAATCGCCTGTCTCAAAGACGACGGCAACGAAGAAATCGCCCTGCACGTGGGAGAGATGGAAGTCGCGAGCATCACTTTGCTGCGGACGGAACATTCCGAGGAACCCAAAGCTTCCAACCTGCAAAAAGTCGTGCGACGTTGTGAACTCAAAGCCACCGTGAGCCTCAAACAATCCCTGAAAGCCTGGCTTACCGAAATCCGCGGCCCCGTTCCGTTGGAAGAATGGATAAGAAATTACCGCGGGGACATCGTCCTTTGCGATATGGACGGCGAAAGAAATCTGCCGACGCTAGAGAAGGAAACCACGCTGCTGGTAGGACCCGAAGGCGGATTTTCCCCCCGAGAAATCGAACTGGTGAAAAGCTACGCGAACGGCTCCGTACAAATTCTAGGGCTTGGAAAAACGCGTCTGCGGGCACGGACTGCGGCCATTGTCGGCATTGGCAAGTGCGTGTAGAATTTTCCCCTCTAGTCACGAAGTTCCATTTCGACTTGCAGGCTTTTCGGATGAAAACTTTGACGATGTTCCGGCGTCATCCCGAATTTTCGAATTCCATCCAAATGCGCTTTCGTTCCATAGCCCGCATTTTTTTCAAATGCGTAGCCCGGATATTTTAAAGCCAGAGCATCCATGTAGCGATCCCGAAACACCTTCGCCAAAATGGACGCCGCCGAAATGCTCGCCACAAGGGCGTCCCCTTTCACAACGGCAACTTGCGTTTCTGGCGGAACGCCTCGAATTTTCAAATTTCCATCGACAGCAATGACGACCTGAATTCCAGACGGCAGTTTTCCGCTTGAAACGATTGGCAATTCCGGTTCCGAAACAGCGAGACCTTGCACTCCCAATGCGTTCAAAGCCCGGCGCATCGCCAAGAAATCCGCATCCAGAATATTCATCTGGTCGATTTCCCTCACGCTCGCGCTCGCAATCGCATAGCACAGGCATTCCGACTGAATCTGTTCGTACATCGCTTCGCGTTTGATGCGGCTCAATTTTTTGGAATCCTTCAACGCGCTGTCCAGAATCCCTTCTTTCAGCACGGCTGCACAAGCGACGACAGGACCGGCCAACGGCCCCCTGCCCACTTCATCCACGCCGATGATGATTTTTTGGGGATACTCGGACCGAAAAGCCCGCTCGCCCTCTATCGGCGACTGCACGCCTTTCAAAAATTCAGGAGATTTCCATTTCATCGCAAATGCGTTCCAAAACAAATTTTGAATTATTTAGCAGAGGAAAAATTTTCAGCGTAATCTTTCAACGTTTTCCAAAACAAAAGATGTTCCTGCACAAGAACCCGCTTCGCCAATTCTTCCGGCGAATCGGAAGGCATCACGGGAACTTTGACCTGCGCCAAAATCCTGCCCGAATCGTATTGGCTCGAAACCAGATGGATGGTAGCACCCGACTCTTTTTCTTTTGCCGCCAGGACCGCTTCGTGGACGTGTATTCCAAAAAATCCGGCACCGCCATATTTGGGAAGCAAAGACGGGTGCACATTCAAAATGCGATTTTCCATCGTTTGCAAAAAGGAATCCGGAATGCGTTTCATAAACCCGCAAAGCGCAACAAAATCTACGGGAAATTTTTGGACGACCTGCAAAAGGGCTTTTTCGTAATCCCGCTTGTCGGGATGCGTCTTGGAAGAAATATGAAAAACAGGAATGCCCTGTTCCTCGGCAATTTTTACTGCACCACAAGAAGCGTTGTTTGTCACCAAAAAACGGCAAGCACCACCCAAAGATCCATCGTTTGCATGGGAAAGGATGGCTTTGAAATTACTGCCGCCACCCGAAGCAAATACGCCAAAAGTAAACATACCGCAAAGATAACTTTTCTAAATTCCCTTCTGCAATAAAATCAACCATAGGAACATTCGTCATGACATTTGATAAATATCTAGAATCCGCGAAACTCAACGGCAACGTGAAAGAGCTGATGACCAAAGGTCTCGCCGTGGAATTTATTCAGCCGTGGTACACGCCGCTCACCACAACTCCCGCAACGACAGGGATTGCCGTCGGCGGCATCGGAAGCACTTATACGGCAACGCCCGCAGGGACGACACCGGTCACGGGCATCATTCCCGGCATCCAGATTCGCGCCACAAATCCGGACGACCTGCGTCTGCAAAACGTTTTTTTCCGTGAATCCGTCATCCGCAAGAACGCCCCGCTCGCCATCCGCAATTTCTTTGAATTTTCCCGCAAGAATCAGTTCTATGTGTTGAAGGACGCCAATGGGAATCCGCTTTTTTCGGAAAAGAACGAAAAGGACACTCTGAAAAAAATCGAAAAAATTCTCGCCGACAAGAAATTTTTTGAAACCAACAAAGACGCCCTTTACCGCTGGCATACGGAATTCAGCCCGCGCACACAGGCGATGATCGACGCCGGCAAAACGACTTCCCCGGAATTTAACCGTGCCGTCCTTATCGACTTTTTTGACGGCGAGCTCGGCGAAAAAGTGGAACGGAAAGGAGCGCTGACCGCGGCTTTCGGATGCGAAACCGAATTTCTGGGAGAAAAAGGATACGACGCGCAGAAGATGGAATATACTGCGGAATATCCCCTTTCCCGCACAAGATTTTTGGGAAATGCCGACGTCCAAATCAGCCGTTACCAATACAGCTACATCCTGCCGAACAACGAACGCCTTTCGAGCCTGCCCGTCAGCGCAGTCCGCTATGAACTTTACAACCCGACAAAGGATGTCCGGGAAATCACCCTGGTGCAGATGCAGGAAAACTACTGCGGTTACCAGGTGCGCAAGGATCGCGAAGGCGTCCAGGATTCTTCGTTTGTTCTGGTTCCCGTCGCCAAAAATCCGCAGGGCGTTGAATTTAACGAAACCCTCGCCGATGGTCGAGAGGTGAAGGGTGTCGAGTTTTACAACAAGGCTTCCCTTGCCGAAAGCGATTTTGACGGCTGCATGGGAATCAGCGTTGCCTGGAATCCCAAAGACGACGTGAACGTTTCGACAAAGCCTCTCTTTTACCGGAACGACCAAGAGACGGTTCTCGCAGGCGCACTGCAAAGCGGTCGAGTATCCAAGACCTTTGTGAAAAACGTTTACAGCGGTCGGGAAACCGTCGCCGGCGCCATCGCCGTCACCATCCGTTTGAAACCCCACGCCAGAACGCGGGTGCAGTTCAACACGGTTCTCGATTTTGCACACATCCGTTTCCAGGGCAAAGAAAATCTGAAAAAATACACGGTGTTCTTCCCGGAGCCTTATGGCCGAGTCCGCGCGATGCTTTCCGAAGCTCTCAACTTCGACGCCGAATTTGAAAAGACTTTCGGCGAAGCGTTCCACGCCCTCACCCCCGAAAAAGCGCTTTCCAAACTTTTCCCCAAAGACAAAAAGAAGCAGGCGGAATTCCGCAGCCTAGCTTTGAACACACTCAGCTTCATTCCCGAAGCGACAGTCTGGGACAAAGACGACAATTTCCTCGTTCGCGAATGCGCCGACTATCCGTTCTTCAATTCTCTCGACGTTTACTTCTACGGCAGCTTCTCTCTGCTGGCGTTGATGCCCCGACTGGACGGCGTCGTGATGAAGCGTTTCGCCGACGCGATTCTGGCAAGCGATTCGAATGTCCGCAGGCATCACGAATATGTAAACCATCCCTTTGCCGATCTGCCGGAAGCCAAACTCGAAGGCCCCCGCGCAGTGACCGGAGCCGTCATCCATGACCTCGGCAGTCCTTTTGACCCGGCACCCGACGCCTACGACTGGCACAACGTTAAAGAATGGAAAGACCTTGCCCCCAAATACGTTCTGATGGTTCTCCGTCATTACAAATTCACCGGGAACAAAGAAGTTCTGGAATCCTGCAAGGATGCGGTCTATGCCTGCATGGAATACCTGGAAAAGATGGTCGATGAAGGCCAGAATTTCCCGCTGACCCACGGCACCGACGACACCTTCGACAACCTTTCTTCCAACGGCATTTCCGTCTATTGCGGATCCCTCTGGATCGCCGGACTCCGCGCGGCAGCAAAAATCGCCGAACTCGTCGGCGACAGTTCCCGCGCTATCGCCTGGAACCAAAAAGCCGACGAAGCCGAAGCGGAATTCCACGAAGCGCTCTGGGACGAAAACGAAGGCTATTTCCATTTCTTTGCCACTCCGATTGAAGCCAAGGACGTGAACTTTGAACATTTCGACAAAGTGGTCGAAGCGCTCGCAGACGAAATTCCCCTTTCCGGTTCCGACGCTCAAAAGCTGAGCGAACTCAACCACTGGGTAAACTACTCGGAAATTCCCGACGACGTGAATCTCTCCAAGCGGGAACTGCGCCAATTCAAAAAAGAATTTCTGCTCGGTTCCGCTCCCGAAGCTTTCACCGAATCCTTCCGGGCCAAGCTGGAATTGGATTGCGACGATGTGTTTGCAGACTCCATGCTCGCCGACACCTACTTGCGCTTGCTCGGGCTGGAACCGCTGACCGATTTTGACAAAGCCGCTCGAACTTTGGATCGGATCTACAAGACGAATTACAAAGCGAACACGCCACTCCTCGGTGCCGCGAATCTTGTTCACAAAGACGGTTCTCCTTTGGACGAGTTCAACTTCCAGGCCCACGACGTGTGGATTGGCATCCAATACAGCATTGCCAGCGGTATGATTCTCCACGAAGAATTTGACAAGGCTCGCGACATGGTGAACAGCATGATCCAGAACCTTTACGAAGAAGCGAAAATTCCGTTCGCCGCTCCAGAAGGATTCAATGGAAGCTGCCGCCTCCACGAAGACGTCCTTGTCAAAGCTGGAGTTTCGGCAACCGCCGCCAAGACGCTGATTGCCGAGCTCGTCAAGAAGGGCGCACTCCTCGCCGATCAGCGGGTTTCTCCCAAACTTCCGAAGAATCTTGCCGCATTCAAAAAGGCCTACGGCCCTCTCGCCAAAAAAGCCAAAATCGCTGAAGAGGATTTGTTCACCGTTCTGCACAGCACGGCGCTCAAATACACCGCCGGAAAATATTTCCGCCCGGGCATGGTGTTCGCCCTCTTCGACGCCTTGAAATAACAGAAAAAAGGGCTTTACTTTTCCACGACCTTTCCGGGAATTTCCCGCAAAAGGCCGTTGTGAAAAGGGTCCTTTTTCCCCAGCTCCAGATGGTAAAACATCTGCTCCACCAATTTTTCCGTATTGCAGTCGAACGAATCCAGCCGCAGCAAATAGCTTTCGGCAGAATTGTCAAATCCGACGAGATACGGAATTTCTTTTAAAGCGCCCTCTTCTTCCAGTTCGCGCAAAAGTCCGGCGACTTCATCGTTAACAGTCACCCAGGGAATTTGTGTTGGCGCGTCTTTCAACAGCTTTTTCAAAATCCCCTTTTCTATTTTCCTCGCCCGAATATCCACGCTGAATTTCGGACCTTTTTGACTCGCCAAACAGCGAAAATCCCAAGGACTGGCATGCCTTTCATCGATACAGGGAACCATGTCCAGCCCGCATTCTTTCAACCCTTGCAAACGGTCCATAGACCAGGAACTCGCATGATAGGGAGAAATGTAAACCGCTCGAGAAAAACCTTTTTGAAGCAAATGCTTTCCCACGACGATTCCCGGATTTTTTCCAAAAGCGGAATTAAAAAACATCCATCCCGCCTTTTTCAAAAAAGTCCCGTCCAAATCCGAATGCGGATGCTCCCACCAAACTGAAATCGGAAAACCGGCGGAAATCAAGGCATTCAAAAGCTTTAACGGCTTTTGCACCAGCAGCGTCGAAACCATCGCCCCGACTGCACGGGGAAAATCCGAAAGAGAACGAACGCAGCCATTTCTATCTACAAAACGCCCCGATTTTTCGTCAAAACCGAGAAGCCGCAACTGATAATGCTTTTCTGCACCTAGCCGATAAGCGCAACGCAAAAAATCCATTTCCCGTTCGCTGACAGGATGAAAAGCGCCCCAAGAAGTCGAACGCGTGATAAAGAGGATTTCCGACTCCGACTTTTTCCCCTGCTTCGGAAAAGTATAACGCCGTTTTCCTTCGCGAACAAGAAAGCCCCTTGCGCAAGCATCCCGCAAACATCGCTCCAACAAGTACGGCGAAACCCGATAGCGATCCGCCAATTCCTTCTTGGACGGCAACGGCATATTCGAAGAAAAAACTCCCGAACGGAGATCCGACTGAAATTTTTCCCAAAGGGTTTGCCGCCCATCGGGACTCGGCACTTCGATTTTCACCCGCTGCCGCTTTCCCCAAAAAGTTCCTCGCCCCGGGTCCGAATACACCAGACCTTGCGCCTTCAAAAGAGCAATCGCATTTTGAACCGTTCCCGAAGCGGCACGCATCGTCTGCATCAAAATTCTTATCGAAGGCAGCCTATCGCCATCTTGATGCGGCATTTCCAAAAGGGATTTGACTATCTCGTCTTTCACTTTTCATTTCCTTCACCAAAGCCGTTTTTAGAAGTCGCCAAACTCGAACCTCACTTCAAAATGGGCAACGCCATAAACTCAAAATGGACAACCGGATTTTTACCAACCATCCAAGCACAAGCTAAAATTTCATCACGAGAACCGTGATGTCATCCGCCAAAGCCGCACCGTGGGCAAAATTCTTCAATTCGTCCAGCAAGGCAATGCGAATTTCTTCGGACGAAAGCCCGTGATACTTTTCCACAAACGCCTGCAATCGCGAAAGCCCGAACATTTCCCGTTTATCGTTCACCGCTTCCGTGACGCCATCCGTATAAAGCAGCACCATATCGCCCGACTGCACCAGCAACGACTTTTCGCGAATTATCTTGCTGTTGTCATCGATCATGCCAAGGGCAATTCCCCCGCTCTTGATGGTGTCCAGACGATTCTCCTTTTGCCGGAAATGCAAAATGTGCTCGTGCCCGCAGCTCGTATAATGCAGAGCCTTGGTGCGCGGGTTCCATTCAAAAAAGAGGAGCGACGCGAACATCGTTTCTGCGATGCGGCCCGAAAGCTCCGCGTTCACATTGACAAGTGCCCGATAAGTATTCACAAAGTAACGGCACTCCGCATGCAAAAAAGCGTAGAGGGTCGTCATCACCATTCCTGCGGGAACGCCCTTCCCCGAAACGTCTCCGATGACAATTCCCAAATTTCCGTTCGGCAAAGTCAAAAAATCGAAATAATCGCCGCCGATTTCCTTGGCTGGAGTCATGGAACCCGAAAGCGAAATGCCCTCGAACTGCGGAATCCGATGCGGCAAAAGTCCCGACTGGATATGAAACCCCAACTGCAACTCCGCCTGGGTCCGCGCCTGATTCTGGCGTTCTAGAACCGCTTCGTTCGCCTTGAGAATCATCGTCGCATAATGCGCAAAGTTCTGTACCAAGTAGTAATCGCTTTCCGAAAAATAGCGTTCATAGAGTTTATTTTCCACCACGAGAACGCCCAAAAGCTGCTGGTTGAAATTCAACGGTTCCACGATGACCGACCGAATATTCGCCGCCCGGCTTTCCAAAGAAAGAATGCGAGAATCCTGATTGGCATAAGGGATGAACGCACCCGTCTGCGACATTCCGCAAGTCCAAATGATATTGTCCGGTTCCGTAATATTCTGCGCAAGCGCAATTTCCCGAAGCGCTTCGACATGGGTGAAGCTCATCTCGTTGCCGCGGGTCAGCGGGAAAAAAACGCCGTAGATATCCGAGCAGCGGAAAAGGCCGTTCTGTTCGTCCCACACATAGATGGCCGCGGACTTGGCATCAATACCCTCGGCCAGGTTTTCCAAAAAATGCGCCAAAGATTCATGCAAATCCGAAAAGTCATTGACCGTCTCCCCCATTTTCGCCACAATTTTATGATTGACCTTGCGCTCTTCGTCGTGCGCGGCAATAAGCCTATCCTTGTGCGCAATCCAATTGCGATACCTGCGGGCGAAAACATACGCAATCTGAAACAGGAAAAAAAGGCGGAATACGGGCAGAACCAAAAAAACGGACAAGATGAAAAAGCCATAGACCAAATGCAGACGAGGCTTGGGATAATACGACATCGATGAATACAACCGGTCGAAATAAAAAGCGAGAAGCGCCGTCGCAAATAGAGGAATCAAAAATATCGGAGAATCGACACAATAGGAAGAGAGAATCAAAATTGCGGAATAGACGACAAGGGCAGTGCAACCTTTGAGTATGTAGGTATTTTGAATCGGCTCCTGGGACTTACGGTTTTCTTCCTGAATAAAAAGAAGGGTGAAGGCAAAAATCAAAAGCAAATCCCCTAGCGGGACAAGCGGGCGGGTTTCGGGAAGCGGAGCGATAAAACGGGCGACAACCCCATGCCACACAAAAAAAACAACCGAAAAAGCAAACCAGAACCACTGCCGACCAGATGGCCGCCTTCCATGCATTTCCACAAGCATCATAAACAAAGGAAATGCCGAAATCAGCGGAATCAGCGAATATAAAATTTTCTCTAGCACGCTTCAAAAGATAATTAAAAACGCCTTCGGAAGAAAAAGAAAAAAGGGGGCGTTGCCGTAAGAAAATCAAATATGCAGAGCAAAATCCCGAATCCAGCTGCGGTGATTTTCCGAAGCGATTTTTTGCAATTTTCCAGCGATTTCTTTGCCAAATTTCGTAGCCATCTTTTCCGGGGCAGGAATAATGCCGACCCTTCCCAAATCCAGACGATCCGCATCGTAGCAAGTGTCAATCGTCGCATCACCGGAAGCATTTTCCGTCGTATGAAAACGGCAGGCGTGCAACAACTGCGCAAACCGCTCTTCGTCCAAATCAAAAAAATGCTCGGCCCGAAGCTTTTCGGCGTATTCCGCTCCGTATTTCCCATGGAATTCGTCGTAGTCGTCGGAAACCCGGCGAGAATCGTGAAAAAGCGCAAACAGTCGGATAATCGTTTCATCGGCGTGCGTTTTTTTGGCGAGCATCAAGCCGTTGAACTCCACCTGGTGCCAATGCTCCAGCCCGTGAAGGGAAGAATCCCCGTTGAGGCGATTGTCATAAACGTAATCTTCCAGAACCGTAAAATGAATGGACGTCCTTTCACTTGGCATAGTGCGCCTTCAGTTCCGTCAAAGTCTGCAACGCCTGCAACGGCGTCATCTCTTCCGGCTTCAAACGCCGGAGTTCTTCCAGCAAAAGCTGCGTGTCTTCATCCGGGGAAGCGAACATATCCACTTGCGGCTGTTCCCGCATTTTTTCCACCTGCTTGGCATCGCTGGGATCGATATGCGACTTTTCCAGACGGAGCAAAATTTTCCGGGCCCGCCGAACCACTTCGGAAGGAAGCCCCGCCATTTCGGCGACATGAATGCCATAGCTGGAATCGCAAGCCCCCGCCAGAATCCGATGCAAAAAAATGAGCTTGTCGCCATCTTCCCGGACAGCGATCTGATAATTGCCCGCATGTTCCAAAGAATCCGCCAATGTCGTCATTTCATGGTAATGCGTTGCAAACAAAGTAATCGCTGCGCGTTTCGGATTGTCGTGAAGAGTTTCAAAAATCGCCCAGGCGATGGAAAGCCCGTCAAACGTGCTGGTTCCCCGACCGATTTCGTCCAAAAGTACCAGGCTCTTTTCTGTCGCATTGCGCAAAATGTTCGCCGTTTCAATCATTTCCACCATAAAAGTGGAAAGACCGCGGGACAATCTGTCGCTGGCACCAACGCGGGTGAAAATGCGATCTACAACGCCGATTCTCGCCGATTCCGCAGGCACGAAAGAACCGATTTGCGCCATCAGCACAATCAATCCCGTCTGCCGCAAGTAAGTGGATTTACCCGCCATATTCGGTCCCGTAATCAGCATTATGCGATGTGCATCGGGAGACAGGGAAACGTCATTCGGAACAAAAGCCAAGTCCGGATTCGCCGAAACGATGACCGGATGAAAACCGCCCCGAATTTCGATGCCGGTTCCTTCAAAGACTTCCGCGCGCACATAGCCGCGCTTGCGAGCCGCCACCGAAAGGCTGAAAAACGCATCCGTTTCCGCAACAGCTTCGGCGATTTGCTGCAGTTCGTGACGCTCGGCATTCACCGATTCGCGAAGGCGGCAAAATATGCGGTATTCCGCATCGTGAATGCGACTTTCCGCACTAGAGATAATCGTTTCGCACTCCTTCATTTCGGGAGTAATGTAACGTTCGGCGTTCACCGTCGTCTGCTTGCGGATATATTCCGGCGGAATTTTGTCCGAATGGATTTTGGAAACTTCGATGTAATAGCCGAAAACCCGGTTGTAGCCGACCTTCAAAGTGTTTACTCCCAAGCGTTCCCTTTCCCGCGCTTCAAGAGAAGCAATCCATTCCCGCCTATCCTGAATTTCCGCATTCATCCTATCCAGTTCTGCATCCGCTCCGACGCGAATCATTCCGCCTTCTCGTACGGTAATGGGCAACTCGTCGTTGAGAATTTTCAAAATATCGTCGCCCTTGCCCTCGGCGGACAAAAGCGTTTCGGCAAGAGCGTGGAAAATCGGCGATTTCAAAGACGAAAGCGATTCGGCAACCTTGACTGCCTTGGAAAGCGATTTGCCCAAACCATAAAGATCCCGGGCATTTGCACGACCGCTGCCGACACGCCCCAAAAGGCGTTCCATGTCCAGAATTTCTCGCAGAGCCAATTTGAGTTCATCCAGAACAATCGGATTTGCAACCAGTTCCGCAATCGCTTCAGAACGCTCTTCAATTTTCCGGACAGAAATCAGCGGGTGCGAAATCCATTCGCGAAGCCTTCGCCCCCCCATCGCCGTCACCGTATAATCCAGTACGGATATCAGCGTACTGCGGACATCGTCTACATTCAGCGGGCGCACCAGCTCCAAGTTACGAAGGGTCGATGGATCCAGAACCATGTATTCGCCCAAATCCAGAAGTTCCAAATGCGTAATGTGCGAAAGCTCCGATTTTTTCTGATCGATCAGATACCAGAGAATCGCTCCGGAAACCCGCGTCTTTTCAACTTGCCCGTCCAAGCCCAACGATTCCAGGCTGGTTACTTTAAAATGATTTTCAATGACTTCCGACGCCCGCTTCCATTCGTAATGCTCTTCGGCGACCGTCGTCAAAAGAATGTTTTCGCTGCGAGCAAATTCTACAATGGATTGCGGCAAATCCATTCCCGCCGGGACAAGAATTTCTTTGGGCATTCTGCGGGCGAGTTCGCTTTCAAAATTCGGAATCGGCGATTCGGAAACCGCAAAATATCCCGTCGTCACATCGGCAAAGGAAAAAGCAATCGTATTTTTTTGAGGAAGAATCGCGCAAAGATAGCTGGCGGCCTTTGCATCCAGAATCGCTTCGTTCATCGAAGTTCCAGCGCTGATGATTTCTACAATCGCGCGCTTGACAATTCCCTTGGCGAGTTTCGGATCTTCCACCTGTTCGCACACCGCCACTTTGTAGCCCGCAGCAACCATCTTGGGAAAATATCTTTCGGAAGCGTGATGCGGAAAACCGCAGAGCGGCGTATTTCCCGAAGTCCCGTTATTCCGGCTGGTCAGAGTCAGCCCCAAAATTTTAGAAGCGATTTCGGCGTCATTTTCAAAAAGTTCAAAGAAATCGCCCATTCTAAAAAACAAAATGCAGTCGGGATTCTGAGCCTTAATCTCGTAATACTGCTTCATCAATGGTGTGCAACTCACGACGTCCCCATAGAAAGTTCAATTTGCGAAGGATTAGAAACCGGCGGTTTGGGCGAATCCGGCTTATCGTTTTGCGCATAATTAGGAACTATCTCGTTGGCATTCAAAAGATCCTGGAATTCTCGCAGACGCGGCAAATCTTCAGGAATCTTGTTGATGCCGAAATACTTGAGAAAATCCTCCGTAATCACATAAGTATAAGGATTGCCGATGGTTTCCGCCCTGGCGCCCAGAGCGATCAACTTCTTTTCCAACAGACTTTTCAACGGCCCGTCGCAAGCAACGCCTCGAATTTTTTCCAGCTCGGCTCGGGTAATCGGCTGATTATACGCGACAATCGAAAGCGTTTCCAAAGCGGCCTGCGAAAGTCGGCGCAAATTTGCATCCGGAAACAATTTGCGAACCCACGGATAATATCGGGCGCGGGTACGAAAGCGGTAGCCGCCAGCCTGTTCCACAATTTCAAAAGGAGAATCCATCCGGTTCAAACTGTCATTGGCCAATCGAAGTGCTTCGGCAACGGTTTTGGAATCCAAAAAATCGCCGATAATTTCTTTCAGTTTTTTGAGGGTCACCACATCCGGAGACGCAAACACCAACGCCTGCACAATACGCGCCAAATCTTCGTTCGATTCAATTTTAGGAAGCTCGGCGGCTTCTTCGCTGTCCGCTTTCAATTCTTTGGATACATCTTCTACCATGCCGCTAATGTAGGAAATTTTAGCGAAAAAAAATCAAGATTTCCCATTAGAAACCTTGATTCCTCGTTTCTCTCGCCGAAGTGCGAAAACGCTTAAATGCCGTCGATTATCGCATTGAATTGTGCAACGGGACGCATCCATTTTTTCAGAGCGTCCGGATCCGTCACATAGTAGCCGCCGACATCCACAGGAACGCCCTGCGCCTTTGCCAAAGCATCCACAATTTCCGTTTCGCCCGCTTCCAAGGCTCTTGCGACCGGAGCAAAATGCGCCGCGATGGCCATATCGGCAGTCTGCGCAGCCAGTTCCCGCGCCCAATACAACGCCAAATAGAAATGAGAACCGCGATTGTCGAGTCCACCGAGTTTGCGTTCCGGAGTGCGATTGTTTTCCAGAATTTTTTCGTTCGCTTTATCCAGCGCATCGGCAAGCACTTTCGCCTTTGGCGTTCCCACTTGTTCCAAGGAAGCAGCAAAAGCAAAATACTCGCCCAAGGAATCCCAGCGCAAATAATTTTCGGCAAGGAATTGCTGAACCTGCTTCGGAGCGCTTCCGCCAGCTCCCGTTTCAAACATTCCGCCGCCCGCCATCAACGGAACAATGGAAAGCATCTTGGCCGAAGTGCCGACTTCCAAAATCGGGAATAAATCCGTCAGATAGTCCCGCATCACATTGCCTGTCACCGAAATAGTGTCCAAGCCTTTTTTAGCACGAGTCATGGTTTCAAAAATCGCATCCGTCGGCGAAAGAATCGAAATGGAAAGGCCTTCCAAATCGTGTTCCTTCAGATATTTTTCCACTTTCTTCCGGATTTCCATATCGTGGGCACGTTGCGGATCCAGCCAGAAAATTGCAGGCATCTTGGCAGTCCGGGCGCGATTCACGGCAAGCTTTACCCAATCGCGAACAGGAGCGTCTTTCGTTTGGCACATCCGGAAAATATCGCCCTTTTCCACTTTCTGCGCAAGCAGAATTTTGCCTTCGCCATTGACGGCG
Source organism: Fibrobacter intestinalis (assembly GCF_900167415.1). Taxonomy (GTDB): domain Bacteria; phylum Fibrobacterota; class Fibrobacteria; order Fibrobacterales; family Fibrobacteraceae; genus Hallerella; species Hallerella intestinalis. The sequence goes on along the minus strand of NZ_FUWU01000006.1, from coordinate 76,462 downwards.
CGAATCTCGCCTGCTCCCGTGGCAATAAACGTTTTGTCGCTGCTTCCGTATTCCTCGGCACCTTGAGCCATCAAACCCACATTTTGAACCGTCCCCATCGTGCTAGGGTCGAAAGCTCCATTCTTTTTGCAAAATTCGATGGCCGTGTCGTAAATACCCGCATAGCAGCGATCCGGAATGCAGGCTTTAACTTCCTGCAATTTACCTTCCTTATTCCACATACAGCCGGAATTACGGATCATCGCTGGCATCGAAGCGTCGATAATCACGTCGCTCGGCACATGCAAATTCGTAATCCCCTTGGTGGAATCGACCATCGCCAAATCCGGTCCCTGCGCCAAAGCCGCATCGATTGCCGCCTTGACTTCTTCTTCCCGAGGATTTCCCGAAAGGCGTTTGTAAAGATCGCCCAATCCATTGTTCGCATTGACACCCAATTCCTTGAATAAATCCGCATAACGGTCAAAGACGTCTTTAAAGAAAATGCGTACAAATGCACCGAACATCACGGGATCGGAAACTTTCATCATCGTCGCTTTCAAATGCACCGAGAAGAGCACGCCCCGTTTTTTGGCATCGTCCATCTGTTCCGCGATAAAACGCTCCAGACTTTTCATGCGCATCACCGTGGAATCCAAAATTTCACCTGCGAGAAGCGGCTTGGCCGGGCGCAATTCCTTCACTTCACCCGATTCCGAAACAAATTCAATTTTAAAAGAATCCGCTTCGGACAAAGTCACAGAAGTTTCATTTCCATAAAAATCATCCGCGGTCATACTCGAAACATGAGTCCTGACCGATTCATTCCAAACGCCGTCGGAATGGGGATGCTTGCGGGCGTAATTCTTTACGGCTTGCGGAGCCCGGCGATCCGAATTTCCTTGACGAAGAACGGGATTCACCGCAGAACCTTTGATCTTGTCATAGCGAGATTGGATTTCTTGCTCTTCGGCGTTTTTCGGTTCATCAGGATAATCCGGAACGGCGTAACCATTCTTTTGAAGTTCAGCAATCGCCGCCTTGAGCTGAGGAAGCGATGCGGAGATATTCGGCAATTTAATGATATTGGCTTGAGAATCTTGCGTAAGCTTTCCCAAAAAGTCCAAGTCGTCGGAAACAGGCATTTTAAAAAACGACGTTTCTGCGGGCAAACGTTCTGCAAAAGCCGCTAAAATACGCGCACCCAAAGAGATATTTTTTGTTTCCACATCGATATTCGCCACTTTAGCAAAAGAGCGGAAAATAGGCAAAAGAGATTGAGTTGCCAAAAAGGGAGACTCGTCGGTAAGGGTATAATAGATCTTGGTATTCATGTTTCAAAGATAAAAACTTATGCGCAATCCCTATCTTCAATGCGGCCTTTTTTTTGCAAAGGACAAGAAACTTTTACAATTATGTAAATTTCAACCCCTTCTAAACGAGTCCCCAACCCAAGCCTCTCGAATGCAACTTTTTAAAAATGAATTTTTAGAAGAGATCCCCTCCCTTCTGAAAATACTTTCGTCCGAGTTCGCTTATCAAGCCGTCCGTAAGCCCCAAATTCGGAACCAGAATTTGCTTGGCGCCGCTGCATTTGGCGATTCTTAAAAAAATTTTGGCCGCAGGTTCTATCACGTCGGCACGATCGGATTTCAAATCATACAGGCGCATCCGCTCTTCAATTTCCATCTTGTGGATTTTTTGGTAGAATTTCTCCAGTGTTTCAATGGGGATTACGTCGTCGTCTTTTCTCGATTTTGAAACGATGCGGTAAATTTTACCGATGTTTCCGCCGGATCCGATAATAGTCAGGTTGGAACACTCCTGCGTGATCTCCCGCAATTCCTTTTCCATTTTTTTCAACTCTTCCCCATCGGCGTTTTCCTTTAGCAGTCGAATAGCACCCACATTGTAAGAAGCGTTTGCAATTTTGATGCCGTCCATCATCAAGGCGATTTCTGTAGATCCTCCACCCACGTCCACAAATAAAAAATGGCCTTTCAGTTGCAACAGATTCAAATGGTTTTCATAGATAATCCGGCTTTCTTCCTCGCCGCTGATCAGTTCTATTTTCAGCTTGGATTTTTGACGTGCCAGCTCTAAAACTTCCCGATTGTTTTTGGCTTCCCGCATAGCACTAGTGGCGCAAGCCTTGTAACACTGGACGTTATAGGCTTTCATCAGATGGGCGAAAGCTTGCATCGTGTGAACAAAATGGGATTTTTTTTCGTCGGAAATTTTTCCGGAAGAAAACACGTCCATTCCCAATCGGAGCGGAATCCGCAAAAACAAAAGTTTGGAGAAGTGAATCCCATCCTTTTCCTCCGAAAGGGATTTAATCAAAAGCCTTGCCGCGTTGGAACCGATATCGATTGCCGCCAGATTCAACGTTTTCTCTGTCATTTATTTTCCTTTTTATAAAAATCGTAAAGCTTTTCTTGGGAACGGAAATTTTTGCCCTCGGGATTTTCAACGCTAGAGTTTTTTCCAGAGCCATCGACAATGCGACCCTGCTTGGAATCCTTCAGCCCAAAGGTGACGATGCGCTTCAAATCCTGCTTCAACAATTCATCGTAAACGGGTGCGAGAACTTCAATGCGTTTATCAAAATTTCTGAGCATCCAATCGGCAGAACCGATAAAGTATTTTTCATCGTCGCCGTTGCAAAAAATCAATATGCGGGAATGCTCCAGATACCGGTCGATAATCCCTTGGAATCGGATATTTTCACTGACTCCAGGAATTCCTGTCATCACCGAGGAATTGCCGCGGACAAGCATTTGAATGGAAACGCCGGCATTGGAGGCTTCGTACAATTTCTTGATGATTTTCAAATCCACGACATGATTGATTTTTCCAAGGATGTAGGCGTTTTTTCCTTCCCGTTTGTTCTTGATTTCTACATCGATCAAATGCAGGAGTTTTTTGCGCATATCGTTTGGGCTGACGATTAATTCCTTGAATTTGACAGGTTTGTATGGTCGTTCAATAAAATCGAAAACTTTGGACACTTCGCTTACAATATTTTTTCGGGAAGTCATCATCAAAAAATCGGTATAAACTTTGGCGTTGCCTTCGTGGAAATTTCCCGTAGAAATGACAGCGACGCTTTTTTGCTTGGATTCGATATAGGTGATTTTGCTGTGGATTTTAAGACCTTGCACGCCGTAAATCACGCGGATTCCCGCTTCGTTCATCTTTTTGCCCCAGTTGATGTTGGAAGTTTCGTCGAAGCGTGCCAAAAGCTCGATAACGACCGTCACTTTTTTCCCGTTTTGCGCCGCACACATCAGAGCCTGAATCACCTGGGAATCCTTTGCCAGCCGATAGAGTGTAGTCTTGATGCTCTTGATTTCCGGATGAATCGCCGCTTCCCGCAAAAGCTGGATATAAGAATCGAAACTGTGATAAGGAACGTGAATAAAGCGGTCTCTTTCAGAAACCAGTTGAAGCATACTCTCGCTTTCAAATTCCTTTTTGCGAATCGGTTGCCAAAGGGGATATTTCAAGTCTTTTCGGCCACAATCGGGAAACCGAATCAAATCCTTGTGATTCTGGTATCTTCCCGAAGCAAGTACCGTATCCAGATTATCGATTTTCAATTTCTCCAGCAGTTTTTCCAAAGCCTTTTTGGGCATGCTGTTGTCATAAAGAACGCGAATCGGTTCGCCCTTTTTCCGGTTCTTGACACCTTTGGAAATTTCTTGCACAAAACCTGTCGAAAAATCGTTGTCGATTTCGATTTCGGCGTCTTTCGTAAATTTGAAAGAATATGCGGAAAATGTTTTAAATCCCATTCCCTGAAAAACGTATGGCAGACAAACTCGCACCACATCGTCCAAATACATAAGGCAAATTTTGTCGTTTTTATCTGGAAGTCGGATAAAGCGTCCAAATTTAGAAACAGGCAATTCCATAAGAGCGAATTTTTCATCGGCTTGCACTACCAAATGTACGCAATCATCCGCCGTATTGCTTAGACCTTTTAACGTATTCAGCCAAACCGGAGAAATATAGCCGCTCAATTTTTCATAATACAATTTTTGAATAAACTCTTGCTGTTCGCCGTTTAATTCCGTTTCTTTCAGAAGAAAAATTTTTTCTGCTTTTAAGGCGTTTTGCACTTGCAAGATAGTTTGTTCGTATTCCTTGGCGTATTGTTTGTTCAGCGTATTGACAATTTTCAAAGTCTGGCAGACTTTGGCATATTCCGACTTGCTTTGCTTTTTGGCGTATTCCTTAAAACGGTTGAGGGAGGCCATGCGAACTCGAAAAAATTCGTCCAAATTATTGGAGTAAATGCCGAGAAAAGAAAGGCGTTCCAGCAGGGGTACCGATTTCTTTTGCGCTTCTTCCAGAATGCGATGGTTGAAAAACATCCAGCTGACATCCCGTTCAATTGTGTAATTTTCAAAATTCATCTTTTTCATCATGCCTTAAAGATAAAAGGCAAGTGAAAAAATGAAGTGTTTTTGTTGAAAAGGAAATGAAAAGAATTTGTAAAATCTATTTGGAAATTGGGACGTTGTTTATGTAGTTCTAAAGAATGTGATGACCCAGGTGTTGCGGGGGATATGGCGTTTTGCTAAGCGTTCTTGTATTTCTACAAGTTGTTTACAAATTAACACTTAGGGGTGAGGATTTCTTTTTGTAAGAGGGAAACTCTTTTTCAAAATGGGCATTTTCTTTCACAGGATGAATTTCTTCTCGCAGACTGCGAGGCACTTTGCATTCTGGCTAGCCGTTTCTCCTATACTTCCAACCGATCCCTGCCCTTCGATAAACTCAGGGACCGCCGGTTGCTGAGCCAGTCGAAGCACAGCTGCCGCTGGTTAGTGCACAGCTCTGTAACCGCCTGTCGAACTAGTCGAAGGGCACTAATCACTAGTCGCTAACCAAGCAAATTGGGAGAGTTGATAAGCAGATGCTAACCTTGCTAGAAATCCGCAAACTTTTAGAATGGGGCGGTGCCTAGGTCGGTATCGCCTTGTTTTATTTTGGCGAGTAAGGGGAGATTCGTCATTTCCTGCATCATGAAGATATTATCGTCTTCCATTTGCAGGTTGCCGCTTGCGCCGTAGCGATTCACGATAATTCCTCGAATTTCAAGTTTTTGCTGACGAGCGTATTCAACGGTCAAAACGCAGGCGTTTATGCTTCCGAGAGCAGCGGTAGTCACAATCAAAAGCGGAAGATTTACCGTTTTCATAATATCCGTCAGAAAAATTTTTTGGCCGGCGATATCCGGGACGATTTTCTCGCATGCCGACGCCGCATCAGCTTCGTCATAGCGTATCGGGCAAATGATTCCACCGCTGCCTTCTACGAACATAAATTCATGGCGGCCATCTGCCGCGTTGAAATCTTCCTTGACCTTGGAAAGTTCCACCGGATTGCCTTCCTTGCGGGCAGCCAGATGAGGGGAAACAGCTTCCTTATAGATGTAACTGACCAGCTCTTCCTGGGAGTCGGGAAGACCTGCAATTCGCTTGACGTAATCGGCGTCGCCAGCGACCCATTTGCCGTTTATATATTCCGCGCCGCTTAAAGCCGCCTTGTAATAGCCCGCATCGATTCCCGATTCCCGCCATTTTTTGACCAGAAGAGCGGTGACAAAAGTTTTACCGACATCCGTGCCCGTCGCTGTAACAAAATATCCGTTTTTCATTTCCTTTGTATGCAATCCTTATTCATGAAATTCATCATCGCCATCGCTAGACGGCTGAGGTTCACATTCGCCAATCAAACGAATCGCTTCGCAAATCCTATCCACTTCCGCATCGGTCGTAATCAACGGCGGCATCGTGTAAACATAATTGCAGAACGGTCGCAGCCAAATTCCCGTATTCCGAATAATTTTCAAAACGTCTTCCGCAGAGGGCTTCGCTTTCAATTCCAAAACGCCTATCGCCCCAAGAACTCGCACGTCTTTTGCATTTTCAAGATTTCGCAACGGCAAAAGATTTTGCTTTAAGCGCTTTTCAATGCGGGCAACTTCCGAACGGTAATCCCTATTTGCAAACAAATTCAGCGAGGCGATTCCAGCCGCACAAGCGAGAGGATTCGCCATATAAGTCGGGCCGTGCATAAACGCCGAAATTTTACTCTCCGTGATGGTTTCCGCCACCATTTCCGAAGCCACACATGCAGCAAGCGTGATGCTTCCTCCTGTAAGAGCCTTGCCTATGCAAACAATATCCGGCAAAACGCCCGCATGTTCCATCGCAAATCGCGGTCCCGTTCGATAAAACCCCGAAGCGATTTCATCAAATATCAATAGAATGCCTTTTTCATCACACAGTTTTCGCAAGCGTTTCAAATACTCCGCATGGTAAAGCCACATGCCGTTCCCGCCCTGAAAAACCGGTTCGCAAATCACAGCGGCAATTTCCTTTTCGTGCAAAGCGACAACTTTTTCCATCGACTTAAAATCCGCTTCGTCAAAAGCACCGTCCGCCCGCGAACAGGGACGCTCCGCAAAATAATGTTGCGGCATAATTCCCCGAAAGAGCATGTGCATTCCATCTGGATCGCTCAAAGCCATAGCGCCCGCCGTATCGCCATGATAACCACCTTTGAGTGCCACCAATTTGCACTTTTCCGGATGACCTTTGGCATATTGATACTGAACCGCCATTTTTGCCGCGCATTCCACAGCAATGCTTCCCGAGTCCGCATAAAAAATTTTATTCAACCCTTTCGGCAAAAACGAGACCAGCTTTTCTCCCAATTCAATTGCCGGTTCATGCGTAAATCCGCCGAACATCACGTGGCACATTTTTCGACTCTGCGCCTGAATCGCTTCGACTATCTCGGGAGCGTTATGCCCATGAGCCATGCACCACCAACTTGAAACCGCATCAATCAATTCCAGGCCTTCTGCCGTCTGGATTTTGGTCCCCTTCGCCGAGAGCGCTAAAAAACGGGCAGGCGTTTTCCGCAAAGCCGCATACGGATGCCAAAGATATTCATTATCAAATTGAAGAAGTTCTTTCATTTGCCTATACCAAAATGGCGTTTAAAAATTCTTTCAACAGAGCGTTCGCCTGCGGAATGTATCGTTTTCCCGCAGCAAGCATTTGCTCCTTTGTCTGCACATATTTTGCTTTTGAAGAAATCGCCGACTCTAATTCATCCGCCGCATTTTCCCACAACGCCCGCATGGATTCCTCCGTCGTTTCCAGATGGAATTGCAGCCCCATCATTCGACCGATTTTAAAAGCCTGATTTCGGCATCCTTCGCTATACGCCAAGGGCATCGCATATTCCGGAATATCAAAAGTTTCCCCATGCCAATGAAACACGTTTATCGAAAATCCGTTTTCAAAAACAACCGGAAACCAGCCGATTTCCTTTTCCGGATTCTGCCGAATCGGAGCGAAGAAAGCATTCGCCAAAATCTGTGCGCCTAGACAAATTCCCAACAAGGGTTTATTCGCTGCAAACATTTCACGGCAAAACTGTTTTTCTTTGGCAAGAAACGGATATTCACTTTCGTCCAGTGCACTCATGGGGCCGCCCAGCAGGACTGCAAAATCCACATCGGCGGCTTGCGGAAGTTCTTCGTCGGCATAAAGCCGAACCAGATGGACGTGATGTCCGAGGGATTCCAAATAAGGGAGAATGGCACCGGATCCTTCAAATGCAACATGCTGAAATATATAGGATTCCATGCTTGCAATATAGAAATCACGCCTTTGAATGAAAAGAGCAGCACTTTCCAAACTTGGAAACGGAGACAACAATGAAAATGTCTATAAAGCCTTATAAATCATCAAGAAAGCATTGCACGTTGTAAAAATCGCCAGTTGAAAATTCCCGATAAAAATTTTGCAAACAAAGTACCTTTTCAAAATCGAGAGTCCACTGTACACAAAAAAAGACCCGGCGCAACACCGAGTCTTTTTTCATTCCGGGCGAGTCCGTTCAGAACCCGCTCGAGAAGTCAATCTTACTGAATACGCTTCATCATGATGCGGCGGTTCAGTTCGCGGCCTTCTGCAGTGCTGTTGTCTGCAATCGGATCCGCTTCGCCCATACCGACAGCTTCCAAACGGCCCTTGTCAACGCCGTTCTTCACCAGTTCGGTGACAACCGCATTGGCACGCTGTTGAGAAAGCTTCAAGTTCGCGCTTTCCTTACCGCGGTCATCCGTATAACCGAGGATCTGGTAGCGTTCGTTCTTGCGTTCTTTCGAATTCAGGTTCTTGGCCAGTTCGCGGAGAGTTCTCTTCGAATTGGCGGTGAGTTTCGACTTGCCGCTCGAGAAGTAAACTTCCAGCTTGATGTCTTCCATCGGGCAACCATCGGCTTCTTTAGCTCCCGCTTCATACGGGCACTTGTCAAGACCCACGCACTTGCCAGCGAATGCGTCAAGCATTCCCTTCTGCGTCACCCAAGGATCGCAAACGCCGTCGTTATCGGAGTCCGGATTATCCAGCGGGCAACCGTTGTTCGAAACGGAACCAGAATCCAGCGGGCACTTGTCAAGGCCAGCGCACTTGCCGACGAACGCGTCAAGCATTCCCTTCTGCGTCACCCAAGGATCGCAAACGCTGTCATTATCGGAGTCCGGATTATCCAGCGGGCAGCCATTGTTCACGACGGAGCCGGAATCCTGCGGGCACTTGTCAAGACCCGAGCAGACATCCTTGAACACATCGAGCATTCCCTTCTGCGTCACCCAAGGATCGCAAACACCATCCTTATCGATGTCCGGATCTTCTGTCGGGCAACCGCCAGTCGCCAGAGGACCGGCTTCATTCGGGCACTTATCGACGCCGGTGCAAACGCTCTTGTAATCATCGAGCATATCCTTTTCAGAGACCCACGGAGAGCAGACGCTGTCCTTATCCGGGTCCGGATTTTCCAGCGGGCAACCATCATTCTCAACCGGTCCGTATTCCGCCGGGCACTTGTCGACGCCCTTGCACTGTTTTACGTTCGGGTCGGTCGGATTTTCAAAGAAGTAGCCAAGGCCCTTCTCCGTCACCCATGCGTCGCAGAGACCGTCGCCATCCACATCCGGATCAGGCCACGGGCAACCCTTGTTAGCCACAGGACCCGCTTCACCCGGACACATATCGTAACCCTTACAAACATCGGCAAAGTCCGCAAGGCGGCCTTCGTCCGTTACCCACGGAGAGCAAATCGAGTCTTGATCCGGGTCCGGATTCTTGGAGGGGCAACCGTTGAACGCAATGTCGCCAGCTTGGCTCGGGCATTCATCGATTCCTTCGCAAACACCCTTGAATTGCGCCAACATATTCTTTTGCGCTACCCACGGATCACAAACTCCATCGGCATCGACATCCGGATTATCCAGCGGACAGCCGTCCGAACCATTCCCCGGTTCGTTCGGGCATCTGTCAATCCCTTCGCAAATGTCAGCAAATTCCGCATGCAAGCCTTTTTCTGCAACCCAAGAATCGCAAATGCCGTCTTCATCCAAGTCGGGATTCGCCCAAGGGCAACCGTCATTGCGCTTGTCGCCAGCTTCATCCGGGCACTTGTCTTCGCTATCGGGAACGCCGTCACCATCCCTATCCGGGTCGATGAGGAAGCCAGACCAGGTAATGCCGCCAAAGCCGTAAGCCGAGGGCGTTGTGCGGGTCTTGTAGCGCCACACTTTTTCCTGTGTGCCATTGGAATTATGGTGAGAGCCGTCATGAGAGAATCCGCCCGAAACCGGGGCCTTCGTATAATCTTTGGAAATGGCGAAATGACCGCCGACCTGAAGGTCTAGATGGGAGCCGATATGGAACACCAGACCCACAGAAGCTTCGTTCATACCCATATTGTCGATAATCTTGTAGTCGCCGTCGGCAATATCCATGTAGTATTCACCGAAAATCGAGACGACAGGCAGCGGATAAACTTCCATGCCCACGGCAAAGGAGAAGAAATTCGGGAATTCGTCGTTGCCGACCGTAAAACGGTAACCGCCGTTCAAATGGAAAAGGAGCGGAGCCGCATCAATTTTGCGAAGGTCCATCGTCACAGCAGCGGTCGTGCGGAAAATGGACTGGTTCGAGCCAAACGCATACCCGACACCTTTATCCTTATTGATATAATCCGGACGACGAATCCAGATGCCGCGCTTGTTCGCATCGGTCGTCGGGAAGTCCGCGCCTAAAACAAGAGCGATGTCAAACATCTGGTCTTCGGGAAGAGGAGCGCGGAACTTCAAACTGGCACGCAAATTACCCAAATAACCCTGATTGGCAGCATCGCCCGCAGAAATTTTATTGCCATTCTCATCCGTATAGGAATCGAATCCGATATGGTCATAATAATACGGCAGCATAATGGACACGTCCACAATTTCGAACATGCCAAACGCCATACCGATATAGGCACTTCCGCCATAATATTCGGCAATACGGTTACGACCGGTATTGGAATAGTATTCCCCGTCGTCAAAAATGCCCTTGTCATTGGAAATGTCTCCCAAAACGGTGATTCCCAACTGGCCATGTTTCATCGACTGAGCCGAATAGGTTTTGTCAAAGCCGAGCTGCGCGTCCCGGTTAAAGGTTTCATGAGCAAAAGCTACTGAAACCGATAATCCAAGCAGCGCTAAACACTTGATACCTTTTTTCATTGGTTCTCCTTATTTAAACCAATCCTCAACTCGCCGACCCCGGCGAGCCACAATCCTGCATTCAAAGATAGTTAGAAACAACTTTTTTGTCTTTCCCAAATTGTTTTAGCGCAACTTCGTTTCTCTATTTTTACATACGGATTCAGAAGTTTCGGGAAAATAGCCGTCGAAAAGCTCCGGAAAGTCCCTTTTTAAACTGACATAGCCCCGAAAAGAGATAATCAGATGATCCAGAATAGGAATATCCAACAGCCGACCAGCCGCGCTGAGCGATCTCGTGACCGCCTTGTCGTTCTCGCTCGCCATTAAAGAACCCGATGGATGGTTGTGCGCCAGAATGATTCCCGTCGCCCGATCGCGTATCGCTTCGGCAAAGACTTCCCGCGCATGAACCTGGGTACTGTTTACAAGCCCCTCCGTAATCAGATGAATTCCCAAAACACCGTTGGCGCTGCTGAGTGATACCACCGTAAAACATTCCTGCGACTTGAACTTGAGAAAAGACAAGCGGGCGACCAGGTGAGCCGGTGTCGTAATACTCGTCATCTGGGTGCCAATAAAAAAGCGGCTCGACAACTCCAGACAAGCGAGAATCTGCGCGGCTTTCGCCTTTCCCAGCCCCTGAATGCGGCAAAGTTCCGCAAGCGTCGGGCGACGGCTCGATTGAGAAAGAAATTTCGCCAATTCCTCGGAAAGAGCGAAAACATTTTTCCGAGCGTTTCCCCGCCCCAGAACCAAAGCGAGCAAATCTTCCGTAGAAAGCCCTTCAGGACCGCTCCGTTCCAAGCGTTCCCGCGGAAGATTTTCCTTTTCACAGACAATCATCGTTCCTCCAATCGTACTCCAAACGGAGCCAAAATTTTGCAAAGCGTCTTCTCGACATTATTTAAAACGCTTATGGAGGAAAAATATCCACCTCGATTTTCATTTTTTTAACGGTTAAATTTTCCGAAAAATATTCAGAACCCACAAAGACCTTTCACGAAGTTAGGAGTTGAGAGTGGAGAGTGGGGAGTTGTGAGTTAGAATTGAGAGCTGGGAACCGAGTTGCCCTTGCGGAAGAAAGTTCCCGCTTTGAAAAAACAACAGCGAGTATTTGGTAGAAGATTGTACACATTTCATCAAAAAGCAATTTTTTCACAAAACATCCTTTTTAACAGCAGAGACAACAACCCATAAGTCGTTCCAAAACCGCATTTTTCCAATTTTGTTTTTCCAAAAACAGCAAATTTTTCCATTTTAAAAACGCTTTTTCATTTTAAACAAAAGTTCAAAAAATCATTTTTCCAAAAAATCAGCCATTTTTCATTCAAATTTTACTTTTTAAAAAAATCAAAAATCAAAAAATCAAATATTTTTCCGGTAAAATTCCATTTCGACAAAAGATATGCTATATTTTCCGCATCGAAAAACATTCAACATTCGAGACACAACATGACAAATCACGCACAAAGCGGCGCACAAGTGATCCTCGACTGTCTCAAGCGCGAAGGCGTTGATACAATCTTCGGTTACCCGGGCGGATCCGCGATCCCTCTTTTCGATGCTCTTCTTGATTCCAACATCAAGATGGTCCTTTCTCGCCATGAACAGGGCGCAACCCACATGGCCGACGGCTATGCCCGCGCGACAGGAAAAGTCGGTGTCGTTCTCGTCACCAGCGGACCCGGCGCCACCAACACCTTTACGGGCATCTATACGGCCCTGATGGACTCTTCGCCCATCGTCGTTCTCGCCGCACAAACGACCACTCCCAATCTCGGCAAGGACGCTTTCCAGGAATGCGACACCAGCGGCATGACTTTTGCCGCCGTCAAGCATTCGTTCCTCGTCAAAAATCCGAACGATCTTCCCCGCATTGTGAAGGAAGCGTTCCACATTGCGCGCACCGGTCGCCCGGGTCCCGTCCTCATCGATCTTCCCAAAGACGTGACCGCAGGAAACTGCTCGGCTTCTTTCTCCGACGAAATCCATCTGCCCGGTTACAAAATTCCGACCCACGCCGATACCGCTTCCGTGGAAAAGGCTGCAGCTTTGCTGAAAAAGTCGAAAAAGCCGGTTCTTCTTGTCGGGCACGGTGCTTTGATTTCCAACGCATCGCGCCAGGTGAAGGAACTCGCCGAAAAGCTGAACGCCCCCGTCGTGGAAACCCTTCTCGGTCTAGGCGCTTTCCCTGAAACCCACCCGCTATCCCTCGGCATGGTGGGCATGCACGGCACAGCCTATGCGAACAAGGCTCTTCTGGAATGCGACCTCATTATGAGCATCGGCTCCCGCTTTGACGACCGCATTACGGGCAAGCTGGAAGAATTTTGCAAAGGCGCGACCATCATCCATTTGGACATCGATCCCGCCGAAGAAGGCAAAATCCTGCAGCCGGACGCTTTCCTCTGCGGCGACGCCAAGCTTGTTCTGGAGCAGCTCCTGCCGCTGGTGTCCCGCTTGGACACGGACGAATGGGTGAAAACTATCCAGACATACAAGAAACGCTACGCTCTCACCTACCCCAAGCAGGGCGGGCTTCGGATGCAGCACATCGTTTCTACCGTATATGAACTCACCAAGGGCAAAGCCATCATCACGACAGATGTCGGGCAGCACCAGATGTGGGTCGCCCAGTTCTTCAAGGCGGATTATCCGCGCCAGTTCATCACGAGCGGCGGCGCAGGCACGATGGGATTCGGCTTCCCCGCGGCAATCGGTGCGGCAATCGGTATCGGTTCCGAATCAAACTGGCCCATCTGCTGCTTTGCGGGCGACGGCGGATTCCAAATGACTGAATTTGAAATGGCGACCGCAGCCATCCACAAATTGCCCATCAAAATTTTTGTCATGGACAACAAATACCTGGGCATGGTTCGCCAGTGGCAGGATATGTTCTACAGCAAGCGCTATTCTTCTGTGAGCATGGAAGGCAACCCGGACTTTGTAAAACTGGCGGAAGCCTACGGCATCAAGGGATTGCGCATCAAACGTTCCGCCGATGCCGAACGGATCATTCAAAAAGCGTTCGAATACAACGAAGGTCCCGTCCTCATCCATTGCGAATGCGAAGAAGAAGACAACGTCTTCCCGATGATCCCGGCAGGAGCCCCGCTTACCGCAATGCTCACGGAACAACCCAAAGGTCAGCTCGAAAAGCCGACAGGGAGTACCTAATATGATTGAACAAAATGCAAAAAAAGAAACCGCTCACTGCCTGAGCCTACTCGTCGCCAACCGTCCGGGCGTCCTGGTGCGCATCGCCCTCGTATTTTCCCGCCGTGGCTACAATCTGGACTCCCTCGTCGTTTCGCCGACTCTGAACCCCGACTTCAGCCGCATGAACATCGTTGCGCACGGAAACCCGGAAATTCTGGTTCAGATTATCAAGCAGCTCGAAAAGCTCGTGGACGTAATCCAGGCCAAGGATCACACCGGTTCCAAAACCGTGGAAAAGGAACTCGCCCTGATCAAGGTCAAATGCCGCGCCGAGCAGAGAACCGAAATTCTCCAATACTGCGACCACTTCAAGGCGACAACCGTAGATATGACGGAAAGCTCGATGATCATTCAAATTACCGGCAACACGGATAAAATCGACGCGATGAAGCATCTGCTCGACAAATTCGAAGTGCTGGAATACATCCGCACGGGAAAGGTCATCATGCTGCAAGGCGAAGCGATCACCTAAGCAAATCCCGTTTTTGGCGAAAGAGACTCCCCCGCGGGGTCTCTTTTTTATCGTCGCAAAAAAATCAAAAGCTTTCAGGGAAGATCGACATCCCGGCCATCGTCTTTTCGATGTTGCCGACAGCTTGATCCGAGTGTCCTCTCGCCAATCCGAGACTTCCGCCATTTCAAATCGCTTACCCCGCTCGTTATAGCGATCTGAAGAACTTTAGCGGTTTGCGCTTCCGCAACGACACATAAAGAAACCTGTCCTTTTTCTCAATACAAAAAAGCCGCCCACACGGAGCGGCCTTTTCTTTCAAAAAAAAGGAATTAGTCGGCCTTGACGACCCAGACGTTCACTTCGGCAAAAACTTCACCAAAGACGTTTACCTTGACCGGGTAATTGCCAAGCTGCTTGAGAGGTTCCGCCAAAGCAACCTGAGCACGGGTAATTTTCAGACCCTGCTTGGTGAGTTCGTCCGCAATGTCGGCGGCAGTCACAGAACCATAAAGGCGATCGCCTTCCACAACGCGACGCGAAAAGTTGACAGTCACTTCTGCGAGCTTTGCTGCAAGTTCTTTCGCCTTGCCAAGTTCCTTGTTAAAGAGAGCTTCCATCGCTTCACGATTTTCGGCGATTTTCTTTTTCGCTTCTTCGGTAGCGCGGATGGCAAGCTTGTTCGGGATAAGGTAATTCATGGCGTAGCCGTTCTTCACCTTAACCACATCCATCATGTTGCCGAGATTCGGCACGTTGGCTTTCAGAATAACTTCCATTTTTGCTCCTTAGCGCAGAGTGTCTGCAACGAACGGCAAAATAGCCATGTGACGGGCGCGTTTGATAGCTTCGACGAGCATGCGCTGATATTTGGCACTCGTGCCGGAAATGCGACGGGGAATGATCTTGCCGCGTTCAGAGATGAAACGGCGAAGGACCTTTTCGTCTTTGTAATCGATAAATGCGACCTTGTTCTCGGTGAACCAGCAAGTCTTTTTGCGGCGAACACGGGAATTGTTCTTCTTGTCTTCAAAAGCCATTATTCAGCCTCCCCTTCTTCTGCGTCGATCGGAGTCACGTCTTCGGTCTGGCTCAAGTTCTTGTCATAAATAATATCCGTCATCGGATAATCTGCAAGAGTCATCCAACGGAGGACATTTTCGTCCAGCTTGAAAATTCTTTCCAAGGTTTCCACAACGGAAGATTCCGCCTTGTAGTAGAAAATGACATAGTAGCCGTGAGTCTTGTGGTTGATTTCATAAGCCAGCTTGCGCTTGCCCCAGTCGTCACGACGAAGAATTTCACCAGCAGCGGTAATCTTTTCGGCAAAGCTCTGCACTTCGGACGCAATCACGTCGTCAGAGAGCATGGCATCAAGAACCACCATTGTCTCGTATTGTTTCATAAAATCCCTTTGGACTTCAGCCCGTAACCACCATGGCCACAGGAGGGCCCCATTTTCACGGGGGACTCCCAAGATAGTAAAAAAAACGGAATCCGTCAAATGTTAAAGATGAAGGCGAGAAAAACAGACAATCCCCAAGCGCCGGTGTCCGTTCCAAAATAGCGATGGGCAAGCCCTTCCAAAACAATCCAGCCGCCCAGAAAATTTTTTTTCAAAAAATCCGCATGATTCCGCAGATTGAATCCCAGCCCGAAAGCGACCGTCAGCTGCCCCACCTCCGCCGTATTGTATTCCATGCTGGTGCCGCCGTTTACCGCCCAATCGTCCGAAAAAGCGAAGCCCGTTCCCATCGCGATGCCGCCGGACAGCCCGTCCAGGCTGTATTCGTTCTTACAGCCGACCGCCTCGATTTCTTCGTCTTTGGAAACAAGGGAATTGTCCACATTATCCCCATGACGAATTTCCGTCAAATCGGTAGTTTCAAAGCCCAGAGTAGGTCCCACATAAACGCTCCAGCGTTCCCAAATCAAGTGATGCATACGCAAATGGGTGTGATAGCGCTGGTATATCATCGAATACTTGTCGTCGACATTGCCGCCATACATCCGAGCCGAAAAGCCCGCGCTCAAATACTGCGCATAATAGTATTCCAAAGTTCCTTGCCACACGGCCAGCGTATTGCAGTGCGTTCCACTGGAAAAAAGCGCCCCGCCCCCGAGTCCGACTCCAAAGCCCTGCTGCTGATAACTCGTTTCCCGAGGCAGCGGAATTCCTCCATCAAAGACCTTTTTGCGAACCGCCTCCGTTCGCCCGATAGGCGCATTTTCGCCCTCTTGCGCAAAAAGCGGCAAGCCTGCAAATAAAAACAGAAAGACGAAAAATCGAAGATAGCGTTTCACGGTTACAAATGTAAGAAAAATGGTTATTTTTTAGCCATGCTTCAAAAGACATATATCCGGCATTTGAAAGATTTTATTGAAAAATGCGTCGTTCTTTCCGGCTGGGCGATGCGGGTACGCGCATCCGGCAAGGTCTGCTTTATTCAATTTCGCGACGGTACAGGATTCGTCCAAGTCGTTGCGGGAATCACCGACGTTCCCTCCGACGATTTTGAAACCATCAAGCATCTGACCCAGGAAAGCTCCATCCGGGTTCACGGCAAAGTCGTCGAATCGCCCAAGGCTCCCTGCGGCTTTGAAATCGTCGCTTCCCACGTCGAGCTCGTTTCCAAGACCGAAAACTATCCGATTTCCCCCAAGGAACACGGCACGGATTTTCTGATGGACTGGCGGCACCTGTGGATCCGGAGTCCCCGCGAGCACGCCATCTTGACCGTTCGCCACCACATTGCACAGGCGATTCGGGAATACTTCGATTCTCGGAATTTCACCCTTGTCGATGCGCCGATTTTTACCCCCAACGAATGCGAAGGTTCGAGCACACTTTTTGCCACGCCGTATTTTGACGAGACCGCATACCTTTCTCAAAGCGGGCAACTTTACATGGAAGCCGCCTGTGCGGCCTTTGGCAGAGCCTATTGCTTCGGCCCCACGTTCCGGGCGGAAAATTCCAACACCCGCCGTCATCTGACTGAATTCTGGATGGTCGAGCCTGAAGTCGCCTACATGGATCTGGAAGGAGATATCGAACTGGCGGAAGGACTTGTGCAATCGATCGCGAAACATGTTCTCGACAAATGCGCCTCCGAACTCCGCCTGCTCGATCGCGACACCAAAGCCTTGGAAATCACGGCGAACGAACCCTTCGCCCGCATCAGCTACACGGATGCCGTCAAAATCATTCAGGCTTCTGGCGCCCCATTCCAGTGGGGAGACGACTTCGGCGGTCCCGACGAAACCATCGTAGGCAACCACTTCAACCGTCCCGTGGTCGTCTATGATTATCCCGCAGAGATCAAGCCTTTCTATATGAAGAGAAGCGCAGAAAATCCGAAACTCGTCCGCAACATGGACATTCTCGCTCCCGAAGGATTCGGCGAAATCATCGGCGGCGGGCAACGCGAAGAGGATTTAGCCGTTCTCGAAGCCGCCATTCAAAAGCAAGGACTTTCCCCGGAGGTTTACTCCTGGTATCTGGATGTCCGCCGATACGGCTCCGTTCCTCATGCGGGATTCGGGCTCGGACTCGAAAGAACTGTCGCCTGGATTTGCAACCTTCCTCATGTTCGCGAAACGGGAGCCTTCCCTCGACTCCCCCACAGGCTGAAGCCATAATTCCATAGTCCCCCGCTGCATAATTTTGTATTTTAGTCATACTTTATAGGAGTTTTGCCGCATGAGTTTCCTTTACCGCGTTTTGCCGTTGATTTTCGCTTGTTCGATTTTTTCATTTGCGCAAAATGCCGTCAAAGTTCAACCGCCCGAAGTATTCAAGGATTCCGCATCGGGCGAAGTCCAGAAAATCGATTTCACCATTCCGCTATCTGGCGTAAACGACCCGGGAATGCTGTTCGCCCACTTCAGCGGCAAGCCGCTTCTCATCTACTATTTTAGCCCCAAATGCCCGCACTGCCAATCCCATTTCCCAAGCATTCAGGAACTCGTCAAAAAATACGAAGCACAGGGACTTCTAGGGATGGGCATTTCTATTGGCGGCGGAATCAAGAAAAACGACATTCGGCTGTTTATTGACCAGTTCAACGCCTCTATTCCCATTTTCCAAGACGTGAACACCAAATTTGGCCCTCGTTACGGAACGGGTTACGTTCCTGTCGTATTCGTGGTAAACAAGGACGGTTCCTATTACCGTTTCAGCGATCTTTCCCAAAAAAGCGACGAACAGTTGGAAAATTTGATTAAAGAACTTTTGAAATAGATTCAGGAAAAATTCCTGCAAAGGATTTTTTGGGACCTTATATACGAAATTCCACCCGATTCGGTTAGTGATCCGTGTGCTTCGACTAGTTCGACAAGCTCACTAACCAACGGCTGCCGTGCTTGTCGAAGCATGGTTGCTGAGTCCGTCGAAGCAAACCAACCAGCGGTCCCTGAGCCTGCCGAAGGGCAGCAAACGCCTTCCAAACAAGATATTCCTTCTGAATTTTCAACACGCTGCACTACTCCAAATTCCATACAGCAAGCCCCTTTTTTTTATAAAAAAAGGCCCGGAAAAACCGAGCCTAAAAAAAT
The DNA here is from genome assembly GCF_900167415.1 of Fibrobacter intestinalis. Classification (GTDB taxonomy): domain Bacteria; phylum Fibrobacterota; class Fibrobacteria; order Fibrobacterales; family Fibrobacteraceae; genus Hallerella; species Hallerella intestinalis. The sequence goes on along the minus strand of NZ_FUWU01000006.1, from coordinate 57,674 downwards.
ACAAGAGCCGAATTATTCCGCGGCGTCCATGTCCTCGTCGCTGATTTCCGCATTGTGATAAACGTCCTGAACATCGTCATCATCTTCAAACTTGTCGATGATTTTGAGCAGCTTCTGGGCATCGGCGTGATCCAGCTTGACCGGATCGTTCGGCACATAGGAAATTTCAGCACTGAGCATTTCAATGCCAGCGGCTTCAAGAGCTTTCGTGACGGCATCAAAAGATTCCGGAGTCGTCGAAATTTCATGTACGCCGTCTTCGGTCGCCATATCATCGGCTCCCGCTTCCAAAGCGACATCCATCACCTGGTCTTCCGCATATTTTTCGGCATCCACGTCGATAACGCCTTTGTGCGTAAAAGCCCAAGCCACAGAGCCCGCTTCCCCCATGCTTCCGCCATTCTTATTGAAAATATTCCGGATATTGGAAACGGTGCGCGTCTTATTGTCGGTCATGCACTTGACAAAAATGGCGACTCCACCGGGACCGCGACCTTCGTAAACCGGTTCCTCCATGACCACATCCTTGCCTTCGCCCGTGCCTTTGGCAATAGCGGATTCGATGTTCTTCGCGGGAAGGCTCTGGCTCTTGGCCTTGAGGATTGCCGCACGGAGACGCGGGTTTGCATCGGGATTTCCGCCGCCGAGTTTGGCGGCTATCGAAATTTCCTTAATGAATTTATTCCAGGCTTTTGCGCGGGCAACGTCGGTTTTTGCTTTTTTACGTTTCGTCGTAGCCCATTTAGAGTGTCCGGACATAGTTACCTCGAGTTTTCAAAATTTTTTGTGGTACAAAAATAGAATTCTACGCTTATTTGAGGGCGAAAAAAGCAAAAAAAAGAGCCGTTTTTATAGCATTTACTTTTCTCTGCGAGCAAACCTTTCAAAAATGTAAAAGCAGAGAAAAGAAAACCCATCTCCAATATATCATTCAGCAACTTGAATTTCTAAAAAAAGAAAATCCTCCCATCATCTTTTCATAATCAAGGGATGCAATTCGTCTAAAGGAAGCGAGCATTCCTGAAATAAGTTAATGGTTAGTGCCCTTCGGCTAGCTCAGGGATCGGTTGAGAGTTGAGAGTTGGAACTGATAACTGAAAACTAATAACTGATAACCGAGTTCCCCTTGTGAAAGAAAAAGCCCCGCTTGAAAAGAAGTTCACCCTCTCGCAACGTAACACACCTTATTCCGCCCCAAAATCCAAAATTTCCCACAGCAAAGCGTGGCGGGGGATAGGGTGAAGGGAAAAGGGGGCTGACCTTCGCAACTCAGAAGCCCCCTTATCCCTTCCGCCCGCCGCGAAGGCGAGCACCTCGCACTCTGCGAGAAGAAATTCATCTTGTGAAAAGAAATTCTCGTTTTGAAGAAAAAAATTAATTGAGAGTATTTGGCGGAAGATCGTATATAATTCCCAAAAAAATCAAAAATCCCCTTGACAGAGAAAAGAACAAAAATTATATTATCGCGCGTAAATCAATTCACGACGCGGTCGTGGTGGAATTGGTAGACACGCTAGCTTGAGGTGCTAGTGCGGGCAACCGCTTGACAGTTCAAGTCTGTCCGACCGCATAAAGGTTCGGTTTCTAAAGAAACCGAACCTTTTTGTTTTAAAATTTCCGGATTCCAACCACAGCAAATTGCACCGAGCGTTTCGTCTATTCAAATTCCGGCAGAGCAAATCCTTTCGCTCTCGATTTTTCAATCCACCAAATAAACGTTTCTATTTTCGTTAAAAAGCAAATGCTGTTTTAAAAGAACTCGAATCCGATTTCACAACATAAAAAGTCCAGCAAAGCGCCGGACTTTTTGAAAAGGAAAACCGTATTCGATTTTCGTCGAAAAATTTTAGAACTTACTTGAGGAAAGAAAGAACCGCATCTCCCATGCCGGTCGTACCGACCTTGGTGTCGCCCTCTTTCCAAATTTCGCCAGTACGGAAACCAGCGGAAATCGTTTTTTCCACAGCGGTTTCAATCGCCTTCGCGGCATCTTCTTCCTTGAAGGAGTAGCGAAGCATCAATGCGACAGAAAGAATCTGGGCAAGCGGATTGGCAATGCCCTTGCCTGCGATATCCGGAGCCGAGCCACCAGCCGGTTCATACAGTCCAAAAGAACCTTCCGCAATGGAAGCCGAAGGCAGAAGACCCATAGAACCCGTGAGCATCGCGCATTCATCCGTCAAAATGTCGCCAAAGAGATTCGGGCAAAGAAGCACATCAAATTCCCGCGGACGACGCAGAAGCTGCATGGCGGCATTATCTACATAGAGATGTTCGAGTTCGATTTCCGGATATTCCTTCGCATGAATTTCCTTGACGATTTCACGCCAAAATACGCTGGTCGTCAGAACATTCGCCTTGTCGATACTCGCGACTTTTTTATGGCGGAGCATTGCAGCGTCAAAGGCAAAACGAGCTATGCGCTCCACTTCGTAACGGCTGTATTTCATCGTGTCAAAGCCAATTTCGTCTTTGCCACTTCCTTCACGGCCTTTGGGTTGTCCAAAATAGACGTCTCCGGTCAGTTCGCGAACCGTCAGAATGTTAAATCCATCGCCCACAATGTCGGCGCGGAGCGGACAAGCCGGAGCCAATTCCTTATACACGCGTGCCGGACGCAGATTGCAAAAAAGCTTGAAATGCTTGCGAAGCGGCAGCAGGGCGCCCCGTTCCGGCTGCAAATTCGGCGGAAGGGATTCCCACTTGGGGCCGCCCACGGAACCGAAAAGAATCGCATCGGCAGCTTCACCGATCTTCAGAGTACTTTCCGGCAGCGGATTCTGAAAATGATCATAGGCGATTCCGCCGACATCGGCCCATTCTTTTTCTGTGGAGAACCCGAACTTGGCAGCGACAGCGTCCAGAACGCGAACCGCTTCGTTCATGACTTCCGGACCGATTCCGTCGCCGGGAAGCACGGCAACTTTATAATTTTTACTCATAAGCAACCTCTTGATTAAACCGCGAAAAATGTAGTAAAATACGATTAAACGCGGCGCAACATTTTGGCCAAGTCCTTGCGATTAAAGGATTCCAGACGGATTGCCAGTTCTTCACGGGTTTCGCCGTCCATCGCATGGATTTGCTCCCGATGATTTTCCAAATAGCGGGAAAGTCGATCGAATTCCGAAAGCGTTATCAGCATATTGACATAATCGGGGCTCACGGATTCGCCAAGCCGAAGACTTTCGTGTTCATTCAGCAATTCCTCCTTGCGATCTGGCGACACGATTTTACAAAGGCTCATCAGGTGATATTCCCGCGGAAATTTTTCATATAATTCTTCGGCAAGGGAATGCGCTTGCTTTTCCTTTCCTTCCTTGAAAAGAATGCCGACCTTCAAATCCAAAAATTCCTCTTCGTCCCGCTGTACGGGATTTTGCACATCGTTCAAAAGGCGATTCGCATTGGGAATGTCGCCCGCCACATAATAGGCGTTGGCGGCAGCGATAAGCGAACCGTTTTTTCTATCGGGATCTCGGCGGAACATGATTTTTTCGTAAAGCGGCGCATCACCTGCAGCATCGGCAACGTCCAAAATGCCCGCAAAGACTTCATTTTCATTTTCCAGGCTATGCTTGTCCAATGTTTCAAGAACTTCGTCCGCCAGCTGACGAATTTCCTCTGCCGACATAAATTGGCGAACGGCAAAGAACAAATCAAAGCGGACATCGTATTCGCTGACGGCATTCAATAGCAGGTCGTGCATCAGATTGATAACGTAAGCGCGGTCTGTAGATTCATTCGCCATTTCCGAGAAAAAGGACACCGCATCCCCAAACAATTCCCGGATGTCTTCCAGAAATAAAAAATCTTCTTCGGGAACTGTAAAATAGGCATCGCAATTCAGGAACCAGGAGAGCATTTCCAGGGTTTCGCGATTCTTTTTCAGGTCTTCTATTTTTCTAAACATCCCGCAGAGCAAGTCGTATAATTTTTCCGAGTCGGCAATCGCCGGGTGCTCACCCTTGGCGACAGCAATCAAGACTTGACGAACCTTGTCGGCTTTCGAGAAATTTACCGCATCCAATGCCGAGGATTTCCAGACTTTTCTCTGTTTCGCCATAAAATTTTATCTCCTTTGAATGATGCGCAAATAAATCTCTTGCGCTTTTTTTTCATCGCCCGCATTGTAGAATGTATTCCCCACGTTTTCGGCTCCAATGCGGCCTTGAGAATTTCCCATTTTCCAGGCTGTCATGTAATGTTCCAGAGCTTCGTCGTAGCGCTTTTGTGCAAAATAAATTTGCCCCAAATCCACATGGAGCCTGTCGCTGTCCTTTTGAAAGCGCAAACCCTCTTCCAAGGTAAAAATCGCCATCCACGGCGAAGCATCCTGCAAATACATCTGCGCCAAAAAACGCCGAGCCGACGTATTGCGCGGATCCGTCAAAAGCCCGCTTTCCATTTCCCGAATCGCCTTTTTGGACGAATCCATTTTGCTGTAATAATGCGAAAGGGTGTAATGCACATCCGCACCGGCAGAAACGGCATTGTCCACCGCGCGTTTCAATGTTCTTATCGCATATTCATAATCGCCTAATTTTTCATAAACTTCGGCAAGGCCATACCAGGCGTCAATTCTATCCGGATTCAGCTGCGTCGCTTTTTCAAAATGTTTTTGTGCAAAAGCAAGGCTGTTCGAGCGGATAAAGCACTCGCCCAGCGCATAGTGAATATGATCCGATTCTTCGCCCAATTCCAATGCGCGATAATAAGCCGCAATCGCCAGACCGAAATCCCCACCCAGATAATACAAATCGCCCAGAAGAATCCACGCCTTTGCAAAATCCGGCATCAGTTCAACCGTTCGTTTATACGCAACCATCGCAATATTATTTTTTTTCAGCTGGACCAGGGTGTTTCCCAAATTAAACCAGGCAAACGGTTCATATCTACCGTCCTGAATTGCAGCACGATACATTTTTACCGCTTGCTTGTATTCGCCCTTATCGTAAAGTTCATTCGCCTGCTTGAAAAAATCCTGAGCGAATGCGCTGCCAAATCCCAGCACAAATAAAGCGAACGCCGCCTTTTTCAAAAACGACTTATGAATCGCACGCCTCCAAATTTTGCAGAAATCACGGAACAAATTTGAACTCCTTGGAAGCCTTTTGCGCCACCGGATAATGCCCCAATTTGGCAGGTTCAAATTTCCAAGAGCGAATCGCTTTCAAAGCTTCCGTTTCAAAACCGTATCCCGGAGGATCTACGGACAAAACTTTCACATCGGTAGGATTTCCATAAACGTCTATCACCAAATAGACTTTCACATAGCCCGCGACGCCCAGCTTTTTCGCCCGTTCCGGATAAACGGGGTTCACCATTTTAAGAGCCTGAGCCTCTTCATCGACATCGCCCGCTTCATAGACAAAATTCTGCATTCCGCCGCCAGCGCCGACATCAACCCCATCGCCAGCACCATCTCCCCGGGCAAGCGAAAGATCCATGCTGAAATTCGATGGAGAGCGAGCCGCATTGGACATGCTGTTCAGCTTGAATTTATTCGATTGGACAATTTTCTGGATTATCTTCTGCGGTTGGGTTTTCTTTTTTTCCTGCACGGACACTTCTACTTCCGTCAATTCTTCCAGTCTCGGTTTTTGTCTTCCCATATCATTTTTAAAAAACAGAACATTCAATACGGGAATCGTTAAAAAGAAAAAAGTATTGACGACCACGGCCAAGACGACCGCAAAAAACCATCGGGAATGAAACAGGATTCCGGAAAGTTTTTTCAAGGCTACTCCTTTGCCGCCGAAATGGAAACCTTCCGGACGTGGGCGAGATTGCATTCGTCCAGGACATCGACAATTTTTCCCGAAGGCGCGTCCCTGTCCGAAACAATCACGACAGGTCTATCCGGAGCCTCGTTCATCATCTGCTTCAAAATGGTTTGCAACGAAGAGAGGTTCACCTGGGTCTCGTTGATGTGAATAGTTCCCTGCCGGGTAATGCCAATCAGGATGCTCTCCTTGGAAAGTTCCTTCACCGTGCTCGCCTTGGGCTTGGAAACGTCGATTCCCGTTTCCCGCGTAAACGTAGAAGTCACAATGAAAAAAATGAGGAGGATGAAAGTCATGTCCATCATCGGCGAAATATCGATACCGCCGACTCGACGGCGTTGGCGACGGATAAAACTCATTTAGCCTCCCCGAAGAACTTCTCATTTTCAAACTGCAACGCCTGCTTCCATCTCTTGCTCTTCAAACGCTCCAGTTTCGATTGCAAATGGTTATTCGCCAGAACGATGGGAAATGCGACCAAAAGTCCTGCCTGAGTCGTGAGCAACGCTTCAGAAATTCCGTCGGCGATAAGAACGGGATTTCCAAAACCAAACAGCTGGATTGTTTTAAAAACGTGAACCATTCCAGACACCGTTCCCAAAAGCCCGAGCATCGGCGCCAGCGAAGCGCAAGCGGCAATCGTCGGAAAAGATTTTGCAAAATCCGATTCCATTCCATGACGCATTTCATGCAGCCGAAAATCGACAGCAAGCCGCCCCAAGGCTTCCGTTTGCGAAACCGTCGTCTGAAACCGGTGAAGAAGACCGAATTTTCCCAGACTCTTGGCGCGACGATACATAAAATAGCGTTCAAAAATCAACGTCCAAGCAAATAAGCCCAGCAAAAATATCGGGAGCAAAACCCAGCCGCCCTGAACCAGCATCGCGCGGATTTCTTCAAAAACAGAAAACAATCTCATCGCTAGCCCTTAATCCAGCGGGAGTTCAAAACGGCAAGCCCCGCTTTTTCCATCCGAATCCGAATCGCATCGGCTCGATTCGCCATAAACGTATGCAAAAATTGCAAAGGAATCGCCACAATCAGTCCCGCTTCCGTCGTGATGAGAGCCACCGAAATGCCACCCGCAAGAAGTTTAGGGTCAGAAGTCCCGTGCATCGTGATGACCTGAAAGAGCTGAATCATTCCCATGACCGTTCCCAAAAGTCCAATCAAAGGAGCGGTCGTCGCCATCACCGAAATCGAAGACAGCCCGCGTTCCAAAGAAGGAACCTCACCAGCAAAAACTTCTTCTATCGCCTTTTCCGCCGATTCGCGATCGGGATAATCCCTGAGAATACCGGCCTGCACCACCTTTCCTACAGAGCCGTGAAGTTTTTTCGCCAGCCCACGGGCTTCTTCCAATTGTCCCGCCGACGCCAATTCAATCACTTTGCGGTACCGAAGCGTCACTCCTTTCGCCGAAAGAACAATTCCGCGTTCCAGCACCAGCAAGAGTCCCAGCAACAAAAGAGCCGCAATCGGATACATCAAAATGCCGCCATCGCGGAAAGTCTGACGACAAATATCCCAAAAGGATTTTTCTTCGGCGTTTGCCAGTTCCGAAGAGAGGGTGGTACTCAGAAGAACATCCACTGGAATCATCGTAAAGGACGAATCTTGCGCCATCTTAAAGGCATCAATGACGCCGCTCTTGGATTCCGCCGTGTTCATTTCCTGCCACGAAAAGACGCGTCCTTTGTCCCCCGCAGCGGGAAGCATCATCGAAACCGAGCTGTCCACGCCAGACGACGCGCGCATCGCAAAAATTCCTCCCAGACGGAGTTCATCCCCAAAAGCCACTTTGCTTCCAAAAAGAATTTCGCCCTTATTCCATTCGATTTCCCGGCTAAAAGCCAGTTCCCGTTTCGCCAGTTCAATCACGCTTTTGGCCACTTTCATCGGATCGTCACGGTAAAGCGTCATGTTCTTGGACGTGCGATTAAAATCCTCGATTCGAGCAGGCAAACGGAAGGGAATGCCTTGCTCTTTCAAGCGAGAGAGGGGATCCAAGACGCTCTTGTCCGCGACCAACGCCAAAAATTCGGCTCTTTTTCCTTCCGCATTTTCCTTGACTTGCGCCAAATCTTCCCGGGCAACGCGCACATTTTCTTCCAACCGAACCCGTTCTTCCATCAAACGATCCAATTCGTCCTTGGCTTCTTCGTATTTCTGGTTGAAAAGTTCCCGCTCCTGATTCGCTTTTTCCCTGTCGTTCCAGCGAGCGGCCACTTCCATATCCCGTTTCTGGCGAGCCTCTTCCAAATCGGCTTTTGCCTTGTTCAATTCCGCACGTTCCCGAACCAAGGCGTCTCCGTTAGAACTTCCGCCCAACGGCTGCTGCGCCAAAAGAATTCCTGTTCCAATGGCAAGCGCTACGGTTATTTTCTTCAAAGCGTTTTTCATTTTTTCTGCTCCTGCGCCGAGCTTTCTTTTGTATTCTTCAATTCGTTTTCAGCATCCGTTCGCCGGGAAGATATCGGGATTTTGACGATATGCGGAGCGGATTTGCCCTCTGCAACTCGAAACGCGTCTTTCACGTCGGCTCGAAGTTCCAAAGATTCTGGAATTTTTTTCCAGGAATAGACGCCATTCACCCTATCCAGCCAATAATAATCGGACTGGTCCGCGCTTTCAAACATAGCGGCCACCGTCCCATAGCGGAAAAACTTGCCTTGCATCTGCCGACCGCTTTCCGCATCGGTTAAATAACCGTCCCAACTTTCCGTAGTATATCCCATGCGAATACGATCCACAAAAACTTCCAAGACTCTTCCCAAAGCATCGTCCGGAGCAATCACGCCCTTCTTTAGCTCCATCGCCATCTCGCGCAAGCTCTCGGCGGTTTCACTTGCCCGATACGGAAAATCCGATTCAAAAAACGGAACGAGTTCTTCGATGACAACGGCAAGCTCCTGCGCATACTTCGCCTTTTTCGAATCATACCAACGAGAAACTCCAGAAGACTTGTTTCTCGCTTCATTCAAACGGGAAAGTTCCGCCTTCATCGCATCGATATCGGCGCGCAGCGCTTTTTTCTGGTTGGAAAGCGACACCACCTTTTCGCGCCCGGAACGGATAAAATCCTCGTGGCGCTTTTTTTCATCCGCGTGCAATTTCTTTTCGCGAGCTGTTTCATTGTTTACGGTCTGAATCTGGCGTCGAACGCCATCCAGCGTTTCTGCGGAAAAAGCCACTCCGCAGCAGAAGATCAAACAGAGAAAAAAACATTTTTTCATAAGGCTATTTTTAAAAAGGACTTTGGTGAAGAAAAATCGCATGAGACCAAGCGGCAGAAAGGAAAAGCGGGCAATACTGGATGTATCGGTCTCTTTAAGAGACAAAACAGCGCGATATGTCGCAACCGTTTTTTTGAAAAGGAATTTTTAGAAGTTGCCATAGATTCAAAGATACAAAAAACGCCCGACAGCGAGCCAGACGTTTTTGAAGTTCAAAGCACCTTCGATGCTACCGTTATTTACCGAACTCTTTAATATAGGCAGGCGTATTTTTAGCACCGTGCTTTTTCAGGTAAGCGATCAAGCGGGTGTAGCCTTCGTTTTTCGCCCAGTCCAAGACAGAATAACCCTGACCGCACTTGGCGTTCACATCGACACCCTTGGAAATCAGATAGACCATCGCATCGTAATTGCCGCCCTTCACCGCCAAATGGATGGGGAAATACGAATCTGCGCCGCGCACTTCAAGCGGAGCACCCGCATCGCCGAGCATTTTCAGAACTTCCGCATCGCCGGTCTTTGCCGCCAAAGCAACAGCCGGAGCCGTGGATTGGATTTCGCCGGATTCCTGCATTTTCGAAATCAGAAGCTGCGCCACTTCCCGATGCTTGTTCTCTATCGCATCTTCCAAATAGGTTTTGCCGTTGCTGTTGGTGCCGTCCAGCTTGGCACTATGCTGAATCAAATACTGGAGAATATCGACTTTTCCTTTATTCACCGCAATCGCCACCGCAGAATTTCCATTTCCATCTGTCGAATTGATATCGTAAGCCGCCTTCAAAAATAAGGACATGGCCGCCGTATCATTTTGAGCGATATACGACATAAATTTATTCGGGGTGAACGGAATTCCCTGTTTCGTCAAATGCTTGCGGACAGAAGCGGGATCATTCGGATCCATTTCATCCGAACAGGCGACCGTAAAAAGCAGAGATAATGCGCACGCACCGAGAACCAAAATTTTTTTTGTTTTCATAAAAACTCCAGTAAAAAAATTCCCTTTGAAAATACACAATTTTTTACCAAATTGTTCTTAAATTCTAAAAATTTCTCTTTATTTCCACGATTTCGGCCTCGTTTGGAAAAATCCGTGCAAAGAAGAGCCTCATTTCCAAAGGGCCCTAACCGAGGCCACCACCGCCAATCCCCTATCGACGCCCGCCGATGATTTAAAACCGACAATTCTTTAAGTAAAAAGTATTTTTCCCGAAAATTTGTAAAAATCTGGAAAAAGAGTTCCAAAAAAATGTAGAATTAGAGGACGATGTTTTATCTGAATCGTTTCTTTGGCTCTATTTCCATCGCCGTGAGCATTTTCGGCGTCATCTCCGCTTTTGCAGAACCCACTTCATCAAATGCTATTCCACCAGACTCGGTGAAAGTCGTCTCCCCCACTCCAGCAGAAAAAGACTCCACTGCCGGAGCGAATGCGGAAAACAGTGCCGATTCTATAAATGTCGCTTCAAATGCTCCGCTCGAAAAAGACTCCACAGCTAGTGCGAATACGGAAAACAGTACCGATTCAATAAATGTTGCTTCAACAGCTCCGCTCGAAAAAGACTCCACAGCTAATGCGAATACGGAAAACAGTACCGATTCAATAAATGTTGCTTCAACAGCTTCGCCAGAAAAAGACTCCTCTGCCGGAGCGAATGCGGAAAGCAATACCGATTCAATAAATGTTGCTTCAACAGCTTCGCCAGAAAAAGACTCCTCTGCCCGCGCGAATACGGAAAGCAATACCGATTCAATAAATGTTACTTCAACAGCTTCGCCAGAAAAAGACTCCTCTGCAACTGCGGGAATAGACACTGCGGATTATTCCACAAGACATCCCTTCGGCATCGGCATTCTCTATGAAATTTCCTCTATCAAAAAAGCAAATGTCGCCTATCATATGAAGCGCAAAGGAAAGCGCTACCATGTTGACGTTGATATTTCCAACATAATTGGAGTCGCCGGCCAATACGCCGTCAACAACTGGATTTCCCTATTTGGCGCTTTTTCCTATAACCGCTTCGATATAGATTATACGCCCAAAGACAAATCCAGCAAGAAGAAATCGACAAACGCGGACAATTTGCTTCTTCAAGGCGGATTTGAAATCGGATTTTCCTTTATCCGCAGCACAAACTACAAGATTCGCGCGCTAGGATTTTTGGGAGGAATGTTCGGCTACTCCATTCTGGACGACGATTATTACAGAAACCCGCTGATTTTCGGTTATGTCCGCGGCATAGGCTTGCAGACGAGCATTCGCCGTTTTGCCGTTTTCGCCGGATTCCGAAGCACCCACTATTATTTCCACACTTACAACGGTCACAACTGGAAAGAAGACGACCATTCCTTTATGCTGGACTTTGACACAATGTCCTGTCCCTTCTTCTCGGTTGGCATCGGTTTCTAAAGGGATTCCCATGAAAGTATTTGTTACCGGAGCGGCGGGTTTTATCGGTTGCGAAACCGTTCTCGCCTTCTTGAAAGACGGTCATGAAGTCTTTGGCATCGACAACCTGAACGACTACTACGACCCAAAACTCAAGCGCGACCGATTGGCACGCATTCCCTCCGAACGTTTTCATTTTACGGAATGCAGTCTGGCCGATAAAGAAACGGTTTTTCGGCTTTTCCAAGAAAACCGGTTCGACATCGTTGTCAATCTGGCCGCCCAAGCCGGCGTCCGATACAGCCTCATCAATCCGCAAAGCTATGTGGATTCCAATATTACCGGTTTTTTAAATATTCTGGAATGCGCACGAGCGTTTCCGCCCAAGCATCTTGTGTATGCCTCGTCTTCCAGCGTCTATGGACGCAATACAGAAACGCCGTTTCGCACCACGGATCGCGTGGAAAAACCGTCCAGCCTTTACGCCGCCACCAAGCGTTCCAACGAACTGATGGCCGAAACCTACCACCATCTTTTTCACTTGAACCTGACGGGCCTTCGCTTCTTTACCGTCTATGGGCCTTGGGGACGTCCTGATATGTCTCCGTGGCTTTTTGCAGATGCCATTACGCACAACCGCCCGATTAAAGTGTTCAACAACGGCAACATGATGCGCGACTTCACCTACATCGACGACATTGTAGAAGGAATCCGCCGCATTGCCTACAATGGAACCGAAAAACCGGAAGCGCTCAATCGCCTTTATAATATCGGACGCGGAGAACCCATCAAACTGATGGATTTCATTGCCACTCTCGAAAAAAATTTTGGGCACGAAGCCGAAAAGACAATGCTTCCTATGCAACCGGGAGATGTGGAAATCACTTGGGCAGACACCGAAGCCCTTGAACAGGAAATCGGATACACACCCAGCGTCAATTTGGAAGACGGCATCGCCCGCTTTGCCGAATGGTTCAAAGAATATACCGCATAAATATTTTGCGATAAGCCCATCTCCAAAAGCCGTCCAACCGGGCGGCCCTTTCATTTTCCTATATTTACAATATGATGGAACATTCTCAAAAAGACCGTCTGATTCGCGCGACAGGAGCACACGTTCCCTTTCGCCTTGTTCTGGCGGACATTACCCATTCCGCCGAAGAAGTCGGCAAAATGCACGGAGCGTCCTCAGAAGCACTAAAGCTTTTGGCGGAAACCTCTATCGCATCCCTGTTTCTTTCGTCCAGCCTGAAATTTCCCGGCACCGTCTGTGTCAAAGTTTCTTTTTCCGGGGACATTTCTTTTGCCGAAGCAGACTCCACCCCACAAGGCCTTTTCCGAGCGATGATTCCGCAAGATGAAATTTTGCACAATAAGCAATACGAGCCGGCTCTTTCCCCTCAACGCTTTGAAGTCGTCACTTTGGACGAACACGGAAAACGGGCGCGGGAAAGCATTATCGAAGCGGTTTCCGAAAGCATGGGCAGAAATCTTTCCGTCTATATGCTGCAATCGGCGCAAACGCGATCCGCTGTGGGAATCGAGGCCCGCCTGAACAAGGATAACCCGCAAAAATTGGACTACGCCGTCGGATTCTACTTGGAGCCTTATGCCGACATTGCCGATGAAGAGCTCGACGTTCTGGAAAAACAAATTGCCAAGTTGCCGCCCTTTTCGGAATTCTTTGACGGAAACCGATTCAATCTGGAGCTTCTCCAGAATACCATCTCCGGCGAATACCCGACAACGATTGTCCGCGAAATCGAACCGCGCCCTTATTGCCCGTGCAGCAAAGTACGTTCCCTGGCATCGCTTGCCAGCATTCCAACGGACGACTTGCAAGAACTCATTCAAAGCGGCGAAAACGTGGAACTCGTCTGCGATTTTTGCCGGAACAAGTATGTGGTCACTCCGGACGAAATCCAAGAAATTATCAACAACCGCCTTTTAAAATAAGAACGCCTATGTTTACCAAACAATGTGTTGTCACCCTCGATATGGAGGGGGTTCTAACCCCCGAAATCTGGATAGCTTTCGCCGAAAAAACGGGCATTCCCGAATTGCGTCTGACCACGCGCGACATTCAGGATTACGATGAGCTTATGCGCGGACGTCTCCGCATTTTGGAACGCGAACATTTAAAGCTTTCGGACATTCAAAAAGTCATCGGCAGCCTTCCGCTACTGGATGGCGCCACGGAATTTTTAGCGACCCTGCGAGATGAAGCCCAAGTCATTATTCTCTCCGACACTTTTCAGGAATTCGCCTACCCGCTCATCAAAAAAATGAACCTGCCAACCATTTTCTGTCACAACCTGATTGTTCAAAACGACAAGATTACCGGCTATCATTTACGTTTGCAGGATCAAAAAAGAAAAACCGTCGAAGCTTTAAAATCGCTGAATTTCAAGGTCTTTTCCGCAGGCGATTCCTTCAACGACACGGGAATGCTTCTAGCGGCGGACAAAGGTTCGTTCCTGTTCGCCCCATCCAACGTCACCGAAAAATTTCCCCAGCTCGATTCGGCAAATTCCTACAGCGAGCTTTTGGACAGTTTCCACCAATTTCAGGATTCGCTGTAATGTCCAGCATAGAAATTCCCGCCATCGTTCTCGTCCGGGGAAAAGAAAAATCCGCGATCCGAAATCATCCGTGGATTTTCAGCGGAGCCATTCAGCATGTCATTGGTAATCCGCAATCCGGAGAAACCGTCGAAGTGCGTTCTGCACAAGGGGAATTTTTGGGCTACGCCGCCTACTCTCCCGATTCGCAAATCCGGGCCCGTTTTTGGACTTACCGGGAGCGCACTCCCATCGATCGGAATTTCTTTGCAAACGTCATCGACAGGGCGATTGAAAATCGCCGCTTGCGCGGCTTTGACGTCAAAGATCCAACGGCGGCTTTCCGCCTGATTCACGCAGAAAACGATGGCATTCCGGGCTGCATCGTCGATAAATACGCCGACTTCCTGTCCATCGAAATCCTTTCGGCTGGAGCAGAATATTTTCGCACGACATTGTATGAAATTCTAGCGGAAAAGACCGGAGCCAAAGGAATTTTGGAACGCTGCGATGCCGACGTCCGCGAAAAAGAAGGGCTCCCCTTGCGAAAAGGAATCGTCTATGGCGACGTGCCTCGCACACCAATTGAAATGCGGGAAAACGGGATCCGTTTTGACGTGGACATCTGGAATGGACACAAGACCGGATACTATCTGGACCAACGGGACGCCCGCTTTGCAGTTGGAAAATTCGCACAGGGAAAGCACGTTCTCAACTGTTTTTCTTACACGGGCGGCTTCGGGCTTTTCGCCCTGCAAAATGGTGCCAGCCTAGTTACCGAAGTGGACGTTTCTCAAGAAGCACTCCACATTGCCGATTCGCTGATTCAAAAAAACGGATTTGATAAAAGCCGCGTGGAACTCGTCGAAGCGGATGTTTTTGCCTACCTGCGCAAATGCCGAGACAGCCGGAAGACCTTCGACCTTATCGTTCTTGACCCGCCAAAATTCATTGAAAACAAAGCGCATCTCGAAAAAGGAGCGCGCGGGTACAAAGACATCAATTTGCTGGCGATAAAACTTTTGAACGAGCATGGCATTTTAGCGACATTCAGCTGTTCCGGTCTCATGGAAATGGGACTTTTTCAAAAAATCGTCGCCGACGCAGCCCAGGACGCACACCGGACAATGCAAATCATCAAACGTTTCGGCCAACCCGCCGATCATCCTGTAAAAACCAGCTTTCCCGAAGGACAATATCTAAAAGGGCTTTTGCTCCAAGCGGACTAGTCCTTTTTTGGGGATGATATACTTCTCCACGAAATGTCCGCAATGAAAGTTTTTCAAAGCGTGAACTTTTTTCAAACGAGCCGATTCTTTCGCAGGGGGAACTTTTTTCAAAACGAGAATTTCTTTTTCACAAAGTGAACTTTTCTCGCTGGCCGCAAGATGCTTCGCTTCCGCAAAACGATTTGATTGCCTTTGGAATGCGCTTATTCCCTAACGCGGAAGCAACTCCGCATTTTTCTCTTGCCACACGGCGTCTTCCCAGGCGCGCTGCGCTTCCACAGCCCATTCCCCATTCGGATACAATTCTACAAGTTCACGATACTTGGACACCGCCGAACGAAAATCCCGACGAATCCGATAGACATTGCCGATTTGAAAAAGAAGATAGGCCCGCATATTTTCATCCCGGTATTTTTTTTGCAACGCCTGATAAAGCGACAAAGCGGCGGCGTAGTCTCCTTGACGATACGCTTCGTTCGCCCTCTCCATGGGATTTTCTGAAACTTTCTTCGGTTCGGGCGATGGCACTTTCTTTTTCACCGAATCGACAGGCGTTTTTTCCGGCAATTCCGCGGACGACGTCCGAAGTTCCTCCGATTTTGCGGATTCGATTTTCGACGTCTCCGTTTTTTCTTCTGGAACTTGGGTTACGGATTCGGAAACGTCACCGGAAATTTCCGCCAACCGGGATTTCGCCCGAACAATCGCCGACTCGTTTTTGGAAAGCCCGATATAAGCCTGCAACTCGGCTTTTTCCAAATCCTTCTTTCCCTGTTTTTTGTAAATAAGAGCCAAATAATAGTGGGCGTTGAAGCCCAATTCCGCATAGCCAAACGACCGCTTTAAATTATACTCGGCCTTGTCGAATTCTCCCAGTTCATAGCGTCCTGCGCCCGCATAATAATATGCCCCAGAATTACCGGGCTCTTGCGTCAAGACCTCACGAGCAGCAGCACAAGCGGCCTTGTAATCTTTAGCTTCAAAAGCGGCCTTGGTTTTTGCCAAAATGTCCGTTCCCGCCTTTGCGTTTTCTTTTACCGAAGGAGATTCTTTCCCTTTGTAATTTGGATTCTTTTTGCGTTCCGCTTCGGCTTTTCCCTTGTCCCCCAGCTTTTCATAAGCTTTTGCCGAGCCTTCATAGGCTTCTGCCATTTTCGGTGCATATTTATACGCCAGTTGGAAATTGGCAATCGCCCCCTTGTAATCCTTCATCTTGAAACGGACATTGCCCGCCACCCAAAAAGCCTGCGCATTGTGCGGATCGCCCGCCAAAATCGCCCGATACTCGCCAAGAGCCTTTTCATATTGCCCGGCGGATTCAAAGCGCGCGCCTTGTTCAAAACGAGAATCCTGCGCCGCCCAAGACAGGGGCGCCATACAGAAAAACGCCAAAAGAACGAAAATCTTTTTCATATCCATACAAAATAGAAAAATGCGCATTTTCTTTATCCAATAAGGCCTATCTTTTCCCGATTTTCTACTTTTGTCCCCATGATAGAATCCATTCTTTTAGGTCTTCTCCAAGGTCTTGCCGAATTTCTTCCTATTTCCAGTTCCGGGCACCTCGTTCTCGGCAAACATCTGCTGGGAATGCACGAAGCGGGCATGTTCTTCGACATTATGCTTCACGCGGGAACCCTGCTGTCCATTTTTGTCGTATTCCGCAAAAAAATTCTCGGCATTCTACTCGGCTGCCTTCGTCGGAATCCTGCGCAGCTCCGGGAAGCGGGCTACATCGTTCTCGCGTCTATCCCAACGGCTGCCATCGGTCTTGGATTTAAGGACGCCCTAGAATCGCTCTTCGAAAACCCTAGGGCAGTTTGTGTGGCGATTCTTTTTACAGGAACGCTTCTCTTCGCCTCCAAATGGGCAAAGACAGGAGCCAACCACCCCGAAGAAACGGGCGTACAAATGAACTGGTGGCGAGCGCTTGTCACGGGAACGGTTCAAGGCATCGCTTGCATTCCCGGCATCAGCCGCAGCGGTTCCACAATTAGCGCTATGCTATTCCAAGGCGTGAATCGAAAATATGCGGGCGAGTTCAGCTTTCTCATGAGCATTCCGGCAGTCGGTGGAGCCGCCCTGCTGGATCTTGTAAAATGGTTAAAATGCCAGACTTTCAACCCTATTGAAAATCCCGCGCTGGTGGAAAAATGCGCAGACAGCGGAGAGTTCACCCTCGCCCTGCTCGTCGGAATGCTGGTTTCGTTCCTCTTTGGCATCATCGCCCTCAAATGGCTGATGAACTTTGTACAAAAAGGCAAGTTCCACGTTTTCGCCTACTACCTTTGGACGGTGGGCATTCTCGGACTTTTCTTTATCGGATAAAATTCTTCAAGATCTAAATATTCTTTTCGTTGCGAATTTGCAAGCTCATTGAATTTTTTTATCCATCTGTTTCGCCATCTTGAAAACCAAACGGCAGCCAGAATTTCAACGCTCGTAAAAAAAATATGCTAGCCCCGAAACGGCCTTACAAAATCCACCATCACACATGCCATCAACGAGTCGAGAAATCCCCGGCTTATCACGCCTATCGAAATCGCCAATGCGCTGGATATAAATCTTTCAGAACTCTTGGATTTATGCAGCCTTGAAAATATCCCAGCCCAGAACGTCAGAGCGAAAAACATAAGAAGCAAGCGCTAGCCATTTTTTTGCAGAAATTCCTCTGAATTCTAGCGACGGCAAAATCATTACAACGAATGCGGCCCCGCACCTTGCATCACTTTTTGCGGCACATCTTCGGCTTTGTCTAATTCATATTCGTAAGGCACCGAATCCAAAGTAACAGGAGTCGCTATCAAAGTATAGGGATCCGTGGTAATGTAGCGTTCTCCTAAGGCTCCGACATCTTTATTTCCCGTCACATTGTCGTATTCATTATTTCGAGCCACAATATTTGCGTAGATATTGTACATAAACAAATGCGGACTCTGTACCTCTTTAAAATAATTTCCTTCGATGAGAACCGATGCGTAAGAACCGACACCGATACAATATAAATTGCCAGGCGCATGATAATAATTATTGAAAATATGGGCGTTCCCGTACATCACGCGCGGCATACGCTCGTTCACCAGAGTGCTGAACCAGTTGTGGTGATAAGTGACTTTCAACTTGCCATAATCTTCCGGATGGTCCGCGGCGCCGCTGCCAATCAAAGCGTTCAACCGGTGCGGATGATTTTTGTCGGTGTACCAAAATTTCACCCAAGAGACTGTGACATAACTGGATTGATTTGTAATATCCAAATTGCCATCTTCCGCATCCCAGATATTCAAGTGCGAAAGAAAAACATGATGCGAATTATTCACGGCAATGCCATCGCTTGGTCCCGGATTCAGGTAAGTACCGTGAATATTCAAATTGTAAATGATGACATTAGAAACTCCCGTGATGGCAAGCCCGCCATAAATAGTTGCCGAACTGTCTTTTCCCATAATAGTTTTATTCGCTGCGATGCGCAAACCGTAACCGTCTCCATCTGTAGTTTTAACCGTTCCCTTGACGACAACGACCTTGGCTTCCGCCGCCTGAACCGCCTTCTTGAAATCCGCAAAAGAAGAAACTTCAACCGTGTCCCCTCCCTCGCCGCCTGTAGTCACGCCGTTCACCATAGCATAACCATCCGGTACGATTTTCGGAATTGTTTTTTGGACAATGCGAAAAGAACCCTGCCGCTCTACCGCATTATATTCGCCGACAACTCGAATCGTATAAACATATAGGCCCGTGTCCGCTTCCGCTTTTCCCGAAAACGATATTGTCGATTTTACCGAATCCGTGACGGCCAAAATACCCGCGGGCACACCGGTAATTTTTATTTCTTTAGCATTGGGGCAATCAAAAAAATATTCCGTAATTGGCGCTCCCTGTTCCACAATTTGATTAGAACTTCCTGCTCCACGTTTTAAAATAGCCGCCAGCGGCAAAGAATCCAAAACAATGGAAAGCGAATCCACCGGTTGCGACACGACAAACGACTGCGACAAAAATCCCTCTTTAGAAACCACAAGCGAATCTTCAAAAATAGAGGTTTTCAAAAACAAGCGCGGCAAAGATTCGGAGGAGGCGTTCAAAAACTTCATTTCCAACGACGAACGCACAAAACGCCCTTTTAAATCAAAATTTCCCAGACGAACAAAACCATCTTTGAAAACGGGTTTTAAACGAGGATTTTCTACCGCAAAATTACTTTGACGCAAGACATCCGTTTCTTCTTGAAAGAGCAAAAAGTAGCCATTGGAATCCGTATAAGCATTCAAATGATTTTTCACTAAACGAACTTGGGCGTTTTCAATGGGAAAGCCCGCCAAATCTGCAACCATTCCCTCTAAGCGAATCTGCGGCGTCGCCATCGCAAATGTACAAAAGAAGGCAAGTAAAACGATAAATTTCCAAAACATAAAAAATCTCCGCATTTTCCCATAAATTATTTTCAACAACAAACACCAGAAAACTCCCTTCTATTTTCAGTTGTCCGCTGACAACTCTTCAAAATTTTAGGAATTATATACGCTCCTTCAAAGAGGCGCAATAAATTTTTTCACTTTTGAATCTGTAACCATTTTATGGAAACAGTCTGAGGGTTAGTTCATGACGCAACGAATATAGTACTCGCCCATTGAATCTTGGAAACAATTATCACTACCTTTGTTATGGTCAGAAAAGCAAATTACATTATCGCGAGCTTTATTCGCAACAAAAACTGTCCAATCGGTACTTCCAAATTCATCACCCATAATTATCCCAAAGCCCTTTCGATTAAGAACCTTAGTCGCTTTATTCCATTCAAGATAATCGCATTCATTCCCCGTTTCATTTTCATATCCAAAATTTTCACATTTTTGCTTCAACCCAACATTTTTCAGCAACATTTTCCATTCTGCAAAACTTGGAACATGCCAA
Organism: Fibrobacter intestinalis; assembly: GCF_900167415.1. Taxonomy (GTDB): domain Bacteria; phylum Fibrobacterota; class Fibrobacteria; order Fibrobacterales; family Fibrobacteraceae; genus Hallerella; species Hallerella intestinalis. Next base: position 37,565 of record NZ_FUWU01000006.1, on the reverse strand, counting down.
CCGACAGGGCATACATTCTTGGTAGCGTTTTTCTCATAAGTCTGATAAAGGCGACCATTTTTTTTACAATTGCTTTCAATATTTTGATAACAATGACTGTTTTTTGTTTTATAGTTCAAATTTTCAGCGAACCAAGTTTGATTTCCTATTTTTACAATTTTATATTCACGTCCATCGCGAGAATCCATCATAGTATTTGCAGATTGCCGACCGTCAACATTCTTTGATGCAACAACAGTCTTCTCCGCCTCTGGAGGCGTTTGACTTGAATTATATTGTTGTTCACTTACACTTGATTTCAATGTAATCTGTTTGAAAAATTGCGGTTGCGCCATCCAAATAGCAACACCAAATATCGCGGCCTCTATCAATACAATCAGCAAAGCAATGCCGGAACGATCCGTTTTTATTCCTATGACGCCATTGACAATCACTGAAATAGCGCATAAGATGACAAATAACATCATTTCATTCTTGTAAGCGAGGAACCCTGCAAGAACAAGAATCACGTTCACTACAGAAAAAATATGTTGCCTAAAAAACGAATGCGGGTTAAATATTTCGTGGAGAAGCCAACAAATCAGTTTAATCGGTGCGGTCAAAATATTGGTTTCGCAATTCATGATTTTATCATACATGCCGTCCTTTTGATCACGAGCCCTGTCTGTAAAATTTTCATATTGACTTTCACTCCAAAATTCCCCAGAGGATTGACGTGACTTTCTTGCTATGTCCCTATTTTCTTTACGGAGGTTTTCCATTTCCCGGCGAAGCTTATCATTTTCAGACTTATGCCGTTCCTCAATACGCCTTGCCCTCCGCTCATCTTCACGTCTTCTGTTCTCTTCTTGGCGTTTCGCTTCTCTGCGTTGCTCCTCGTCACGCCTTGTCCTCCGCTCATCTTCACGTCTTCTATTTTCTTCTTGACGTTTCGCTTCTTTTTTTTCTTTTTCACCTGGCCACCATTCTGGCGGATTTATCCCTGTAAACGTTCTGTTTATAGAACAATGTTTTATTCCTGGGTTTCTCGCTAGAAGGATTTCACGAGCTTTCGATTCAGTGTTAACAGGCAGTTGTTCATACATTGGAATGGAAGCATCAATTTGGTATTTAACCCACATCATAAATCATATCTCCTTTGGAAGATGGTTTAAATTTCACCCCTAAGATCAGTCATTTTTTGGGTGATACCATACTTTTTTCTTAGGTCATTTCCCCCATTATGCTGTTGGTTGAAAATGCGGAGATAAGTTCCCCCAATTTCCTTCGTTTCTTCACTATCCAGTTTGTCGTGCTCAACCAATCGACATTCAATCTCTAGTCCGTCAATAAAATCATTTGTTCTCTTTTCTAAATCTTGTTCGCCGTAAATCTTTTTTACAACGGCTTCCACGCTATTGCGAAATGTGGATTTTCCCTTGCCGTTTACATGATTCCCTTTAAGGCGAGCGTCCAAGGATTTTGCTTGCCCCACATAGATGCAATACAAATCCTTTTCGACCTTCCGCTCAATGCCGGAAAGCGCATCGTTTTCTTTTTCGAGTTCTAAAGCCTTCAAAATTTCTTTTAAAGCCTTTTTTGTAGCCCACCACTTATAAATACCCGGTTTTTCAGGCATATCTTTTTCTGATGTTTCACGCAAGCATTTTGCTTCTATCGAATCCCATGCCATAACAGCTCCTTTTTTCAATTTTCGCACTTCAATGTATGTTTTTTTTACAAAGTCAAGAGTGTTGATAAAAACACGGTGATTTTGAAGAAAATTTTACAGACTCTTGTGAATTTTGCAATCAGCTATTTTTCCTACGTTCACGCATGGGCGATATGATTACCAAATCTCAGTTTTTTACACACTTTTGGCAATCATTCTTATAAAATTATTTACCAAATCTCCATTTTTTACATAGATTTAGTAACATAAGCGAAAAACATTTCATCGGACGATCAAACGAAATTTCACTGCTAGAAGCCTGCGTTAATTCCTCAAAATCGGAATTTGCTATCATCTATGGAAGGCGACGCATCGGCAAGACATTCCTTGTAAACCAGACTTTTAAGGAACGGTTTGACTTTTGCTACGTCGGAGATCATCACCTCGATGAAAGCGAACAGTTGCAAAAATTTGCAGAAGCCTTGAAAAAATATGGAAAATCATTATTTCTTCCAAAACTGAACGACTGGTTTGAAGCATTCAACAATCTGGAGCAAATTCTTGAAGCAAGAAAATCTCCCAAAAAGATAATCTTCATGGATGAAATGCCTTGGATTGATACGCCCAATTCCAAATTTGTCAAAGCGCTAGAATCATTTTGGAATGGCTGGACTGCATTGCGAGACGACATATTCTTGATTGCCAACGGTTCCGCTACATCGTGGATGGCAGAAAACCTATTTGAAAATCAAGGCGGACTTTATAACAGAATAACCGCCAAAATCTACTTGCGGCCATTCAACTTGCACGAAGTGGAAGAATTTTGCAAAAAAAAACGGAGGAAACTGGGATCGATACCAAATTGCGGAATCCTACATGGTTTTCGGCGGAGTCCCCTATTACTACAGTCTTATCGACTTCAAAAAAAGCCTTGCCCAAAATATCGATACCATGTTTTTTACTAAGGGCGGGCAACTTGCAAACGAGTTCAACGAGCTATACAATGCTTTATTCAGTTCTGCCGATCGATATTTGAAAGTCGTTCGCTTGTTGGCATCAAAGCCCAAGGGACTTACGCGAGACGAGATCCTAAAAGCAAGCAAGATGCAAGGAGGATTCCTAACCAAAATTCTTTTAAATCTGGAACGCTCCGATTTCATACAAGGAATTGCCGCATTCGGAAAAAAGAAAAAAGGGATTATCTACCGCCTCACCGACTTTTTCAGCATTTTCTATTTCAAGTTTGTCGAAGAAAATCGTTCTCAGGATTCGCAATTTTGGACGCACAGCCTCAACACGCCCGCAATAAACGCATGGCACGGACTCACGTTCGAAACGCTATGCCTCATGCATAGCGAACAAATTAAAGCAAAGCTTGGAATTTCGGGGATGCTTACAAGCGTCAGCTGCTTTCAAAACAAGAATGTACAAATTGACCTGATTATAGACCGAGCAGACCGCATGATAAACCTCTGCGAAATCAAATTCAGCACAGCCCCCTACCCCATATCGACAAAATACGCAGACAAAATCCGCTCCCGCATGGCTGAATTCCAAGCAGAAACAAACACCCGCAAAGGAATCGTGAACACGTTCGTCACAACCTACGGCATTTTGAACGCGAACACTTCCAGTCTCGTCAATAGCGAAGTCATGCTGGACGATTTGTTCAAATAGGTTTTGGATAAGAACCGAGAGAATCCAATATACCAATTGAACTTTGAAAAATACGCTTTAAGATCCTCGCTTTTAAATATGTATCCATGTCTAGCAAAAATGGAATTTCGTAAGATTAAAACTCGATAAATCGGAACCGCTCAATGTGTGTTTTGAAAGATTCTCAAAGAGGACTTTGCCAAATACAGGATGGGAACTATTTGTGGAAGTTCTATTGGTTGCTCCTTGTTGTTTAATTTTAAAACCACATTTCCGTCTTTCCTGTCGTTACGTGAATATCTAAACTATACCCTCCATACAAAAATAAAGCCAGTCCCATTATCGAAAATCATCACGAACAAATTCTCGCTTCCCGAAAGCATCAAGCGCCCGATTCCCTTATGGATGGAGTGTCTCAAATCAGGATATTATCCGTTTTTTCACGAAGACAATTTCTATACGCGTCTCGACAACGTGGTCAATCAAACTCTAGAAGTTGACATTCCTACATTCGCAAATATGAACGCAGCCAGATCCGTCAAGTGAAAAAGACTCCTTTACATCATTGCCCGTAGCGTTCCATTCAAGCTGAATTTCTTTGAACTCGGAAGATCCATAGGCGTTGACCGCAGCACCATATCGGATTACTTTGTCTATATGGAAAAAGCAGGGTTCATTTCACGTTTGCGTCACGTAGACGACAAGATGACTTCCTAGAAAAAGTGGACAAAATCTACCTATCCAATCCGACGCTCTGTTTCGCAGAGTCCGAAAATAAACCCGGCAGAGGCAATCCGCGAGAAACATCATTCCTGTCGCTAATGCGAGTCAACAACCGTGTGGCATCTTCACCTGTTTCAGATTTTTCGATTGATGGCATGACTTTTGAAGTGGACGGCAAAAACAAGAAATACAAACAAATGGAATCACTCGAAAACGGCTAGGTCATCAAAGATGACATAGAACACGGATCTCTCAACACCATACCGCTGTGGGCGTTCGGCTTGAACTACTAAACACAATTTTTTCTACATTTACCCTATGTTTTTAGACGAAAAGACCATCGAAGTGCGTTCCGGCAAGGGCGGAAACGGGCTCAGCAGTTTTCGACGTGAAAAATTCGTTCCCCTCGGCGGGCCTGACGGCGGCGACGGCGGCAAAGGCGGAAGCGTCATCCTGCGGGCGAACGAGCAATACACCACCCTTTTGGACATGGGCAACCTGCACGTCTATAAAGCCAAAAACGGCGAAGACGGCGGCCCATCCAAAAGCACTGGAAAATCCGCCAAAGATCTGATTGTCGATGTTCCCTGCGGAACCCTCGTCAAGGACGGCGACGGGCATATTCTGGCGGATCTTACAGAACCGAACCAGCGCTGGATTGCCGCCAAGGGCGGGCGTGGCGGACTCGGCAATGTCCATTTTGTAACTCCCGCACTCCAGGGGCCCGAAAAAGCGACCCAAGGGCAACGCGGCGAACGCCGGGAACTCCATCTGGAACTCAAACTCGTCGCAGATGTCGGACTGGTCGGCTTTCCCAACGCCGGAAAATCCTCCTTGGTAAACAAGATTTCCAGTGCCCGCCCCAAAGTCGGCGACTACCCCTTTACCACTCTGGAACCGATTCTCGGCATCATCGCCGAAAATTCCCGGAGCTTTGTCGTCGCCGATATTCCGGGCCTTATCGAAGGCGCCAGCGAAGGTAAGGGACTCGGGCACGAATTTTTGAAACACATCGAAAGAACCTACGCGCTCCTCTTCGTCATCGACGCCTTTGACGAAAACGCCTGGAAAAATTTCCAGACCCTGCGCAAGGAACTCAAAAAGTTCCACCCCAAACTTGTCGAAAAGCCCTACGCCATCGCCCTGAACAAATCCGATCTGGGAATTGAAAAAGCGGAAAAAGCATTCTCCGCCAAAAAAGAAAAATTCATTTCGACTTCGGCAATCACCGGCGACGGCATTTCGGAACTGAAACGGATACTTTCCCAACTTGTTCCCGACAAGCGCAAAAAATCGTTCGGCTGGGGAAAATAAAATGAAAGCGTCCAAAAACAATTTGACCAAGAAAGACATCGTGGAAGAGATCGCCTCCCGCGTCGGTCTAGCGCAAGTCGATACGAAAGTTATCGTGGAAAATTTTTTGGATGCGATTTCACAGGCTCTCATCAACGGGGAAAATATCGAACTGCGCGGCTTTGGCCGATTCAAACTCCGGATGCGTGGAGCGCGGAAAGCGCGAAACCCGCGAACCGGTGAACCCGTCGATGTCAAAGCCCAGATTCGCCCCGTCTTTGAAGCCAGCCGGGAACTGAACAAAATTTTCGATTCCAAGTCTTCCGACAGCGAATTTATCGAAAAAATAGAGAACGAAGACGGATATGGCCAATAATCAGAATATTCCCAAAACGCCTACGATAGTCAATCGCAAAGCGCAGCACCTCTACTTTATCGAAAGCCGCTTTGAAGTCGGCATTGTACTCGTCGGTTCCGAAATCAAATCCATCCGGGCTGGCAAATGCAGCTTCAGCGAAGCCTGGGTCGAAGTTTCCAAAGACAAAAACGAACTCTGGCTGGTCGGCGCGCACATCGACGAATATTTTTTCGCGAAAAGATTCGGGCACGAACCCCAGCGCAAGCGCAAATTGCTCGCGCACGTCTCCGAAATCCAAAAGATGCGCAAAGCGACGGAACTGAAAGGGCTCACTCTGATTCCTTTGAAACTCTATTTTAAACAACGATACGCCAAACTCGAAATAGGAATATGCCGAGGCAAAGATCAAAGAGACAAGCGTGCGGACGTCATCGCCCGGGACGAAAAGCTCGCCATCGCGAGAATCGTCAAAGCCGGTGGAAGGCACTAGTCCTCGCCCTGTTCGTTCTTTTAGGCTTCTCTTACGGAGAGGGCGGTAGTGTGCGCCTTGCCAAAAAGAACGGCGTCTGGATGCTCGCCATCGAAGAGCTTTCCAAAGCGGAAGGGCTTACGGCCACGCTGGATCCGACCTTGCGCCGATTCAAAGCCGAGGGCAAAGATTTTTCATGCTCGTTCGTTCTCGGGTTCTCCTACATCTACGCCAACGGGAAAGCGCTCCGGCTGAGCGAAGCTTCCACTTATGAAGAAGACGCCGTATGGACTCCGGCCAAAGAAACCGCCGACATTTTTAGCGCGGCTTTTTCCAAAGCCTATCTTCTTGACACCGCCAATCAAATTCTGAAAATCCCGGTCCAAGAAACCGTCGAAAATTCTAGCGTAGTGGTCCAGACGCCTTCCGCCGCGGCTCCGCAAACCGAGCAAGTTCTTTCAAAACCCGAGCCGCCCCCAAAAGCGCAAGTGCCTGAGGCCCAAGCCAAGGCAAATGCCTCGCCAACGCCAAAAACAAAAACGGAATCGCCCTCCAAATCCACGTCCGTCGCCCCGAAAAAGAACGCACCCGCCGGATCCCGCGAAGTCAAGACCATCATCATCGATCCCGGACACGGTGGAAAGGACCCCGGAGCCATCGGGCTGATTTCAAAGGAAAAGGACATCGTTCTAGCCGTCGCCCTAAAACTGAAAAAAGAACTTTCCGCCAAAGGATTCAGCGTCAAACTGACCCGGAGCACCGACGTATTCATCCAGCTCTCCGAACGTCCGCAACTGGCGAACAAATGGAACGGCGACCTTTTCATCAGCTTGCACTGCAACGCCATCGACGGCAACAAGGAACGCAAGAAAAAAACAAAGGGATTCCGAATTTACGTGCTGCGCGACCCAGAAAGCGAAGAAGACCGCGCGATTGCCCGGCGGGAAAACAAAGTCGCCAAGACCTACGGCGATAAAAATACCAAAGACGAACTTTCGCCCCTCGACTGGCTGAAAATCCAGGCCCGCTTGGAGCAGTACAAACACGCAAGCTACATCTTTACCGAAAAAGCGATTCACACTTACGAAAGCGGGAAAATTTCTAAAATGGGTTCGGGTGCCGGCGGTGCGGGATTTATGGTTCTGGTCGGGGCATTCATGCCAGCCACTCTTGTCGAACTGGGATTTATCAGCAACCCCGAAGAAGAAAAATACATGAATTCCGAAAAAGGCCAGCAGGAAATGGCAAAGCGACTGGCCCAAGGCGTCGAAGCCTATAAAAAAGCGATCGACGAATATCTGAAAACGCTATCGCGATAATCGTCTGCGAAGCGGTGGAGGTGCGCTCACGAACAAGAAAGCCTCTCCTTCTGACCGCTATTTCCTAATCACTAGCTACGAAGTATTATCGGTCGCTTTCACTTTATACATAAAAATCGCCCCGTTAAAAACGGGGCGATTTCCACATTCTTTGCCAAGCTAAATGCCAGAGATGTCGCGAACGGCTCCTTTGTCTGCGCTGGACGCCATCTTCGCATAAGCCTGCAATGCTTTGGATACAAGGCGGTTTCGCTTTTCCGGTTTCCAGGCGTTGGCTCCGCGGGCTTCCATTTCTTTTCGGCGGTCAGCAAGTTCCGCATCGGTAAGACCCACATTGATCGTGCGATTCGGAATATCGATTTCGATCATATCGCCCGTCCGGACAAGCCCGATATTGCCCTTATTCGCCGCTTCGGGAGAAGCATGCCCAATGGAGAGGCCGCTCGTTCCGCCCGAAAAACGCCCATCGGTCAAAAGCGCACAGCTCTTTCCCAAATGGCGACTTTTCAAATAGCTCGTCGGATAAAGCATTTCCTGCATTCCAGGGCCGCCTTTGGGACCTTCGTAACGGATCACGACAACATCGCCCGCTTTCACCTTGTTCCCGAGAATTCCTTCGACCGCTTCTTCCTGGCTTTCAAAAACGATAGCCGGGCCGGTAAACTTCAAAATGGATTCATCAACTCCCGCGGTTTTCACAATGCAGCCGTCAATCGCCAAATTGCCGTAAAGAACCGCAAGTCCGCCATCTTTGGAATAAGCGTGCGCCCCATCGCGGATGGCGCCATGTTCCCTATCCAAATCCAGCGAGTCGTAATGGAAATTTTGCGAGAACGCCGAAATGTTAAACTTCCGACCCGGTCCCGCGAGATAGCGATTTTTCACCTCTTCCGAAGGATTTTTCATCACGTCATTTTGATCAATAGCGTCGCCAATCGTTTTGGCATGCACCGTCCGCGCGTCGCGATGAATCAGTCCCATGCGATCCAGTTCCGCCAGAATTCCCATAATACCACCAGCGCGGTTCACGTTTTCCACGTGGATATTGTGCACAGTCGGCGCCACCTTGCAAATGCACGGCGTGTTGCGGGAAAGGCGGTCGATATCTTTCATCGTAAAATCGACCTGTGCTTCCTGAGCCACGGCGAGCAAATGGAGTACGGTATTCGAACTGCCGCCCATCGCAATATCCAAGCGCATCGCATTTTCAAACGCCTTCTTTGTCGCAATGGAACGTGGCAATACGGATTCATCGTCTTCGTCGTAATAGCGGTGGCAAAGTTCCACAATGCGGCGTCCCGCTTCTTCAAAAAGTTTTTTCCGTTCTGCGTTGGTCGCCACAATCGTCCCGTTTCCGGGCAGGCTAAGTCCAATCGCTTCCGTCAGGGAATTCATCGAGTTGGCGGTAAACATCCCGGAGCAGCTGCCGCAAGTGGGGCAAGCCGCTTTTTCAATCGCCGCGGAATCCTCGTCGGAAATGGAATCGTCCGCAGAATCGATCATGGCGTCAATCAAATCCAAAGCCCTGTCCGAGCCATCCTTTTGCGTGACATGCCCGGCTTCCATCGGACCACCCGAAACAAACACCGCCGGGATATTCAAACGCATCGAAGCCATCAGCATTCCCGGAGTAACCTTGTCGCAATTGCTAATGCAAACCAGGCCATCCGCACAGTGGGCGTTCGCCATGTATTCCACGCTGTCCGCAATCAATTCGCGAGAAGGAAGGCTGTAGAGCATTCCGCCGTGACCCATTGCAATGCCGTCATCCACGGCAATCGTATTCATTTCTTTGGGAATGCCTCCCGCCTTGCGAATCTCCTCGGCGACAATCTTGCCGACTTCGCGCAGGTGGACGTGCCCCGGAACAAATTCCGTGAAGCTGTTTACAATAGCGATTACAGGTCTTCCAAATTCTTCGGGCTTTGTGCCTGTCGCAATCCAGAGCGCACGAGCGCCAGCCATTTCGCGACCATCAATCGTCTTTTTAGAACGCAAATCTTTCATGTTTTACCTCTTATAGATTCCGCAGAAATTATAGAAAACTTGATAGAACAAATCTTTGATACAGATTTTTCACGCCTATTTTGGCGTCTCTAAAAATTCATTTTCCAATCGGTTGCAGCCCTTCGATTAGTTCGACAAACGGTTGCTGAGCCTGTCGAAGCACACGAATCACTATTTCTTCACCAAAGCAATTTTTTAGAGGCCGCCTTTTTATAGATTATACACTATGAAAGAAAAAATTCTGCAATACATCAAAAGTTTCAACTGGAAACTGCTTTTCATATTTGCAGCCGCCTGCATCCTCCTAGCCATCATCAACAATTTCCGAGTCGGCGAAGATCGCTCCGTCGAATGGATTGGCACGCAGAAAGTCATGGAAAAACCGGAGGGCTTTTAATGCGCAAGCACATTTTTGCCGCCGCTCTCCTGCTGATTGCCACTTTTCTTGTCGCCGTTTCCGTCGCCGAAGTCGCATTCCCGGAATCCTTTTTGACTTTTACCGATAAAGAATTTCTCATTGAAAAATTCCCCAAAATCTGGAAATACAATATCCACGTTGGATTGGCTTCGCTGGCGCTCGGCATATTGTTCGTCGTCCCCGCCTACAGAAAGGACAAGGATTTTACCATCAAAGGTCTGGAAACCCTGTTCCGAATCGGCATCGGCGGCATGTTCGTCTTCGCGAGCATTTTTAAAATCCAGGATCCCAAGCAATTCGCCACCCTGGTCGCGCAGTATCAGTTCTTGCCGGACTTCATCAACAATTTTTTCGGTCTGGTCTATCCGCAATTTGAATTGTGGTTCGGGCTTGCCATGATTTTTACGCCATTCATCAAGGAATCCGCCCTGGCCATTTTCTGGATGTTCGTCTCGTTCATCATCGCGCTGACCTGGGCGCTCGCCCTGGATTTAGGAATCACCTGCGGCTGCTTTGAACTGGAAGGCGCGCAAAGCAAAAGCGAAGCGTGGACCGCCCTCATCCGCGATCTGATTCTCATCGGCCCGACATTCTGGCTGACACTCCGCCCGAACCGAAGCATCATCGGCATCTGGAAAAAATAAGTTCCCAAATGGATTCTTTTGCCAAGGTGAAAATCGGGCGAAATGAAAATTTGAAAAAACTTGGGCGTGCCCCGCCTTGCGGGTCGGCGAGCTACGGGCTACCTTCCAGTCGGTGCTTCGCACTGGGCGCGAAATTTTCCAAGGCAAATCCCGCGCCACCCTCCGCATGCCTCACGCGATAAAGCAAAAAAATATTTTCCCGCGCAGGCTTTCAAAACGGAAAAGCCGGGGAATCGCCCACCCAAGCAACAATATGATTGGCACGGTTATTGCATATTCATTCGCGAAATCAACAAGAACCCGGCGTAATGTTTCATTTTGAAACGCTGCACCGTATAAAATGGAGACACTAGAACATGGCAACCGAAAAAAAAGAATTTCAAACCGAAGTTCAAGACCTGCTACATTTGATGATCCACTCCTTGTACAGCAACAAGGAAATCTTTCTCCGCGAGCTGATTTCCAACGCCGCAGACGCCCTTGACAAACGCCGCTTCCTCTCCCTTTCCGACGCGAGTCTGCTCCCCATCGGCACCCAGCTGCAAATCGATCTTTCCGTAAACAGCACCAACAAAACGCTGACCGTCGAAGACAACGGAATCGGCATGAACAAGGAAGATCTGATAAGCTGTCTCGGCACCATCGCCCGCAGCGGCACCAAGCACTTTGTGCAAAATCTGAAAGACGCCGACAAATCCAGCGTGGATTTAATCGGACAGTTCGGCGTCGGCTTTTATTCCGCCTTTATGGTCGCAAACAAAGTCGAAGTGCTTTCACGCAAAGCCGGCGAAGAATCCGGCTATCTTTGGAGTTCGGACGGAACGGGTTCCTACGAAATTTCCGATATGCCCAAGCAGGAAGTCGGCACAAAAATCACCCTCTACTTGAAAGACGGCGAAGACTTCCAGGAATTTTCCTCGGAATGGAGCGTGGAATCCATCGTCCGCAAATACAGCGAGTTCGTTTCCTACGGCATTTTCCTGCACCACGAGCCGACGAAAAACGACAAAGGCGAAATGGAGACAAAAGAACCGACGCGCCTGAACGACAAGCCCGCTCTTTGGCGTCAAAGCGAAAAAGAAATTTCCGAACAGCAATACAAGGATTTTTACGCGACGGTTTCCCACGAAGGCGGCGAGCCTCTGGCCTGGAAGCACTCCCACGCCGAAGGTTCCCAGGAATTCTGGACGCTGACTTATATTCCTTCCAAAGCACCGTTCAACATCTGGCAGAACGACCGCATCAACGGGCTAAAACTGTATGTCAAAAAAGTCTTCATCATGGACGACTGCAAGGATTTGCTCCCGCCGTGGCTCCGCTTTGTGCGCGGCGTCGTCGATTCCGAAGATCTGCCGCTGAACGTCTCCCGTGAAATTCTCCAGTCGAACAAAATCATCACGACGATTCGCAAACGCGTCATCAAGGACGTTCTCGACAAACTTTCCGAAATGCAGACCCAGAATCGGGAAAAATACGAAGCCTGGTGGAAAGAGCTCGGCATGGTTCTCAAGGAAGGCTTCTACATGAACTGGGAACACTTGGACGAACTCAAAAAGCTTACGCTTTTCAAATCGACAAAATCCGGCGACAAGTTCACAAACCTTGAAGAATACGTGAAAAATATGCCGAAGGAACAGAAGGAAATCTACTTCCTCATCGGCGAAAACAAAGAAGCGATTTCAGCAAGCCCGATTCTCGAAGCCTACAAGAACAAGAATTTTGAAGTCCTGCTCCTTTCCGATCCGATTGACGAATTTATGATGAACGCCCTCACCGAATTTGAAGGGAAAAAATTCCACGACATCAGCCGGGGAGACGTGGATTTCGAAAAGACCGAAGAGGAAAAAAAGTCGGAAGAAGCTTCCAAAGCGGAATACAAGGATCTTTGCAGCGAATTGCAAAAAATCTTGGACGCAAACATCAAGGAAGTCCGGGTGTCCAGCCGTCTGAAAGACAGCCCCTGCTGCCTCGTCACCGACGAAGCCGCAATGAGCCACCACATGGAACGCATGATGGCCGCCATGGGACAGGGAGTCACCAAGTCCAAGCGCATTCTGGAAATCAATCCGAATCATCCGATTTGCAAAATGCTCAAGGACAAAACAGCCAATAAGGAAGCCCTGGAAGACTGGCCGAAAGCCCTTTATGGACAAGCGGTTCTTGCCGAAGGTTCCCAACTGGAAAATCCGGGAGAATACGTTCAAGCCATCACAAAGCTGCTTTCCGCCCAAATTCACTAATCGTCAAAAATACAAACACACAATGCCGTCTTATATTTCTATATAAGGCGGCATTTTTTTAAGCAGACCGCCATTGCGCAAAATGGCAGAAATAAAGCACCTCCTTTCAACATACCTTATGGCAACTGAAATGACCCGTTCTGAAAACCGTTGGATTTTAGCACAAAAGCAACTCAAAGAAATCTTTGGCTTCACCTCTTTCCGTCCTGCGCAAGAAGCCGTTATTCGCCAGATTTTTGAAAATAAAGACACGCTAGCCCTCTTGCCAACCGGCGGTGGAAAATCGATTTGCTACCAGATTCCCGCGCTGGTAAATCCGGGAACTTGCATCGTGGTTTCTCCCTTGCTCGCCCTTATGAAAGACCAGGTGGACAACCTGCGAGAAAACGGAGTTGCCGCCGCAGCGCTCAACAGCCAACTTTCCAAAGAAGAGAGCGCACGGATTCGAAGCGAAGCCATACAAGGCAAGCTAAAATTGCTTTACCTCTCACCAGAACGCATTCATTTTGAAATGCACCAGCTGCTGCCCAAAATAAAAATTTCGCTATTCGCCATCGACGAAGCGCATTGCATTTCTCAATGGGGACACGATTTTCGCCCCGAATATGCCGAATTGCATGCTCTGCGTACACAATTTCCCCAGATTCCACTGCTTGCCCTAACCGCCACCGCCGATTCTGCAACGCGCAATGATATTCTCGAACAGCTTTCCATCCCTAAAGAAAATACGATTCTTTCCAGCTTTAACAGGCCCAATCTCCATTTAGCGGTAAAGGTCAATTATCGCAAGCGCGAAAAAATACAGCAAATCATCCGTTTCATTCAAAACCACAAAAGGGAATCCGGAATCATCTATTGCCTTTCTCGACGAGGAACGGAATCCGTCGCCAAAGAACTTTCGCAAAACGGCTTTCGGGTTGCCGCATACCACGCCGGCCTGGAAACCGAAGAACGCATCCGCATACAAGAAGATTTTTTGCACGACCGCATCCAAATCATCTGTGCAACAACGGCTTTTGGAATGGGAATCGACAAGCCCGACATCCGCTTTGTTATCCACTTCAACACTCCCAAAAATATGGAAGGCTATTACCAGGAAATCGGAAGAGCCGGACGGGACGGAATGCCTTCGGACACTCTCCTTTTTTATTCCGACAGCGATATGGTTCAGCTGGCCAAATTTGCGGAAGAAAGCGGAGAACAAGAACTTCAAATTGAAAAATTGCACCGCATAGAACATTATGCGACAAGCCCCATTTGCCGTCGGCGCATTCTCTTGAGCTATTTCGGGGAAACTTTTGACCACGACTGCAACAACTGCGACATTTGCGAACACCCGCCCAAGCGTTTTGACGGAAGCATCCTTGCCCAAAAAGCCTTGTCCGCCATTTTTCGCACCCACGAAAAAGAGAACTCTCAAACCATCATCGATATCCTCTGCGGAAAACGCCACGCGGCAATTCTAGAAAAGCACTACGACGCATTAAAAACTTTTGGAGTTGGAAAAACGACTCCGACCGCCAAGTGGGCTGCCTATCTGATGCAGCTCATTCATTTGGGAGCCATTGAAAAAAGCTACGCACCCAGCCAGCATTTATCCATTACGCCTTTCGGAAAGGACATCCTTTTTGGCAAGAGGAAAATTGAACTGGCATTGATTCGCGAACAAGAAGAACTTTCCAAGCCGTTTCCCGTCGAAAAATCCAGACCTTCCTGCAAAGACGATTTTCTTTTTCAAGAACTGCGTCAGATCCGCATGGAACTGGCCCAAAAAGAAGATGTTCCGGCATATATGATTTTCAACGACAAAGTCCTTTCAGAAATCGTACGCCAAAAGCCCATCTGCATGGAAGAATTTGCCGATATTCCCGGAATCGGTTCGTTCAAGCTCAAAAAATACGGGCAGATTTTCGTTCAGAAAATCTGCCAGCTGTTATAAAACGTTACTTGACGTCTGGGCGTCGATAGCCCCATTTTGTGAGGATATTGTCGTCATCCCGACGGATAGAGCCGCGTTTCAAATCGGGCAAGTCGCATTGCAAAACCGAACGGATTTTAACATCCGATTTATAGATGTATGTTCCCGTACCAAGTTTACGTCCATCCTGGGCTTTTAAATAGCCCTCTTCATCCGGTTTCAATTCAAAATACAGCTGGATTCCTCCCGTCGCATCGATATGCTCCGTAGAGATGTTTTGTTTAAAGCTGTAATCGCTTACGTAGTCACCCAAAGTCGTGAAGAACCAAATCCGAAGATGGATTGTCGTCGTATAAAGACTGGCAGCGGCTCCTAAAGAATCATAGGCTTTTTGGAAATCCACAGAACAATGGTTTTCTATAAAATCATGGACTTCTATTTTTTTACGGTTCCAGCCGCCACCGCTATCCAAAGAAACATACCCGTTTTCCAAAATACTCGAAAGAGTCGAAGATGTTCCCGTCTGATCTACAGCTGGAGCTTGCGCCGTAATGTGAAGTGTCGAACCCAAATGCTCACCCGAAAGTCCCTCATAAGGTTCTTTAAATGAACCCGGAGAAACTCCGCCTTTAGAACCCGCCTGAGTCTCTTCTTCTTTTCCGGTTTTCACATTCATAACACTCAAAGCGAAAGAAGTTCCCGGCTCACTGTTTGAAGCTGCCGTAAATTTATCGACCCGCTTCGGATCCGAAGAAACAAGAGTGTTTTCCATTTCCACGTTAATCAATTTACCCGCTTTCAAAATCACCACAACCGTGTCCGAGGTTTCATTTCCAGCCTTATCGCGATAAGTCCGAACAATGAGATTCTTTCCTTCGTTTAAGCCCTGATACTGCAATGTGTCTTGTTCAATATCATTGACCACCCACTTGACGGCAACAGAAACATTGCTCGTTACAAGCAGATTCTCCGGAGAAAGGATTTTAACCTTTGGCGGATTTGTATCCACAATAATCGCTGTAGTCGCCGTAGCCGAATTGCCGTAAGAATTCGTGAACGTATAAGCGACATTGTAAATCATATTGCCGTCAGAATCCGTCACATGAACGCCTTTTGAATTAACCTGATAAGAAATGAGCACTTCATAAGAAGAATGCACATCGGCTCCCATTGCCGTTTTCGTATAGCTGACCGAGTAAAGTACATTTCCATCAGAATCCGTTTTCACTGTTCCCAAAGCGTCAACCGTATAGGAAAGCGTCACCTGTTTTCCATCGATATCTTTGTAAGTGTAGGCGACTTCGTAAAATTCTTCGCCATTTTCATCGACCAGACGCTTGCCATCGGCATCCGTCCAATACGACACTTTGACAATTGTTCCTTTTGAAGTCGTATCCAGATAGCTTACCTGAATGCGATTTGTACCGACAACGGAATGGCTTACGGTCACACTCGGCGACAAATCCGATTCATCGACAAGAGTGACTTTCCCCACCGTCTTTTCCGCAGTTTCGATTTGCGATTTTGTGACTGTCGCTGTGTCCAATTCCACCTTAAAGGCGGACTCGCTTTGAACAACCTTACCATCCGAAGAATCCGAAACAACAACGGTGACAAGAGCCGTATTGGAACGAATGTAACTGGCGGTATCATCAGCATCTTTCTGTTCCACAATAGTTACGCCGCTTGGGTCGCCCGTTTTATCATTGGACGCACTTACCGAGACTTCCGGAATTTTCGTACTCAAGAAGATGACGACTTGCGCGAAACCATCCTGATAGGAAACTTTCACCACATTCTTGCCTTCGCTAGCAACAACCGTGCTGTCCAATTCTCCTCTCGGAGTCGTCCATTTGATGTAAGTCTTCGGATTATTCGTATAAATCGTGTCCGGTTTAACCCAACAGGAATCCCCCGATTCCGCATAAGTGATTTCCACTGTTTCCAAGACATTGCGAACCCGAATCGTTACAGAAGCCGTATCTTTGAGTCCATCCGGATCCGAAACAACAACTGAAATGGAATATACCGAATCCTTTTCGTAATCCAGAATTTCATCTTTTTTCAAAGAAATTCTTCCCGTTACAGAATCAATTTGGAAAAGACCGCTGGTATCCTTTTGCACAGAGAAATGCAAAGGATCGCCGTCCGGATCGGCGGCAGACACATTTGTCGAAGCGGCACAGCCGCGACATTCTTCATCGATATAAACAGTCACATTTTGAATCACAGGCCTTTCATTTACATTCAGCACCTGAACAATGACCGTTGCCGTATCCTTGAGTCCACCGGCATCCGAAACTTCGACCAAAACCGTATAAGAATTTTTCGCTTCGTAATCGAGAGAGCCTTTCAACGTTACCGTTCCCGTGCTGGGATCTACCGCAAAGACGCTCGTCTCTGTCAGAACTTTATAAGAGATGGTTCCAAAAGCCGGAGTCAGTATATCCGGATCCGAAGCTTCGACCCGGCCAAGCGTTTTTCCTTTTTCCGCGTTTTCTGCCACCGTGAATGCCGTATCGCGCACCGTCGGCTTTTCGTTCACATCCTGCACGCGAACGACGACCTTTGCCGTATCCTTAAGTCCGCCGGCATCCGAAACTTCGACCAAAACCGTATAAGAATTTTTCGCTTCGTAATCGAGCGCGCTGTTCAAAGTGAATTTGCCGCTCTTGGATTCGATGGCAAACGTGCCCGTCTCGTTCAGCAATGTATAGGAAAGCGTACCGAAAGGCGAAGTTGAAATATCTGGATCCGACGCCTGAATAACACCGAAAGCAAAACCTTTCTCCACCGTTTCCGCCACCGTGAATGCCGTATCGCGCACCGTCGGCTTTTCGTTCACATCCTGCACGCGAACGACGACCTTTGCCGTATCCTTAAGTCCGCCGGCATCCGAAACTTCGACCAAAACCGTATAAGAATTTTTCGCTTCGTAATCGAGCGCGCTGTTCAAAGTGAATTTGCCGCTCTTGGATTCGATGGCAAATGCGCCCGTCTCGTTCAGCAATTTATAAGTGAGATTCCCAAATTTTGCCTTGTTCAATGTGTCAGGGTCCGACGCCAGAATCACACCAAAGGCAAAACCTTTCGCCGCCGTTTCCAGCACCGTGAATGACGTGTCAACCGCGGTCGGCTTTTCATTAATGTCCTGCACGCGAATCACAACAGGAATCGTGTCCGAATTCAACGAACCATCCGTTGCATACACATAAATGGTATATTCGATTTTTTTAGATTCGTAATCCAGAACATTTTTCTTCAAGGTGATTTTTCCCGTCACCGCATCCAAGCCAAAAAGCGACGTATCGCCCGAAGCTATATAATAATGCACCACGTCGGAGGATTGCTTATCCGTAGCATGAACAACTCCGACAGAATCGCCCTTGGGACTGTGTTCATCTTCCTTAAATTCATACGAGGAAGTATCGAATTGCGGAGCGGTATTGACATCGGCATCTTTGACTGTCAATGAAAAATACCCGGCGCGTTTGTTTCCTTTCAAAACAGCTCCGCTCATATTGAACACATACAATTTAAAAGTCTCGTTTCCTTCAATCAGATTGTCTTTTTTCGGCGTCACCAAAACCTGTTTTCGAGGTTCGGTTTTTCCCGAACTGAACTCCACAATTCCAGAATCCCCCGAAACAACGCCGTTTGTCACCGTACAAATCGGCATTCCCGCAGTTTCAAAATCCGCTTTGTTCGCCAAAAGGGACGCATTGCTGTTCGCAACATCGCTTAGGACAAAGCAATAATTGAAAACGACTGCAGTAATCGGGGTATCCGACAAGGTGATTCGAACATTCTGAGCGACACCGTTTTCCAAAAAGACGCCAGAACCCATCGCCGTCGGATCGATATCCAATACAGGCGGATCAAAAGGCACATAGCGAAAATCTTTTGCCGAAAAATCCGCATCAATATAAATGACCTTGGCAAGCAACTGCCCCGCAAAATTGGTATGCTGAGCAAAATTGATCGTGCCGCCCGAAATGAAAGTTCCCTGAATAGCCTTTTGCCCCGCGCCAAAATGGATGTCGTTGGGCGTATAGAAAAGCAGATTGCCCTGATACTCGGAATTAGAAACGCTGACCAAATTTGTCGTATTCCAAGTCGAATTCGAGGCGTTCCAATCATCCAGCGAAGACGCTTCCGCAACAGATATATTGTTATGGTCGGATCCTCCAAGGCCGACAATCGATTCTTTAACAAAAATTTTGGTTAGACGCCCGCCCGGAGGCATGACAACGACAAGCTTTCCGTTATTGGAAAAATTTATCGATTGGACAAAGTAATTAAAAGAATTGGAATCCGTCGCCGAATAAGGCGGAACATGGATATACGAAGTCTGGGAATTTGTCGCATTCAAAGGAGAATGATAGACTGTGGTTTTCTGAACGTTGGAATCCAGCGTAGGAACGTCCAAAGTGGTGTCCACTGCGGGAACGAGATCCGTTGATTGACATTCCGCAGCACTTAAAATTTTGCCTTTGAGCCCTGCCTCCGTATTTGAATTATAACCGCCGTCCAAACAGAGATTTCCATAAAAGGCGTTCTGTTCACGCCCATTGGAAGAAACATCAAAAGACTTCAAAAACCGAACCGGTCCCGTCAAGGTATCCGATCCATCTCCGTTAGAAAAAACACCGCCAAAAAGTACTGGGCCACCGAGAAAATGCCTAGTATTTCCGCCCATTTTAAAGTTGCCGGTTGCGCTGCCCGAATAACCGACAGAATCCGTAATGAAAACATTCTGTCCTTTGAATATAATGCCATCGCCATTGACACCACGGGCAAACAGCTTGTACTTGACCAGCAAATTCCAGGCATCCAGCTGAAGCGCGGTATCTCCGGGATTCTTCACCGAATAGAAACGCAGCGGAAATATCGTTTTACCGAATGTCGTTTCCGCATTCGCCCCACAGACTAGCAGGGCCAGTCCCATAACCAAAGATTTCCATTTTTTATTCATCATGACACATCCACCCTTGAAAAATTGAAGAATTTTTCATTACCAATATATATAATTTTTGTAAGCATTCAAGATGTACATTTTAACGGATGGCGCATATCAACCCCACAGCAAAGCTGTCAAAACAAATCTAAAACCCGTCTTTGCGCCAATTTGAAAATTTCTGCTGTTAGTTTACCAAAATTCGGGAAAATTTTTCTATGTTTTGGAATCCCTAGACCCCTATCAATGATTGTTTGCGGGCACCCCGCCAGGGCGAAAGCAGCAACGGACTTGTGAATTTTTATGTGAAAGGGTAGTCTAGGGATTTTTGTTTTTCTTGATTTTACCGCCTACTTCGGCTCCGAACGGAATTTTTTTTCAAATGATTCTTTGGACCTTGCGACATACTAAACCCTACAACCCGAAAGACGTCTGTTACGGTCGCTCGGACTTCGATGTAGCTCCCTCATTCACGGAGGAATATCCTCCGGCAGTTCAAGTTCTCCGTGAAAATTGTCGAGCGCAGAGGATTTATTCCAGCCCTTTGCAGCGTTGCCGCAAATTGGCCGAAAAAGTCGCCGAAGCGATAAAACTCCCCGTTCAATATACCGACGCGCTTTATGAATTGAATTTTGGCACTTGGGAAAATGTTCGACTAGATGCCGTCCCCAAAGAAGAAATGCGGGCATGGAAAGCCGACTTGCGCGGATACCGCTTTCCGGAAGGCGAATCTTTTCATGACATAGACGTTCGGGTGAATCAATTCATCCGGCAACTGCTCGATGAAGAAAATTCTTCTGGAACCGAATCCGAAATTCTTTTTGTGACCCACGCCGGTGTTATCGCCTCAATTGAGCATTCGATTTGCGGCGTTCCAGATTCCGATTTTATCGAAGGAGCTTTCCCTTACGCCATGGTCACCCGCTTTAAAATCCACTTGGAAAATGGCAATCCCCGCGGAACTTTCCGCACCCTTTACGGCGGCATTACTCAAAACTCCCTAGCAGAAATCATCCAGAAGCTCTAGATTTTCTGTTAAAAGTCAAAAGTGAACGAAGCTTCGAGTCCGCCTTTGAAATCGGGCCCTACGGCAAAATGCGCGGGACTGTCGAAATCGCTCATCATCGCATCGACAACGGCGTCTCCAATCGAATAGAGATAAATTAAAACGAGTCCCCAAATATACTGGTTCCGATTTTTCCGGTAATACAGAATCTGTTCGTTAATTCCGTCAAGGTCCGCATGTCCAGGATCTTCCTGTTCCAATACATGCTTGCGGTCGAGATAATAATTAATCACGTGCTGCCGAGAAAAAAGGCTGACCGACGCCCCGAAAAGTCCCATGTACAAAAGTCCCGCCTTACCATATTCCCCATTGTAAAGCTGTCCCCAGCCCGGCACCAGAGAACGGAGCAGCGCGCCCGATACGGGACGATAGCCCACATCGCGACCTTGATTGTGCTTCCAAATTCCGTAAGCGTCGAACAATCCGTAAACATGAACACCTATCAGCCACGCCAGCTCCGATTTTCGAAGATCCTCCTCTTCGATCTTATGGTCGCTGAATGTGCGAATTTTTTCTGCAAACTGATTGCGCTTGTCCTGAAAGTAAGAAAGACTGTCCCGGCGATTCAAAATTTTATCCGTATAGACCCGAACGGAATCCTGAAATTCCTTCGCCTGCCTAAAACGCCTTCTTTTTTGCACCTTCTTGTTTACAAAAACTTCGTAAGAGAGAGCCAGCTCGACCGCCGTCAGAAATCCTCCGCGGATATAATGCCCCGTATAATACTGCCCGCCCCCCGGAAAAATACCGAACAAAAGGGTTAAAGCGAGCGAATTATGCTCGGTTTCCAAATCCCATTCGTAAGTCGGCAACGAGTCAATGCTTTGCACTCCGGTTTTACCTTTTTCCGCGATCCGGTTTGGAGGCGGATCCTCCTGCAAAATTTCTTCAACATGCACATCGTCTTGAAATTTCTCTGCCACTGCATTTTCGGACTCCGCAGCAAATAGCCGACCAGCAAAAACCAGCGACAATAGCAGCAGGAAAATTTGAATGGAACCCAAAAAATGCATTGCAGCAAATGTAACAAAGAAGCGAAGAACGTCGGCTTTAGGGAAAACGGATTTTCCTTACCAGCGCGTACCAACCTGAAAAAAATAATGATAGTCGTCAAAATTTTTCAGCATCCGAAAATCCGAAAAAGAAACCAGTCTGCTCATGCCGAATCGAACATCTATAGACCGGTAAGAAATCCGAAGCAGCGGTTCCAAGAGCAAGCGATCCGCTTTCAAATCGATATAAGGATTTTCTTCAAAGTCCCGCACGTAGGCGGCAAAAATCCAGGCCCCGAAAATTCCGCGATGCAATCCCGCATTCATTCTGACTGCCGCATAATGATGAGAACTCGTCGAAGCGAAATTCCAAGAAGACGTCCACGGCGAAAGTTCCGGATGCAAGCGATACCAGTTGTCCACCGCAACGGCGACGTTTTCCGGTGATTCTTCCAGTTCTTTGGGATAAACATAGCCATGCCCCGATTCCCGCCGGATATTCATTCCTGCAGAAGCTCCGAAGCCCAACGCCAAAAACCGAAGCGGAGCAAATTCCATTTGCGCATCTAGAGTCGAAGAAACGTAAAGCGGCGCGTCTCCGAACCCAACCGCCGTCAAATTCACCGAGCGCCATCCGAAATTGCCCCGTAAACGATAACCGCTATGCCCAAACCATTCTTCAAAATCGCCCCGTTCACGCGTTAGCGAAACATCCGGCAAGAGCGAATGCACCTGTAATTTTTCGGCATCATCCAATGCCGTTCTGAACGACGACTCTCCCAGCAAAATGCGAACATCCAAATCGGCTACAGAATTTTGCAAGGAAAAAGCCAAGGTCAGATCATTGCTTTCAATCTCGTTGAGAAGGAGAATTTTTTCTTCATCCGAAAAATAACTTTTCAACGGTCGGATTTTAGAAACATTTCCAAAGATAGAAAAATCGGCCCGCCCTCCAAACAAGCCCCGAAGCTGAAAAGAAGGACGCACCGCATACGAATGCTCCCCGACAAAACCATCGATGCCGAACAAATATTCAAACTGGTCCACATAGCGGAAATCCATCCCGGCATAAGCAAGAGGCCCTAAAATATTCGAACCGAATCCCCCTAAGCGAAATTCAAGAATCGGAGTCGCTTGCGCCGATATCCGAGCAACCCCGACAGAATCCATTTCGACTTGCACCGAATCATAAAACGGAGACTCGGCAATGCGCTCTAGGAAATGGGAGGCCGCGGCCATTCCCGTATCGGTTGCATTCCACAAAGACGAAACATGGGAATAATAAGCCGACGGAATATTTTCAAATGATGGATCCATTTGAAATCGGGGAAGGATAGAATCCAGTGCGGCAGGGCGTTCCTTGCTCCAAGCCAAAAGCGGCGACAACTCCCCCATTTTCTTTTCGACATCCAAATAGCCGGTCTGCATCAAAGTCAGCGGCGAATCATCGGCAAAAGCGTGGGGGCGCAGCAATACCAACTTCCTTTTCGGGTTTTCCTTTTGCACTCGAATTTGTTCCAGTTCGTTTTCAAATGCGGCAATTGTCTGCGGAGAATCCGCATTCTTCCCTTTTCGCAACGGATAAGCGGCCACATAGACGGCAAAAAAAGAATCGGCAGGGACGAATGTAGGACAATTTTCAGCGGAAGTCACCGAAAAAGGAAGACTTTCCTGAACTCTAGCCGGTCGCAAACGTCCCTCTTTGCAGGCCAAGGCGGTAAACGGCACCACATTGGAATCCGTCCGGTTCAGTGTTTCATCTATTTTCAATCGAAACAACGTCCGCGCCACCGATGAAAAATCCGGATCTATCTTTTTGGGACGGAAATGTGCATACCCCAAAGAATCCCCAAAAAAAGAATAGCGAAATGCCAGCGAAGGTTCTCCCGACAAAGAAACGGGCAAAGAAGCCAAGGATTCCTCTTCGCTATTCTTGATCAGAATCCGGGAAACAAAAGAAGAGTCCGTTAAAATCCGTTGAATCGCATCAAGTTCATAGCCAGCGCTCCACAATGCACCGACATACGCCCCCCACGAAACGGCGACAACGCTATCTACCGGAAGTTTATAATCCCGAATGGCGTAAAGCACGCCTAAAGAATACCAAGGGGAATAAACTCCTCCGCCCAAATAAAGAACCACTTTAGGAGTCGATAGCGAATCCTTTTCCGATTGGGCAAATAGAATCGCCAGCGGAAAAAGCAGCAGGACGACAAAGAGGCGTTTCAACGGATCAATCCAAAAACAGCGAAGAATCCACCGCATGCAAGCGCGCTTCTTCTTTGGTGATTTTCTGCGATTGAACCAGCGATAAAAGAGAATCGTCCAAAGTCAGCGAACCCTCGGAAACCGCAGAACTCATCGCTTGCGGTATTTTATAATACTCCCCAGATTCAATTAAGGCGGCGATATTCACATCGTTATAGACGACTTCCCAAGCCGGCACAAAAGATTTTTTATCCGCCGAAAGCAAAAGCCTTTGAGAAACAATCGCTTTGAGATTTGCCGAAAGAAGAACCCGAGCCAATTCCCGATTTTCGGCATTTTCTTGAGCCAACAGATAAGTTAATGCGTCATCGGCAGAACCCGCTCCCAATACGCCGACAACCAAAGCGCCGGACTCTGCTGCGCGAAGCATCGGAATGCAGGATTCCCCGCAAGGCAAGTCGCCCAGCCAAAGCAAATCCGAGCCGGAACGCACGCATTGGGAAATTTCTTCCGAAAGCGGAACACGAGCGCGTCTTTGACGCACAAGGCTTTCTCCCGAATAAAGTTTGTATTCGGGAAGCGCGTCCAAAAAACTCGCCCGTAAAACGCGGCTGTTGCAAACTTCCGAAACGTAAGCGGAAGCCGTCGTCGTTTTTCCGCAACAGGAAGGTCCTGCAAAAAGTACCAGGCCGGATTCGCAGCCTACTAAACTTTGCACAGACGCCGGCGCATTTAAAGATTCCAAATTCGGAGATTCCGCCCCGATCGGGCGCAAAACCGCCATTTTTCCAAAAGCTTCCCGAGAATAGCGCACGCGCCATTCCACATTTTGCCAAGGGCCTCCACAAAAGACACCGCTTTCTCCTTCCAATGAACCCAGCATGCTTTCCAAATCCCCAAAAGCCATTTTGCCCATTTCGGGGACAGGAGAAAGGGAACCGGCAATGCGAACGGAAGGAACATAGCCATCCGCCAAAACAACATCCGAAGCACCAGATTGCAGCGCGTAGTTCAAACAGTTGTCCAAGATATTCACCATCATTATCCCTTCTTGGAAATTGCGGGTTGATAAGCGGCAAAACGCCGACGATTCACGGAGCGCATCCAAGCGTCTTCGCCGCGAATATAGCCGGATTCCACCAAATTCTGCAACGAATCGTCCAAAGAAACCGCTTGGTTTCCCGCCGAAGCGAGCGCCGACGGAAGCTTCGTCAAATCCTTGCGCCGAATCAAATCGGCAACGGACGGCGAGACCTGCAAAGCTTCTACAGCAAGGACCCACCCTTGATTGTCTATCACGGGAATCAAATGCTGGACAACGATTCCGCGAAGTTCTTTAGAAAGCGCATTCGCCAATTCAAAGCCCTTTTCCCCCGAAACAGAAAGCAATCGGGAAAGCAAAGCGTGGATGGAATTTCCCACCGAAACGACAAATACTAGAGCCCCCGAAGACGAAGCGTGCAAAAGAGCCCAGAGTTCTTCGATGGTTTCCAAGCGATCAAAAAGAATGACCTGCACTCCAGAATGAATCGCCTCTCTAATGGCAGAAACCCCTGAAGAAACATGAAGCCCGATTTCTTTTTGAATCGTAATGCCGTTTGTATTTGCAAGAACCCGTTCAATGGGCTTTTCGATGGATTCCATCAACACGGAACGGCTTTTTGCGATCGCCTCTCCAAAAGCGGAAAGAGTTGTTGAACGCCCACTTCCCGAAGGTCCCGCAATCAAAACCAAGCCCTGACGCAAATTCAAAAAATTTTTGCAAAATTCCGGCAAGTAAAGAGAGTCCAAAGGAACAGAATCCGCCGAGAAAACCCGAAAAGCCAAACTCGGCACGGTTTCATTCCATGCCACCGTCAAACGGTTGCGACCAGCTCCGGGAAGCACGACCAATTTGCTGAAATCCAACCCGACAACAGGTTCGTATCCATCGGAAAATCCTTTTTTGGCATCCAAAAGAAAAGCGGACAGTTGGGACGTTTCACACGCTTTGTCGCCCACATAGCCCAGCACGCCGCAAATGCGCATGGCAATCGGTGCCGCCGGAGAAAGATAGACATCGGTCGCCCCATATTTTCTTGCGAACGCTAAAATCTGAACAAGAGAGCAATTTTCATCCAGCTGTTCAGGAACCGATACATTTCCTTCCCCGTTTTCGATTTCAAAGCTTTTCGGAAGAGCGTCCTCCTGCTTTTCCGACGTCTCATTTTCCGCGGCTGATGCCATTAAAACCGGAGCGATACTGGTCGATTCCAAGCCTGCGACCTTTTCTATCTGCACATCCGCCGAAGCCGTTTGTCCATAAGGATTATTCCCCTCGATGGCCAAAGGTTTTTCTTCGGTCTGCGGCGCAGGCGATACGGATTTTCGGGCCGTTTCCGACGACACAGGCGCAGGCTTCGCATCCTCCTTGGCCTGCATCTTGGATTCCAGCTGCTGCACATACTGCAAAACAACCTGATACGTTTTCTGGTCAATCTTTCCGGCGGCGAGCAAAAGCTGTCCCAAATCGTGAGAGGCATCTACTTTATTCCAGTATTCCTGAATCTGCGATTCCGTCACCAATTTATTGGCAAACAGCACTTTTGCCATGATTTGATTTTTGGTCATCATACAAAGTCCCTCCGCCCAAACCACCAAACGGCAATCGCCAGAAATACGCCGATATAACCTAATGCGTAAAGACTATTCCAAAAAATGTAATTCGGCGGAAGCGCCACATTGTGAACAACATACGCCGCAATATCAAAGCGGTAAAGACCTGGAAAAACAGCATGAATCACACTGGCTACCTTTTCCATCAGCACGCCTTCGCTTCCCTGAATTTCGCCCATTCGCCGCACAAAGGAAACCTGTTCCATCAATTCGTTCGAAAGCCTTCCAGCGACATAAATGCCGATGGTAAACAGGGCAGAAAGGACCGGACTGGAAAAAGTGGAAAATAAAAGGGCCACGGCCACGACTATCGCCATTTCACAGAAAATCAAATAAACCGCCCACAAAAGCGACAGAGTCGGATGCGAATGCGTCAAAGCGAGGATAATGTAATAAACGACGGTGAGCAACGCCAGATGAATCGCAATCACAGCGAGAAGCCCTAAATACTTGCCTACAAGAAATACCCCACGACTGATGGGCTTGGAAAGCAGCGTCAAGACCGTGCGACCTTGAATTTCCTTTTGCACAAGACTTATCCCGACAAACACGGAAATCAAAAGCCCCGAAAGGGACATGATGCTGAGCGTCGTGGACTTGATGACGTAAGAGCGATCAAAAACAGACCATTCTCCTAAAATGATGCTGAAAAAAGCGAGCGCAATCGCCAAAAAGACAATATTATACAGCACTTTATTGCGCACCGATTCGCGAAAAGTATTTAGCGCAATAATTCCCACATTTCTAATGTTCTGCACGGGCAATCTCCTCGGTCAATACATCTTCCAAATTCGGGCGCTGGTGTTCAATCCGTTCCACAGCAAGTCCCGATTTTAAACAGAAATCCAAAAAACGGTCGCGAGCTTCTGCATTTTTGCAAATCCATTCCCGCGGAGTCGTTCCTTGCGGCAAAACGGCTTCCGGCAAATCCGAATCCGGAATGTCGGCGGCGACATGAACGTGATACTCTGCCGACGCATTTGACGTAATTTCGTCCACCGTTCCTTCCCGGACGATTTTGCCCCCGATAATCATGGCAACCCGATGGCTGATCGATTCCACATCCGAAAGCAAATGGCTGGAATAAAAAACTGTAACGCCCTCTTTGTTCAGAGAAAGGATCGCTTCCCGAACATCCCGGCGCCCCACAGGGTCAAGCCCGCTCATCGGTTCGTCAAGAACAAGGAGCTCCGGTTTAGAAAGAATCGCTTGCGCAATCCCTATCCGCTGCATCATTCCTTTAGAATATGTACGAAGCCGCCTGTCCACCCAGTCTTTATCCGCATTCAGCAGTGAAAGCGACCAGGCGATGCGCTCTTCCAAAAGTTTTCCTTCCAAACCGCAAAGCCGCCCGTAAAAGCGCATCAATTCGCGCCCCGTCAAATAGTCGTAAAAATAGGGCTGCTCCGGTGAATAGCCCAAATGCTTTCGACATTCCGCAGCGGACGGTTCATGCCCCGCTACCAGAATTTTCCCGGAATCCTTGCGAAGAAGCCCCGTCAATAATTTGATGGTCGTCGATTTGCCCGCTCCATTGGGTCCGATAAACCCATAGACAACACCTTTCGGAACGTGGAAAGATACGCCGTCAATCGCTTTTTTCGGACGCATCCAAAAACCAGAGCGATACGTTTTCTGCAAATTTTCTACTTGAATCATTTAAAATCCTCGTCGTCCTTTGCGATTTTCTTCAAAAGTTTGCGGTTGAAGAAATAATAGAGCACCGCTCCAACCAAATAAATCAAAAGTCCGGCGTAAAAGAAATAATTTAAAGACGAAACAGGAAAACCCGGAAAAAGGCGATTCAAAAGAGGATGTCCAAAAAAGTACATCAAAACAAAGACAACGCCAAATAAGCGGAGGATGTAGGTCACAATGATTTTCTTATCCATAAAGAATCTCCGAAAAAACTTTCCACTCAAAAATACTTTTTTCTTCAATCAAAAGTCATTTCTGCGATGAGAGACTGAAAAAACAACCCCCAAACGATTCCTTTTCGGGCTGTAAAATTCCATGGCCCATTTCAGGCTTTGGTGTGGATAGCCGCAGCAAATTCTTTCAACAGCACCGGATCCTTGACTTTTTCCCAAAGCGTTCCGGTCACGATGATTTGCGCACCGGCGGCAACCCGAATCGCCGCCGTTTCCGGCTCGCGAATGCCACCACCCGTAATGATTTTCATCTGCGTCGATTTGCGCGTGTAGGCGATGTGCTCGACAGGAACAGGGGTTTCCGCTCCCGAACCCGCTTCCAGATACACATAGCGCATTCCCATCAACTCTGCAGCAATAGAATGCACCATCGAAAGTTTCGGTTTGTCGGCAGGGACGGGGACCGTATTGCTGATGTACTCCACAGCGGTCCGTTTTCCACTATTGATAAGTTCATAGGCAGTCGGAATAGCTTCCAGACCAAAAGAACGGACCAGCACGCCGCCACGCACCTGTTCATCAATCAGATAATTTGGATTTCTTCCCGTGACCAAAGTCGTAAAAAGAATCGCGTCGAACCCAGGAACAACCTGAGAAGCGCCCCCCGGAAAAAGTATCACCGGCAAAGATACTTCCTTTTTCAAGGCGGCCACTTGAGCAGGCAAATTGATGTTTCCCATAAACGAGCCGCCAACGAGAAGAAGGTCGGCTCCATTCTCCAGTGCCAACTTTCCAGCTCGCAACAATGCTTGATCATCAGAGGTGTCCGGATCGAGCAGCACGGCAAAAAGTGCGCCGCGCCTTTCGATCTCCGCATTCAGTCTGGCTTCTGTTTTTCCGATTTGCATAAAGCAAATGTAGCTAGATTATTTCGACTTCTTGCGACGAACGCCCCATTTGTCACGCATTTCTTCTTGAATTTTCTTCTGCTTGTAGCGCACGACCAGTTTGAACTGAACCAGATACACACCCGAACCGACAAGGCGGCCAGTGTGATCTTTATAATTCCAGTTGACAAATACTTTTTTGTCGGTCGTCAAGCAATTCTGATCCGTTCCGAACGCGGCACTGTTGCAAGGGATGTTAAAGGTCGTATCCGTGACATACTGCCCCAGATTATCGAAGTAGCTCACGCTGAAATTCACAAACACATCGGCAGGGTCGATACTGTCTAGCAGAGCTTCGTCATAATTGCCGTCAGCATCCGTTTTAGCACCATCAATCAATTGCGGAACAAAGCGTTCGCCCAAAGAAATCAAGTGCCCCAACGTTCCTTCGTCGCGCAAATCCGAAGTCCGCGTCTGATTCGAAACGTAGGAAATCGAAACCGAGTTCAGCGTATTCGTCACATACTGTTCCGGATCGTAGAAGCCCATGTTTACAGATTCCACAATTTTGCCCAAGAGTCCTCCGATAACTACAGGAGAGGCGTTTTCAACGGATTCATTGCCATAAATATCCGCAATCCTGGAATCCTTTCCTGCGACAATCAACAGAGAATCGCCCGGAACGATGCCATCTGTCGATTCACGGAGAATCAACTGGACGCTCTTCCCATCCGAATTCCAAATCATCTGCACAGGATTCAGGTCTATCGTGTCTTTGCTGTGAATGTAGGCAAAGAAATCCTTACCCGACAGCGATGCGTAATCCACGCTCTCCGAGAAAGAAACCGTCAGCGTATCCCGCTTGGAATCCTCTCCATAATGGAGAGTCGCCGAAGAAATGACCGGAGCCATTTTATCGCTGACGACAATCGCTTCCGAAGAGACAAAAGAATTGCCGAAGATATTGTAATAGGTATAAAGAGTTGCTGCGGGCAAATCCGGGCTTACGCTTGTCAGATAAGGAGCCACTTTGACATTGCTCGTCACCGACCAGCCGACACTCTTTCCGTCCGCACTCAAAACCAGATTTTTCGGTTGGGCCTGCAAATTGATAAGAAGGCCGCGAGAGCTATACCATGGGAAGGAGAAGTAGAAATTTTCCATTTCTTCAGCGGTCACCGCCGAAGAGAAGCGGACAACAATGGAATCCAATTCACCGTTGCCATCGACATCATAATATTCAACGGTCTGTGCAGACGGATAACGATCCACGACCTTCACAGGAACCTGACGATCGTATTCCGACGAAGCGATGAAAGAAAGATTATTAAAGGATGCGCCCGGCGCCAGCGTGACATAATCCGTGGCACCATTCAATTTCAGCGAATCGCCAACGAGAATAATCGTATTCTTTGTCGGCAGATAAACATTCACTTCGTCCAAATTAAAGCCTTGCCCATTCAGCCAAGCGACCATTTCCGGATTTTTCAAATCAGCCGGGATAATATCGATATTGAACTCGATAAAGAGAGAATCTCTGCCGGATTTATTCCGGATGGCATAAGCTTGATGGATAACATGAGACCCCAGCTGCAACAAATTCGCCCGACGGAGATAATTTGCCCCTGTCGCATCGCTCGTATAAGTAATCAGGACTTCGGCATTATCGGGGAATTTTTCGGTTTCGAGTTTCAATCCATCCGCACTGGCAAAGATGCGATTTCCCGATACCGTGATTGCGCTGTTTACCACCAGAGTATCTCCGTTCACGAGAATGGCAAGTCCCGTTGCCGTCAAACCTTCGGGAATGGAATTTGCCAAAATAATTTCGAGAGAATCCAAGAACGCATCATCATCCGAATCCTGAATGTAGCCGATTTCCGCAGCCGGGATCGGATCGTAGAAATTGATGCCGTCAAAGATAATCAAATGTCCGTCTTTATCCGTAAAGTAAATGCTTCCCACCGAAACCGTCGTATCTGCCGTCACCCAAATGGAAATATCCTTATCCGAAACGCCGA
This sequence comes from Fibrobacter intestinalis, assembly GCF_900167415.1. Lineage (GTDB taxonomy): Bacteria > Fibrobacterota > Fibrobacteria > Fibrobacterales > Fibrobacteraceae > Hallerella > Hallerella intestinalis. The sequence goes on along the minus strand of NZ_FUWU01000006.1, from coordinate 6,212 downwards.
CAGAGATATTCGAATTGGGGGAACTCGGATGGGTGGGATCGACAAACAGAAGTCCATCCGTTCCCGACACATAAATGGAATCCGAATCGCCAAAATAGTCCTTGATTTTATTGGCGTCCAAAGTAATCTGGATGACATCGCCAACATTGACCGGCTCTTTTCCCGTAGCCGAAGAGGAGTCCGAACCATAACTGGGCAGCGGAATAGAGTGAGTCGTGCTATCCGTCACATAAGTTCCGCCGTTGATGACAATCGTGTTCGGATCCGAAGAAGATGCCGAAGAGGACGGAATCAAAATAGAACCGTTCGATACCAGAGAGTCGCCCTTGTCGCGCTTGTCATTTGTCGGATAAGCATCAGAGCCACCCTGATCTTCGGAACCATCGTCTTCAAAGCCCGAATAGGAAGAATCCGAAGCCCAAGGCGGAACCCAATCATCCCCATTTCCACCCGACACGCTGGAAGAACTAGAACCGCCTTGAGAACCCGAAGAAGACGGATCTCCTCCCTGGGATGTAGAAGAGCCTGAAGGATTTTCACCGCTACCGCCCTGAGAACTGGAGGATTTTCCTCCACCGCCATTCTGGGAACTCGAAGAATTATCGCCAATGCCTCCTTGAGAGCTGGAGGAACCATCCCCACTGCCGCCCTGAGAACTGGAAGAATTACCACCCGTACTGCCCTGAGAGCTGGAGGATTTTCCTCCGCCACCACCTTGAGAACTCGACGACTTTCCGCCGCTACCGCCCTGAGAGCTGGAAGAGAGCTTTGCGCCAGAACTGGAAGATTCATGATAGACCGTCGCCGAAGAACGGGACGCCGAAGACTGAAGAATTTCCCCTTCCGAGTTGGCCGGCTTGCGATCCGAGCCTGCACCCGCCATCGGAGCCACATCATCCAGATAATTATCAATCCATTGCACATGAATCAAAATATTATTGTCGATCAGTTTATTCGGATTTGACGTGTAATCCACAAAAATCAAATGTCCCGAATTGGACGCGACAAAAATATGCCCCTTATGGTCCGCCGTTCCCTGGTCCAAAAGCCAGCGATTCCAGCCGACAGCATTGGGAATTGCAGAACTGAAAAGATATTTGTTCAAATCGACATCCGCAGCCACTTCATTCGGTTTTGCCGGGTCAATTTGCACGATATGCGTGCCGCCGAACAAAAGAATCGTCTTGGAATACTCGTCAAAACTCGCCCCATGCGCACCATTCAATCCTTTGATTAAAGCCTGCGTTTTGAGTCCAGTAATCTGATTTGCCGGACAAGGTTTCGCATTGATATTGCAAAGGGTGTCCACTATTTTTCCAAATTGAGCATCCTTACCTTCGCCCATATTCGTGGAACGGGTGTAATAAGCCTGCTGAGAGTTGTCCCAGACAATCGTCGTAATATTACTCACATCGCCATAGACTTTCACCTGCCGAATTCTCTCCAGTTTTCCTGTGGAATCCGTCGCATAACTAATCAGATTTCCCGGAATACCCGCCGACCAAAGGACGGTATTGTCCGGATTCATCATCAAATGATATGTAGAAGACGAAGCATTCGAAGCGACCCTCTTCGTGATGCACTTGTCGGCAAGAGTATCCGCCGCATTCTTGTCGATTTTATAAATCTGGTTGTGATCCTGCCCGGCCACCACCAAATCGCCATCGGGATGGTGAATGATACCATCCGCACCAGGAGTGCGACAAAGCAGGCGACGGTTGTAAAGCTTGAGATAACCGTTTCCGTCGTAATAATAATCCACCGCCTTTGCGCTCAACTGCACACTATAACGCGTATAGTACACGGTTTCATAGGTACTCGCCGACGGATAAAGATCACCCACCTGCTGAATCCAGATGCCCGTCGCCGGGTTGTAGGGTTCGTTGATAGCCACATCGTCCGCAGCAACAGCGAAAGCGGTTCCCAAAAGAATCGCCGTCAAGGAAAGGAAGAGTTTTTCGATCTTTTTCATATCGGTATCCTCCGGTTAGTCCTCCAGCGTAAGACCATGCTTGCCGCCGTGAACTCCCCATTTAAAAATTTTATCGTAGGTGAACGAGTGCTTTTTCCCATACACTTTGACATAGAATTGCACGAGATAAGCACCGACTCCCGCTTTCCGCCCATCATGGGAAAGCAGATTCCAGCGCAAATAAAGGCGCTTGGCATTTTCAAAGCAATTCCCTTCAAAACCGGGATCATCGCAACGCACTTTACCGCTGCCCGAAGCCACAAACGTCCCCATATTCGTGTAAATGTCCATGGTCCAACGCAATCCGACCTTTTCCAAATCGAGAGATTCTCCCGTTGAATCGTCAAAAATCGTCGCAAAAGCCACATCCAGCATGACACCCAGCGATTTTCCCATTTCCTTTTCAGCCGAAGTTCCCGCAGGGAAAAAGCGTTCCGTAAAAATGGAACCATCGGCACTTAAAGCCGCCCTGTCCACTCCGACCAACGAAACGGTCTCCATCAGGACTCGAGGATCGCCGACAATATTCGTTGTCTTCGTATTCGCCGAGACCGCATTTCCGTTCAAATCCGAAACCTTCGCCTCCGGATTGATAAACAAGGAATCGTTCGGATTTGCCCGAGAAAGCAGACTGACTTCGGATCCCAAACGGAGAGAAACCTGCGTACAGGAATCATTCCAATCCGCCAAAGAGAAATCAAAGTAAACCGTATCGCCACCCACAACAAATCCGATAAAATTCGGATTCGTCATCGCCGAAACATTCACAGGTTCCGAAAAGCGCAAAGTCAATTTGTCCGGCGAATTCTTATTCTTGGATTCCGGCGAAAGGAACGTAGAAGTAATCACAGGAGCCATTCGATCGTTCATTTGCAAATACTGATACAGGGAAACCGTATCGCCATTCACATCGGAGATATTCTCCAAAGCCGCATAGCCATATTCATCTTCATTATCGATAGATGTCAAATTCGGCTGCACTTTTGCAATTTCTTCTTCTGTAAGTTTATACGAAACCACCTTACCGTCTTTGGAAAGAGTCAAATCCTTTGTTTCTGGCTGGATAATCAAGACGTTTCCCGCCGAATCCTTCCAGAAGAACTGCAAACGGAAATTCTCCAAATCCTCTTCGGAAATCGGATTTTCAAAACCGACAGAAACCGAATCCATTTTGCCGTCTGCATCCGTATCAAAGAAGCCGTTGTTTTCATTTGAAAAATACACGCGCCCGGAATTGGTGACTTTGGCAGGCAGATTAAATCCCGGCACATTCCCATCCGCAGCGACCAGCCCGACATCGCCCAGTCCACGCACAAGGGACAGCGAATCCCCAACGGCGACCATTCCGCTTTCCACGGTAAATGTCCAGCGGTTTCCGTCTTTTGCAACGGCCTTCACAAAAACCTTGTCCCCATTGGCAAGCTGTAAGGCGGCTCCTTTTTCAAAAGCCGTATCCAGGTCCTTATTAAAATCCACAACCAGCGTATCATCCGCACCGCCCGCTCCAGAAATCAGAGCGACCTTTTGAATGACAGGCCCGATTCTATCGACAATCGGAGAAGAAAGAGGAGCGCTTGACCCGCTGAGTTTAGACGTCACATAAACTTTCAAATCGCCTTTGCCGGAATCCTTGGAGAGCGAAGTCTTCACATTCATCAATTCCATGATGGTCGAGCTTGCATTCTGATTGTATTCGCCCGCAAATTGTTTCAAAGAGCCGCCATTCGGCCAGTTGTAGAAAATACTGTCCCAAGACACAGAATCCGTCTTGCCCGAAAAATAAGCGATAATGCTGTCGCCTATACCATCGCCGTCGGCATCATAAATAAAAGCACTGTCCAACTTGGGCAAATTCGGATTTTCAAACGTCAAATTTCCCGGAAAAGTCGAATGGACGAAAAAAGAACTGTCACTGGGATTGACAAGTCCGCTCGCCGTAAACTGCGCTCCCGAAACCGCAGAGGTGGAACGCACAGAAAAATGCCCGACACCCTTTTCCAAAATAACGCGATCCGTCGTGTCCCCCGCCGGCGTCGTGAACACCAGATTTTCTGCCCCACGGACAGGCTCCAAATAAAACGCATACTTATTGATAGTCGTATCTGTTAGCCCGGAATCCGGACCGACCGGAATAACCGCCCGCACATCCACGGATAAACTGGAATCCACCGGCAAGGATATCAGGGTTTCCGGCGAAACAACCACCCGCTCGCTCTCTTCATTTTGGTAAGAAAATTCCAAATTGGCGACATAAAAGGTGTAATAGCGGAAAATTGTCGGTTTGCCGTTTGCTTCGACCGCCATTCCAAGCGGCAAATTTTCGGCGGGATAATGGGAGGATGCCTTGGTATAAAAAAAGCCTTTCGTCGAATCGGCCACCACTTTTGCCGTCGGGTGAGACAGGGTTTCGGAATTATCGCAAGTCGTTTTTCCCGTCGCATAATCCTTGCTGCAAGGATTTAAAATCAGCGTATCATTCGGCGCATAGGTGTAAAAAAACGCCCCTTTAATCGCGCTATCCGGAATGGATTCAAAGCCTTCCGCCGTTTTCCAAAGATATGAAATCGGAGAGGTGTAAATGGAATAATATTTGCACTTTCCATTTTCAGGACATACGGGCGCAGCTTGCAAAACCATCGTCGCCAGAAGGACGATGCCAAAAGCCAAAGATGGCGCAGATGCAAGAATCGAGCGTATCATGATTCAATCTTCACAAAATAATGGTGATCTGTGACACTTTCTTGACTAAAAATACATCCATAAATGTAAAAAATCCGAAGGCAAGCCAAAATAAAGATTTTACTATGCTCCAAGTGGGAATATCCCCGATTGAATACCGAAATTTTCAAAAATTGATAAAATTCGCCCAAATCTTTAAGGAATCAGATCTTCGACAACGGAATCCATCCAAAGCCAGCCATCTCCGCAAAGGGAAATTTTCGTTCCGCTTTTTTGCAAGTATCCCTTGCGAGCCCACTTTTCTATTTTTTGGCATGAAATTTGCATATCTTCTTCGGAATCAAGCACTTGCAAGTCCAAGCCTTCCCGGGTTCTTAAAGAAAGCCAAATTTTTTCACAAAGCCGTTCCTTTTTCCCAAGCCTATCGATTTCCATTTTCGATTCGAGACAACCGGCAAGTACCCATTTTTTCCATTCGAGATAGCGAGAGGGAGCCGCCAGCCTTTGATTGCCTCGAAAACTGTGAGCGCCGGGACCAAGCCCCAGATATTCCCCGCGTCGCCAATAATTGCGGTTGTGCAGGCTTTCCTCGCCCCGTTTCGCAAAATTGGAAACCTCATAACGTTCCAGCCCGTAATCCTGCAAAATCTGAACTCCCGAACGATACATTTGGGCGTAAAGATCCTCGTCCAAAGAAATTTTTCCCTGTTCAAAACGCATTCCCAGCACAGTCCGCGGATTCAAAGTCAGACCGTAAAAGCTGACGTGCCCGATTCCCGTTTCCGCCAGTTCCCGAACATCCCGTTCAAAGCCCGCCAGCGTTTGCCCCGGCAGCCAGAACATCAAATCCGCCGAACTTCGAATCTTTTTTCCCGATAAATCCGGCAACCGAAGAATTCTCCGCAAGGCATCACGCGCCTGTTCCGCCGTTCCTCGTCTCCCGATGGCTTTCAAAAGCTCATTGTCAAAAGTCTGCACACCAAGACTGATGCGGTTCACCCCCAAAGATATCGCCGCCTGCAAGTTTTCATCCGTCGCCGAATCCGGATTGCATTCCCAATCGACTTCTTGCAAATGCCGAAAATCCACCCCCAGAGATTCCAAGCCAAGCACAAGCCGTTCAAACTCCCTAGGCGGTAAAACGGACGGCGTCCCGCCACCAAAATAAGCGGTTTCCAGATGCCGAATAAAATGCGGATTTTCCCCAAAACGGCGTTCCGCTTCCCGCAAAAGCAAATCGACATATTCGCCAAAAAGCCTCGCCGAACCCGCAATAGTAGCAAAGTCGCAATACCCGCAGATTTTCGTGCAAAAAGGAATATGGATGTAGAGCCCGTTCATCAAATCGGAATATAGCTTTCATTTTTTCTCTTTTACACCTTGACAGTCTTATTTTTTTTATCTATAATTGCGGTGTCCTCGCGGGAATAGCTCAGTTGGTAGAGCACGACCTTGCCAAGGTCGGGGTCGAGGGTCCGAGTCCCTTTTCCCGCTCTAAAGAGCACCGATTTATTCGGTGCTCTTTTGCATTCAGAAAGGGACGAGGACCCGAGAAGAGGGG